>CAYPEL010000018.1:0-29598 GCA_964409635.1 uncultured Gammaproteobacteria bacterium | reverse complement strand
ATTCTGCCGCAACTCATCGAGACCTGCGACTTCCTCTCGTTCAAGGTCATTACGCTGAACGGCGCCCAGGTACAGGGCAAGGGAATGGCCCTGTTCCCGAGAAAGATCCGGGGGAAGTACGTGATGCTGTCACGCCAAGATGGCGAGAACAACGCGATCATGTTCTCGGACAATCTGCACTTCTGGCAACAGGCGGAAATTCTGCAGGAACCCGAGTTCCCTTATGAATTCATGCAGATGGGGAACGGTGGCTCACCCATCGAGACGCCTGAAGGCTGGCTGGTCGTGACCCACGGGGTTGGCCCGCTGCGCACCTACAGCCTCGGCATCGAGTTGCTGGATCTGGAAGATCCGACCCGCATCATCAGCCGAATTGAGGAGCCGATTCTGGTGCCGAATGCGCACGAGCGGGAGGGGTACGTCCCGAACGTAATTTATACTTGCGGCGCCATCATCTGCCAGGACGAATTGATCATTCCGTATGCCTCGGGCGATCAACGCTGCGGCATAGCAACCTTGCCGATTCCACAGCTGATGGACAGGTTGACGCGGACTTCCAGCAATCCTGTCTAATGACAGTACGGTAGGGAATTGCCGGCGTCGCTATGCCTACGACGCTTTCTGAACATCAACCTGGGCAGGCTGCTCTTCCCCCGGTGTCACCCGATCCCAACCACGGTGGTTGTAGACGGCGAGCAACGTCATGAGCCAGCAAAGCGTCGACTCTGCCCCTTGATTTTCGTTTGCGCCCTGCGCTTCCAGTCCGTCCCGGCAGCCACCGGTAGCGTAATCGCAGAGCGGTACTCCCAGATCGTTTTCCCCTTGGTACCAGTTGAGACAGCGGTAAGCATAGGCGACCCATTCCTCATCCCGCGTACAGTTAAATGCCTCGATACAGGCGTCCACCATCGCGGCCGCCTCAATGGGTTGTTGATCAAATCGCGCCTTGCTGCTGTCCTTGGGAAACCAGCCATGATTGCCGATGGCGGCGAAATGATGGTTCTTGCCGTCGGTTTGAACCTGCTTCAACCAGTCGAGGGCGCGCAGCCCCGTCTCCAACATTTCGCGGTTGGGAAGCCACTGCCCCGACAGCAACAAGGCCTGTGGCAGCCGGGCATTGTCATAGGTCAGGGTCTTTTCACACCAGGGCCAGTCTTCGGTGGCGAAGTCCCTGAACTGCTGCATGAGCCGATCCGAAAGTAGCTTGCGCATCCGTTTTGCACGGCTGTCCCCGCTGTAACGACTCAGGTAGGCATGAATGCCAATAATGGCAAAGGCAATCGCCCGCGGGTAGGCGAAGTGTTCAACTGCATCCAGCGCACGATGAAACAGGTCGACTGCAAATCCCACCTGTCCCCTGTCCCGACCCAATGCCACGGCTACACCCAGCCCCCACAGCGCGCGACTGTGTGAGTCTTCCGATCCTGCTTCCTCAAGCCAGTTACGATCATAGGACATGAAGTTGCGAAAGCGACCGGTCTGATTGTTGAAGGCGTGGCCCAGAAAGCTGAGATAAACGGCAGCAAGGTCACTCAATGATGTGTCCAGCGGCTGGAGATCCTGTAGCGTAACGGCAACAATCAGCGCACGGGCATTATCGTCCACGCAGTAGCCGTGGGTCCGGTCTGGAACCGTGTACTTGGCATGTTGCAACAACCCGGTGCCATCGGTCATTCGGCGTAAATAATCCAGCTTGATCTCCGGCAACTGTTGCTGCCGCAGTCCAAGCGCCTCCAGACGCTCGGGTATAATCTTCCGCAATCGCTGCCGCTTGGCTGCGGCAAAGGTGTCGAGATAGAGACGGCCCACATTGCTCCAGATCATTTTGCGGCCGTATTGATAGGCCCTCTCCTGGATGGCGCGGCACTCATCAGGATGATCCAGCAGGTCGATGACTTCCCGCGCCAGGGCGGCTGCATCCCGAAACGGAACCAGCCTGCCCCGACCATCGGCAAGCAACTCCTGGGCATGCCAGTAGGGCGTGGACACTACCGCTTTGCCCATACCAAGCGCATAGGCAAGCGTACCGGAAATAATCTGCGCCTCATTTTGGTACGGCGTGACATAAATATCCGCCGCCCCGATAAACGCCAGCAGGTCTTCATCGGCAACAAAACGATCATGAAAAACGATGTAGTCCGAAACGCCAAGCTCTTTTGCACGCAGGTAAAGGCTGTTTCTGTAATCCTCCCCCTGTTCCGCCTTAAGATGCGGGTGGGTAGCGCCTACCACCATATAGATGGCCTGCGGGTGGGCCTTCACGATCTCCGGCAGGGCATCGATGACCACCTCTATACCCTTGCCCGGCGACAGCAGGCCGAATGTCAGGATAATCTGCTTTCCAGTGACACCGAACTTGTCCTTGTAGGCAGCAGACTCAACAAACGGCACGTCAGGTATGCCGTGGTGTATGAGGACGATCTTCTCCTCCGGCACCTGGTAGATATCGCGCAGAAATTCAACTGAGCGTTCGCTCATCACCACCAGCCGATCAGAAAGCTCGGCAAGTTGCACCATGATGTGCCGGTCCTGAAGGTTCGGGTCTTTCAGGATCGTGTGCAACGTCGTCACGACCGGCATCTTGAGATCACGCAACAGCTCAATGATAAAGCTGCCACGCTTGCCTCCGAAAATACCATATTCATGCTGGAGGCAAACCACATCCACCTGGTTAAGGTTGCATAAGTCGGCCGCGAGACTGTATTCGTTCAGTTGGTTCTGGTTAATCTCGAAGCGCACCTGAGACGGGTAGGAATGGCCTTCTGGCCGGTCGTTCATTGCGATCGTCCAACAGGCCTTGTCCGGTACATTCAAAGCAATCGATTCAAGCAGGTGAGTGGTGAACGTGGCGATACCACACTGCCGTGGGAGGTGGTTGCCGATGAGGACGATAGACTTGAGAGCCTCCCACTCTTGTCTTGTGCCTGTCGTGCCTGAATTATCCATAGACACCTTTTTTCAGCCGCTATTATTGTGCAGCCGGGTAAATGATTCGATTATGATGCAGAAATTATCGAAGACCATCGAACTGTGAACGGATGATCTTGACAGCATGGCCCATATTACAGGGTTTCTAGTTAATTATCTGCGCGGATATCATCTGGTTGCGGCTGCAGTTCGGTTAACGTATCGCTCGCGATATCTTGGTGCAACAGGTGTTTGCCAAATTTGTCGTTTCACTACAGATTAGTTTCGATATTAGCCATAGCGGTAACGGACATGACATAATCATTATTGATGCCTCACTTGGTAGCGATTTGGATGGTGATGGTCTTTCAGATAACTTTGAGCAGTGTTTCGATGGAAATTGCATTGTGTACAACCTATTTGACCCAGTAGCTAATTCCACTGGGACAGATTTAGATTTCAACAATCGAGACACGGATCAGGATGGCTACTCTGATAGATCTGAAATCAGTACTGCATCAAACCCAATTGATTCGTCGTCTGTTCCTACTACAACGCCTGATGGGGATTTGAACTTCGATGCGCTAGTGAATGCTGCAGATGTATTACTTGCTCAGAGGTACATACTCGGTAAGGTTATCCTCAGTGCTGAACAAATTGCACACGGAGACTTATATCCAGCGTCAGGAGACGGACAATTGGGACTGTCAGATTTATTGCTGATTACTAAAACCTCGCTTCAATAATTCGAGATTTTGGATGAATAACTGCTTACTTCGCAAGTAGAACTGCCCCCCCAAAATAAATAGGGGTCGGTGACAAAACGCAATCATTATCATGGGGATTGCATGTTTATTTTCTGGTAGCCACACAGTGGGACAGATTTTGTCATCGTAAAACCATCTGATTTATTTAAAGCCCTGCCCCAGACACGCAGGGCTTTTTACTTTTAGCTATTGGCTTAAATTGTACAATAGCTAAACTGCCAATTATGCTATGATTTGCTCACTATCAACAGGGAGAAAGTATGTCCATTTCCTTACCCCTTGACACCATGACGACGGAAGAAAAGATCCAGGCAATGGAATCTATCTGGAATGATCTTTGTCGTCGTGCAGACAGTCTGACTTCGCCTGACTGGCACAAGACAGTGCTTGCTGAAAGAGAGGCCGCCATCGAGCGTGGCGATGATGAATTTGTAGATTGGGCAACAGCCAGGCGTAGTATTAAAAAAGACCTTTGATGAAAGTCCGGATTCTCAGGTCAGCGAGTCAGGATCTTGTTGAAGGATTCCATTTTTATGAAAAACAGGCTGAAGGTATTGGCGGCTAATTTCTGGATACGCTCTATTCAGATATCGATTCGCTGATTATCAACGCCAGTATACACCCTGTCTGTTTTGGCCGTTATCATCGACTGCTGTCAACACGCTTTCCCTTCGCCATTTACTATCGTACCGAAGGGGATATCGTTTATGTTTACGCCGTGCTTGATTGCAGGAGAAATCCTGCCTGGATGAGAAAGAAATTAAAAGGCCGGGTATGACATGGATGTAGTGAATAATAGTTGCTCCCTGTCTGTCGATCAGAGCATTCACTGTCGGGATGGTGAGAAACTGGAATGATCCCTACACAGCTGGCGCAGGATGTCGCCAAATCCATTCGCGAATTTATTAACAATAAAAAGTTGGCGCGAGTTCTATCTTAAGTTGCGACTCGGTCTTGGCCGGCCAACATCAGCAGTTCCTCATAATGACTTAGTGACGCCTTGGCCAATCTCAACTGCTGGTCAGATTGCAAATATAACGGAGTGATATTGTGACCCTATATCATTGACCTGATAAAATATCTTCGTTGGGTTGTGGCCTTCCCAAAAGCATTCTGGTAATCGCTCATAGTCAACCACCCATCCAGGCCAGATAGCCCTAACTTCGCGTGTGATAGCATGCCCTGATTTTCTGCCATCAACCGGGCGCGCGCTTGATCATCAAACGATGCCTGACCCACTTCAACCGCCTCGACCTTAGTTCGGTATAACGTGCGCCAACTGCAAAGCGGTAAGAACCACGCAGCTTCTGAAAACCGCAAATACGCCTGTGTGCTGTCTCAATCCGAGACACTTTTGTGGTATAGATGGGCAGACATTGCAACCGCAATGCAGGTGCTTTTTTATTCGATGTCCGATCGGTAGCAAAGCCTGCAAAAATGTACAAGCTGTGGCTGCCCTTTTAATTCCGCTAGAC
The DNA here is from genome assembly GCA_964409635.1 of uncultured Gammaproteobacteria bacterium. Lineage (GTDB taxonomy): Bacteria > Pseudomonadota > Gammaproteobacteria > DSM-19610 > DSM-19610 > CAYPEL01. The sequence goes on along the minus strand of CAYPEL010000018.1, from coordinate 24,449 downwards.
TAGCGACCATGTCAGCCGTCATGAACCTAGAAAAACACACGCCTATGATGCAGCAGTACTTGAGCATCAAAGCGCAACACCCTGATATTTTAGTTTTTTACCGCATGGGTGATTTCTATGAATTATTTTTTGAGGATGCCCGCCGCGCCTCGCGTTTACTCGATATCACCTTAACCAGCCGCGGTCAGTCGGCCGGTGAAGCCATTCCCATGGCCGGAATTCCGTACCACGCCGCCGATCAGTATTTGGCACGTCTGGTCAGGCAAGGTGAGTCGGTGGCGATTTGTGAACAGATAGGTGACCCAGCAACCAGTAAAGGTCCGGTTGAACGCCAGGTGGTGCGGGTGCTCACACCGGGCACTTTGACAGACGAAGCCTTGCTGCAAGGACGCGCTGAAAATTTACTGGTCTGTGTGGCACACGACCCCGAGGCTTATCTGGGCCTGGCGTCACTGGAATTATCATCCGGGCGTTTCACGGTGCAGGAATTCCAGGGCACTGAAGCTTTGCAAGCCGAGCTGGAACGGCTACAGGCTGCCGAGTTATTAATCAGCGAAGACAGTCCGGAACTGACCGCACTGCAAGATTACACCGGATTACATACCTTACCACCCTGGCATTACGACACGGCGACGGCTACCCGGCTGCTAACCGAACAATTTTCCACCCATGATCTGGAGGGATTCGGGGTGCAAGGCATGCCGGTTGCGGTAGCGGCGGCTGGCGCCTTGTTACAATACGTCAAGGATACCCAACGATCAGCGTTGCCCCACGTTAAGGGCTTACAGATTGAGCGCCATGAAGACAGCGTCATTCTGGACGCGGCGACACGGCGCAATCTGGAGTTGGATAAAGCGCAATCCGGACAACGCGAACACAGCTTACTGGGTATTCTGGATCAGTGCGTAACAGCGATGGGCAGCCGCTTGATTCGCCGCTGGCTGCACCGTCCGCTGCGGGATCGCCAGGCTCTTTCTGAGCGCCTGCAATGCATCGATGAATTATTACAAACACAGCTGTATTCAAGCCTGCAGGATCAATTGCGGGGCATCAGTGACCTGCAACGCATCCTGTCACGGATTGCCCTGAAATCCGCCCGCCCCCGTGACCTCAGTGCATTACGCAATTCACTCGCGCTGCTGCCGGTCTTGCAGGCAACGCTGCGCACGCAGAATGATCCGCTACTTACGCGGCTGTCGAAAACCATTCAGGAGCATCCGAAGACCTGCAAACTGCTGAAAAAAGCCTTGCCGGAAACACCCCCCGCCCTGCTCCGCGAAGGCGGTGTTATTGCACCCGGCTTTGACGCTGAGCTGGACGAGTTGCGTTACCTTTCTGAACAGAGCGACATACTGCTTTTGGAAATGGAAGCCCGGGAGCGCGAACGAACCGGTATCACCGGTTTGAAAATCCGTTATAACCGGGTGCATGGTTATTACATCGAAGTAAGCCGCACGGTGGCAGATAATGTGCCGGCCGATTACCAGCGCAAGCAAACACTCAAAGCAGTAGAGCGTTACATAACGCCGGCATTAAAAGAACACGAAGATAAAGTGCTCAGCGCACGCAGCCGGGCAATGCAACGCGAGAAGATCCTGTATGACGATTTACTCGAACAATTACTTGCACAATTAAACACCCTGACTAACAGTGCGGAAGGCCTGGCGGAACTGGATGTGGTTGCCACGCTGGGGGAACGTGCTGCAACACTCAACTGGGCGCGCCCGGTGCTGGTTGATGCGCCAGGAATGCACATTACCGGTGGCCGTCACCCGGTTGTTGAACAGGTCTCAGCCACCCCCTTTGTGCCCAATGATATGACGCTGAATGAACACCAGCGCATGTTAATCATCACCGGCCCCAACATGGGTGGTAAATCGACCTATATGCGGCAGAACGCATTGATCGTTCTGCTGGCCTGCATGGGCAGTTTTGTACCGGCCGACAGCGCAACCCTCGGACCGGTCGACCGGATATTCACACGCATCGGCGCCAGTGACGATCTAGCGGGTGGCCGCTCGACTTTCATGGTGGAAATGACCGAGACCGCCAATATTTTAAATAATGCGACGGCAAACAGCCTGGTGTTGATGGACGAAATCGGCCGTGGTACCAGCACCTATGATGGCTTATCCCTGGCCTGGGCTGTCGCCGAACGTTTGTCAGAAATAGGCGCCGGCACCTTGTTTGCCACACATTATTTCGAACTGACACAATTGGCCGAACAACAGGAAAGCATCGAAAATGTACACCTCGATGCGATCGAACACAGCGATAAAATTGTTTTTTTACACAACGTAAAGCCTGGGCCAGCCAACCGCAGTTATGGTTTGCAGGTTGCCGCCCTGGCGGGCGTACCGGGCCGGGTTCTGAAGCAGGCTAAATTACGCCTCAATGAACTTGAGAAATCCAGTCTGGCCACTAAAGCGAACGGCGCCCAACAGCAGATTGATTTCTTTCATGACAATTCACCACACCCGTTAAGTGAAGCGATGGAAGGCCTTAATCCGGATAATTTAACACCGCGCCAGGCGCTGGATGTGCTGTATAAGCTTAAAGAATTAACGCGTGATTTGCCATCTGGATAGTGCTTGATTTTACTTGCTGAGACTTTGTCTGTGCCTCAAACTAAATGCCCGCCAACACCCTAGTACCTGCATTAAACATAACCCGGATCGTTCCGACGAACTGCTGGTCATACTGGCGTTTTCAGGTGGCAGCATGCGCGCCTCCGCGCTGTCGTACGGCGTACTCAAAGCACTGGTGCACGGAGGGCGTAGAATTGTACTTCGTAGACATTAGTCTAGAAAAACTTGCCGATAAAACACAATGCAGTGCGTTACAGCAATTGCCAACGACGTTTTACCTCGAGACTGAAAATGTGGATAAGCTGATACAGGCTGGCGATAGCCTGTTAAAAAGATCACCGGATTTTACGCGGTTTATTGCAGGTCTTGAGCGTTAAGTTCCAGCTTGTCCCTGTTGTTCGACCATAAACACAGGGACAAGTAAACAATACCCTTCCGGGTTAATTGTCACCAAAACATTTCTTACAGTTCATCACCCAGAGAATGCTGCCAAATGTCAGCACACCCATCATAACGCCCATCATGCTGAAGAAATCCAAAACCATAAAAACCTCCCAGTAAAGTCCAATATAATTACTACATTATATTAGTTCTTTATAAATTTATAAAGTTCAATATACTATTTTATTGTGACGCATAGAACAACTTTAGGAAAAGTGCTTTAACTGAGGTCAAACTGTAGCCATCTGCATACAGTTTTATTGGGAGCAGGCTTTATGCCGGTTTGCCCTGCCGGAAGAAAATCACCTGAGTGTTACTGAATCACCGGCAGTTATATTCCCTTAGTATTTCTAATTTCACCATCCGGGCCAACAATAATACTTTCGAGCAAAGGTAATATCGCCCGCCAGCCACCATCGTGGATTGCGCCTATTATGCAGATATCCTGCTTATACCGCTGATTCCAGACTATCTTGACTTCTACCTGGTAATGGGTGTCTTTGGATTCGACATTTTTAATAACGGAAGGCTGGTGTACATGGGTGGCCAATTCGTCATAGGGTAAACTGTAAAACTTTTCCAGTTCGCTCTTCAGCAGCTCCCTTGCATCGTCTTCATTCATTGCCCTGGCATACCTGATGTCCCATTCTTCTTAGCTAACATGTCCAAATAGTTTTGTAACTCTCCATGAAGCTGGAGGAATCTACTGTGATAGGTATCCCGGATCTTCACTAGCCGGCTTGCCTATTTTATTGGCATTCTCCCGAGGAAGAAACCTAAATGAGTATTAATGTCATTAAACACCGAGAAATCGGGTAAAAAAACACCAATTTGGCACTAAACCAGCAAATTCCGCTGTGGCTAACCGATAGGCAGCACTTATCGCTCACTTAATTTGTTTTAAAAATATCCGATACTAATAAATCTGGACTAAATCGAATTTCGCAACATGATGGATAACAAACGCAATCTCTACAGGCTCTTGCAAGTACAGCCCGATGCGCCGGAAGAAATTATCCGCGCCAGCTACCGCACATTGATGCAAAAACTACGTATGCATCCTGACCTTGGCGGAGATGAAAGTAATGCAGCTTTACTGAACCAAGCCTACAAAACACTCACCAATAAACACAAACGCATGGTTTATGATCAGCAGTTAAAATCGCGCCTTCGTAAGCTACGAAACCAGGCAACAGACACTCGCTCTCAAGCCCCACAGAATGAAGCTGGTGTGCGTTTTTCCAAGTGTCCATTTTGCCAAACCAGGCAATCGGGCTTTAATAGAAACACCCATAACCCGTCATGCAGTTCCTGTCGGAGCCCCCTGCAGCTTCAAGCTAAAAGCCATTTGCAGGGTCAAGGCAAACGCAGTATTCATAGAATCCCCCATAACAGTAAAATCAATATCGTTACGGCTTGGCCACAAAATAATACATACACGGCCAGCATCGATGACCTGTCACCCAATGGACTGCAGTTGCGCTGCCAGCTGAACCTTGCACCTGAGCAGATACTGAAACTGTATAACAACAAACTCCAGGCAATAGGCAAAGTAGTTCGCTGCCAACCGGAAAATTCCAGGGGAGTTTACAGACTAGGGGTCGAATTCGTCACGCTGCGCTTTGAAAATAAGACCGGGTCTTTCTTATCAGAAAAAACCTAAACTGATTCCAGCTTATTGACAACTATCAATTATCCATCAATAACAATTCATCCTATTTCCCCTGATTTTCATAACCTAGCCTCCATCCGCTCAAACAGGTATGCAATAGCCTTCCGGCGACCTGCCTGGTGACTATTAAAGTTGCGTAAATTGCACGCACCAATAAAGAATCTTTATGTATAATGCCCTCTTCAATTCTAGGAGCCAGCTATGACGTTTGTTGTCGGTGAAAACTGCATTAAGTGCAAGTACACAGATTGTGTTGAAGTCTGCCCGGTGGATTGCTTTCATGAAGGCCCGAACTTCCTGGTCATTGACCCGGAAGAATGTATTGATTGCACCCTCTGCGAGCCTGAATGCCCGGCTGAAGCTATTTTCCCGGAAGATGATCTGCCCAGCGACCAGGAACAATTCCTGGCACTGAACGAAGAGCTGTCACAAAACTGGCCTGTCCTTACCCAGATGAAAGCAGCCCCTGCTGACGCAGACGAATGGAATGGCAAGCAAGGAAAACTCGATCTACTGGAAAAATAAACTTTGTTTCAAAACCTGCGCTTCGCGAGCGCGTGTAACCACAGCAGGAGCAAGATTGATGCCGCGAAAAGTTCCGGGAGAATAAATCTGTATGCGCCAGCACCCTTTTGCGGCATCAAATCCACTTCTACAGCCTTTAGCTATACCCTAAATGGATATAACGGTTGAATTAATACCCAGTTCTGAAAACGCCTTCACGGCAGTCTCACGCCGTATACTCGATCACCACAGCGGCTCATTACCAAACCTCTCGCACTGCCGGATTCTAATACCTGAGCTGAACAGCGCACCCGCTTTGCGGCATGCATTGCTTTTTCACGCCCAGCAGTCGGGTTACCAAGCCCTGCTCGGGCCGGTGATACAAACCATCAACGAATGGTTATCTACATCGGTTGCTATACCACAACCCGTACTGAGCCAGGCCGCACAGGAACTGGTGCTGGTCGAGGCCATCCGTAGCGCAAAAAACCTGTTCAACACCTATGATCCCTGGTTACTCACCAGCGAACTATTGTCCTTGTTTGCAGAGTTAACCCTGGCGCACACACCGCTGGATAATCTGGATCAGTTTAAAGCCCTGCTGCGCGCGGGTTACGGTATCGGAGCAGACGAACCCGCACCCTTCTCAGACGAAGCCCGTATTGTATTCACTTTATGGAAGGCTTGGCGCCAGCAACTACAGGACGACAGTGTTCTCGATGCGGCGACGGCTTGCCTGCAGCTCCAGGCAAGCAGCCTCGAAACCAGAAATAAAGCTGAAACACTCTGGCTAATCGGTTTTGAAGAATACGCTTCATCCTCTATTGATTGGCTGCGCCAATTGCTGGGCCAGGGGCAGGCGCGATTACTATTACAAGGCTCTATCGAGCAGATTAAAAACAACCCGGATAACCCGTACGCCCGATTAATCCACACCTTAAATGCAAAAACATCTATCATCGACCACCAACCCACTGCGGTCAGCCAGTTCCTGGACTGTGTGTTTGATACCACCAAGCGGCCACTTCGGGAACGCGCGAATAGCTTTGCCCAGCAACACATAACCAGCCCGCTAAAACACCGCTTAACAACGCTTCACACCCGTAGCGCCGAACAAGAAGCGGAGGCCATTACACTGCAGATCCGGCGCTGGCTACTGGATCATAAACACAGCATAGGCATTATTAGCGAAGACCGCAGACTGGCCCGGCGAATTCGCGCCCTGCTGGAACGCGCAGGCATTGTGCTCCAGGATTCGGGGGGCTGGGCATTGTCAACGACCAGCTCGGCAGCGGTACTTGAACGCTGGCTGGAAGCGGTCGAAGAAGATTTTTCCCACAGCCCACTGCTGGACGTTCTGAAATCGCCCTTTATCTGCCTGTTTGAAAACCGCCAGGATCATTTGCAAATAGTCAGGCGCTTTGAGCAGGATATCGTCTTGCATGAAAATATTGCCCGCGGCCTGGAAAGGTACCGCAAACACCTGGCGTTACGCGCCGACCGTTTACCGGACTGGAGCGAGACAACCCGGCGTGATATCGAGCAAATGCTCAACCGGCTGGATCACGCCGCCGAACCGCTGCGTTGTTTACAACGGGGTGAACACCCGGTTTCCGATTACACAGCCGCGGTTATCCATAGTGTGCAGGAACTGGGTATCGACGTGCATTTTGAAACGGATCCGGCGGGCCAAAGAATCCTGGATGAATTGCAAGCACTGCATACCGCGGCTAAAGCGTGTGGCACAAGATTGAATTGGGAGGAATTCCGTGGCTGGCTGGGCCGCACACTGGAACGTTATACTTTCCAACCCGCCGCCAGCCAAAGCACTATTCAACTGATGACCATGGCGCAATGCACACTGCGGCACTTTGATGCGGTTATTATTGCTGGCTGCACGGCTGATCTATTGCCCGGTAAGGCAGGAGGCCAGGCTTTTTTTAACCAGGCAGTACGCTCTGAATTGGGGCTGGTGACCTGGCAGGACACACTCAATTTAAAGCTACACCAGTTTCGCTGTGCCCTGGAAGCGGCTCCACACATTTTACTTACCTGTTGCGATGAAAATAATGGTGAGCCGATCACACCGGCTCCCTGGCTGGAATTACTCGAAACTTTCCACACGCTTGCCTATCAAGAATCGCTGCAAGATCTCGAACTCAGCCAGCTGTTACGTGCACTGAGATTACACCCTGAGCACGCGTTAACAGCTGCGAATGAATCTGTGACAAAGCGGCCAGCGCCCAATATCAGCCGTGCGTTACTGCCAAAAGAATGGACTGCAAGTACGCATCAGCGGCTTGTCGATTGCCCTTACCGGTTTTTTGCCGCTGATGTATTACACTTGAGTGCGCAGGAAGATATCCGCGAGGCACTTGAGAAATCCGATTACGGCGAATACGTACACCGGATCCTGCAAGCCTTTCACGGCAAAACCAGAAACCTTCCTGGCCCCTGGCAAGGCCCGCTTACCGAGACTGAACGCGAACCGGCACTTCAGTTGCTTACCCGTATATCACACACTGTCTTTCAACCAGCCGTTACAGACAACATTGCTGCGCGTGGCTGGTTGAAACGTTGGCTTGCGTACCTACCTGAATACATAAGCTGGGCCATCGAACGCGATAAAAACTGGCAGCCGCACAGTGTCGAGCAACGTATGCAGCGGGAACTAGCACCGGGCATAAGCGTCAAAGGCCGCGTTGACCGCATCGATCAATGCGGAAGCCAACAAGCCATCCTCGACTACAAAACCGGCGTCACACCGAACCTTGACGCCGTACACCAAGGTGAAGCCGTACAGTTACCCAGTTATGCCCTGCTCAGTGAAGCGGATGTCAGCCGGGTTGAATATATACAGTTCGATAAAAACAGAGTCTACGGCAATGTCAGCCTGGAAGGCGTTGCGCTGCAGCAACTGGTCAGCGTAATAAAACAGCGCTTATTACACCTTAATGATTCCATGGCGCAAGGACAACCATTACCCGCCTGGGGTGATCCGGGCGTCTGTAGATACTGTGAATTTGACGGCATTTGCCGCCGTGACAGCTGGCAGAGCAATGCCAAATAATAGCGCGCTCGATGCTGCAAACCCTCAGCTCAGCGCCTGCGTGCTCGCCTCTGCCGGCACCGGAAAGACCTGGATGCTGGTTACACGGCTTACGCGGCTGTTACTCGCGGGTGCAGATCCCGGCCGCATCCTTGCTTTAACTTTTACCCGCAAAGCGGCGGGAGAAATGCAACAGCGTCTGTTAGACCAATTAAAAGCATTACTACAAGCGAGCGATGCAGCGCTGGACCACCTGCTTACGTCACTGGGTGAACAGCCAGACGCAGAGACTCGCAACCAAGCCCGTAACTTATATGAAAAACTACTACTCAATGAACAGCCTCTACGCACCTCAACCTTTCATGGTTTCTGCCAGGACTTATTACAACGCTTCCCTTTGGAATCCGGGCTACCCCCTGGCTTTGAACTTGCCGATGCCACCGGGCTGCTTTATGAACAAGCCTGGGATGCACTCTTCGCCCGGGCTACCGGACAACCGGATGGGCAACTCGCAGACGACATTGATCTGTTATTCGATTTATGCGGTGGCCTGGCTAACGTGCGTAAGGCACTCTATAATTTTCTGACTCACCGTAGCGACTGGTGGGCTTACACGCAGCATCAGTCCAAGCCGGTCAGCTTTGCTGATGAAAAACTAAAAACCTGGCTGGATATCGATTTTTCCACACCTGCGGCAGATTTATTCTGGACAGCGCCTAACAAGTCCGCGCTGGATGAATTCGCAAGCCTCTTGGATAAACATCCTAACAAGACGAATGCTGCGCATAGCCAACTGATCCGGCAGACACTGGCGGGCACAGATCTGGATGAACTCAGTATTCAAACAGTTAGCCCGGTTTTCCTGACACAAGCCGGTGACCGGCGTGCACGTTCCTCAACAAAAACACGGCTAAAGAAATTAGGCGAACAAGCTGAAGCCCAGTTCATTGAACTCCATGAACAGCTTTGTGAGCAGCTTGAATACTACCGCGATATCCTGGCGCGCCAGAACACCTGGCAAACCTCGGCTGCCTGGTATCGCTGTGGCAGTCAGTTACTCGATCACTACCAACGCATAAAACGTGAACGCCGGCTCGTCGATTTCACCGACCTAGAATGGAAAGCCTACACCCTGCTCAGCCATCCTGAACAAGCACACTGGATACAATTCAAAATTGACCAGCGTATCGACCATTTGCTGATCGACGAATTCCAGGATACCAATCCCACCCAATGGCGCCTGCTAAAACCCATACTGGATGAAATGTCCGCGGGCAATGACCGCAACCGCAGCCTGTTTCTTGTGGGTGACGCAAAACAATCTATCTACCGTTTCCGCCGCGGTGATCCGGCGCTGCTGAAAACCGCTACAGATTGCATGCAGCAACAATTAGGTGCCCGGCAATTTCACCTGGATAGTTCATGGCGATCTGCACCCGCCATTATGGAATGCGTTAACCGAATATTTGACGGCACCGAATTTGGACAGCTGTTACCCGATTTTGTCTGCCACGACACTCATATGACTTCACTCTGGGGGCAGGTAGAACTCTGGCCGCTTTTCGAAGACATTGAAAACCTGCCGGAGCTTGAAACCGCACCTGAACCCGACAACGCGCTGATCCTGCGTAACCCGTTGCTAACGCCACGCAGTGTGCTACAAAAGAGGCCGCATTATCTTGAAGGCCAGGCGATCGCAAAACGCATCCAGGCGTTGACCACAGAACCGGTAATACTGGGCGATAATAATCAGGCGCATGCTGCACAGTATAACGATATCATCATCCTGTTACGCTTCCGGACACACCTGGCTGACTACGAAACCGCCTTACAGGAGCAGCAAATCCCCTGCCTGAGCATGAACCGTGGCACTCTGCTCAACAGTCTTGAAATCCGCGACATGGAAGCGCTGCTGAATGTGTTAATGACACCACAGGATAATCTGTCGCTCGCACAAGTTTTACGCTCGCCGGTTTTTGCAGTGACGGATAATGATTTAATCGACCTGACGTCAGGCCAGCGTGGTGCCTGGATTGATAAACTCGCTGCGATTACCCCCAAGCTGCCTGAGCAACACCGCCTGTCACAGGCCCATCGCAGGCTGTCAGAATGGCGTGAACTGGCAGGCCGGATACCGATCCATGATTTACTGGATCGCATTTATCACCAGGCCGATATATTGAACCGTTACCAGCGTGCTTTTCCTGCCACGCACACACCTCGCTTGCGCGCCAACTTGATTCGTTTTATTGAACTTGCGCTGGAAGTCGATGCCGGACGTTATCCTAGCCTGCCACATTTCCTGGCACGCTTGCGCCAGCTGCGCAGTCTTGAAAATGAAGCCCCTGATCAGGCGGCACCGGATTCAGATTCCGGTCAACGGGTACGCATTATGACGATTCACGCCGCCAAAGGCCTGGAAGCGGGCATCATTTTCCTGGCCGATACAGCCCGACAGCAGCTCGCAAAACACAGCTATAACGCCCTGGTACGTTGGCCGGCAGAAAAGGCCCAACCGGAACATATGCTGCTGCGCAGTACCCACCTAGACAGTAAAACCCGTGTCCTTGCCGATCTGGAGAAACAGGAGGAAATACGCGAGTCTGCCAATCTATTCTACGTCGCATTAACGCGGGCCAAACAAATGCTGTTTATATCCGGCTGCAAGGCCGGCAAGGCCGCTGGGAATACCTGGTATAGCGCAGCCGCAGCAGCCTTTCAACAAGACGAAAAAAGTGCCACAGAAATAATGACGATTACATCGGGTGACACACCGGTGCTTAGCGAGCAAACCGGGCCAGATGAGCCGACCCTGCCAGCGATCGATCCTGCCTTGTTACAACCCGTCACAGTTCCGGATCAATGGCTAGAAATCGCACCTAGCGGACAGCTACTTGAATCTACAGATAGTGGCCGCTTGCGCGGCCGCGCCATTCACTTATTGCTGCAACTGGCGACGCAGCAGCCGGCACTCAATGGCGAACAACTTTGTGCCAATGCAGCCGGGAAGTTAGCGGGTGTAATTTCAAAACATGATCTCATGGACTATTGGCGGGACTTGCAGCCTTTATTTGACAAGCCTGAACTCAGCTGGATATTCCAACCAGAGGCTGACGCCCTGGTGCGCAATGAAGTCCCCATTGAATACAGCGAGGCGAATACGACCGTTTACGGTATTATCGACCGTCTCATTGTCAATGACCACGCAGTACACATCATCGATTACAAAACCCATCGTGTCCGCGATGCATCAGCCCGGCAAAAACTGTGTGAGCACTACCGGGGCCAGTTGGACATGTACTGCGAAGGTGTAAAACGGTTATGGCCGGACAAGCAGGCCAAAGCCTGGTTATTGTTCACGCATACTGGTGAGCTGGTTGAAATTTGAATAAGCAACTATCGCTTCGATTCTAGCGCCGCTTTTTCGTAATACTTTGCGACCGCGTCAGGTGGAATATAACCGGGTTGGATAGAGCCGTCATCCAGCACAAGCAGCGGTGTACCACGTAAGCCAAGATCTTTGGCCAACGCCATGTGTGCATCTATAGGATTGTCGCAGGTCTTCATAGGAATCGCTTTGCCATTCTTGGATTTAGTCAGTGCATCATGCTTGTCATCTGCACACCACACGGCTTCCGCTTTCTTATAAGCTTCCGATTTTTTACCGGCGCGAGGATACATCATATAACGGACTTCAATACCTTTCTCCAGGTACTTATCCATTTCGCCATGCAGTTTGCGGCAGTAGCCGCAATCAATATCTGTAAACACCGTCATCGAATGTTTCTTTGTTTTCGGTGAAAACACAATCATTTCATCTTCACCCACTTTTGAGAGCGTAGTATTAACTGCTGTTCTACGCGCAGGTTCAGTTAAATTTACATTATGCTTTGCATCAATCATCTCACCCTGAATGACATATCTGCCATCACCGGTTATATATAAAACTTGCGCGTTGAGCACCACCTCATATAGCCCAGGAATTTTTGATGGTTTAATGGAGGTGGGTTTGCTACCCCCCAGAATCTCTTGTATTGCCGCTTTATCCAGTGCTTGCTCAGCAACAATATTGGTAGATATAAATAGCCACGTAAACAGACATGCAAATAGTGTTCTAAATTTCACAACGAGTCTCTCTTTAGGATAATAAAAACTGGGTGGCTAGGTAGGACAATACCCCAAGGCATAGGTTCAACCCCGTGGATGATGTTCCTGATGAAGCAATTTTAACCTTTCCTTTGCTACATGGGTATAAATCTGCGTGGTTGACAGGTCACTGTGTCCCAATAGCATTTGCACCACCCGCAAATCAGCGCCATGATTAACCAAATGTGTCGCAAATGCGTGACGTAGCGTATGCGGCGACAGCTGTGTGCGGATATTTGCCTGCAGGCTGTAGTGTTTGATCCGGTACCAGAACGCCTGCCGGGTAATCCCGGGCGCTTTGCGCGATATAAACAAACGCCCACTGTGTTTGCCGGATAATAATACCGGCCGGGCCTCATCAAGGTATCGCTGCAACCACTCCAAGGCTTCCTCACCGACCGGCACCAACCTTTCCTTGTTACCCTTGCCGTGCACCCTAACAACGCCCTGCACAAAGTTGACACGCTCCAGATCGAGCTCAGTCAATTCAGATACACGCAGCCCCGAAGCATACAATAATTCCATCATAGCACGGTCGCGCAAACCGATCGCTTCACTGATATCAGGCGCTGCAAGCAGTGCTTCCACGTCAGCCTCACTTAATACAGCCGGTAATGGCCGGCCGATCCTGGGCGATTCAATTTTTGCTGTTGGGTCTGTTGCACAGCGTTCTTCCCTAATCAAGTACCGGTAAAAACGTCGCATACTGGATAACAACCGCGCACTACTACGCGCCTTGTGTCCTTGCTGATGGCGTTCGGCTATGTAATCCAGCAAATCAGCCTGATCAGCTTCTTCCAGTTTCCGGGATCTGGCACCTAACCACCCGGCCAGACCCTTGAGGTCTTGGCGGTACGCCGCCAGGGTATTCTGGCTCAGGCCATGCTCCATCCACAGCGTATCCAGAAACTGGTCAATAGCCGGCAGATGATGCGGTTCTGCGGTTTCCATGCTGAGTCTATAACTGCTTCCGTATTAAGTCTGGATAAAGTTATCATAAAGCTGAACGGATTACGCGCCGATAGATTTTTATAGAAGCATCAGAAAACACCTGGAATTCACTAATAGGTAACACTAAGTGGCTGAAAATCAAATAACTGCTGTAATTCTTGCCGGCGGCCGCGGATCCCGGATGGGCGGTACTGACAAGGGCCTTATCCGCATTGCGAACCGTGAGTTGATTGATTACATCATCGAAACACTCAGGCCGCAGGTCAGCGAGATCGTCATTATCGCCAACCGCCACCGCAATGAATATGCCCACTTTGGACTGCCGGTGCTGGCGGATTCGATGCCAGGCTACCTGGGGCCTCTGGCTGGTTTACTGACGGCAATGGATTACTGCACTACCCCCTATCTGCTGAGTGCGCCTTGCGATGCCCCCTTGCTGTCAGCGGATTATGCTGCCCGCATGTTGCAAGCTGTAGAGCAGACTTCAGCTGATGCGAGTGTGGCTGAATACAACAACCGCTGGCAATCGGTTAATTGCCTGGTGAAAACCTCGGTGAGGGACAGTATTGAACAGGCGTTGCAAAACCACCAACTGGCCATGCATATCTGGCTGCAATCAATTGGTGCGGTCAGCGTGGACTTTTCTGATTCACCCCAGCAGTTTGAAAACCTGAATAACGAAGCCGATCAGGAACGGCTGGAAAAGCTACTGGGGAATAACTGCGAGACAGTTTAACTCGCGCACAGTTTAACTAACCCTGATCCTTCTGCTGCTCAGCTATATCAGCGCGCACTTTATCCATATCCAGGCCTTTGGCCTGTGCTATCAATTGCGCTAGCCCCGCGGGTGGTAACGCACCAGCCTGCGAAAAAACCATTACCTGTTCACGAAAAACCGCCAGCGTCGGAATCGAACGTATCTGAAATTGAGCAGCCAGTTCATTTTGCGCTTCGGTATCGACTTTGGCAAAAATCAATCCTTCGTTCTCTTCCGATGCCTCTTCAAAAACCGGGGCAAAATTCTGGCATGGGCCACACCAGGATGCCCAGAAATCAACCAGCACAATATCGTTAGCTTCGATGAGTTGGTTAAAATTATCCGTTGTCATTTCTACTGTGGCCATAGCAGTACCTTATGCGAGTAATTTGGAAAGATCGAAAGACTATCCGAATAGGCTAATACGATTATCTGTTTAGCCGTGAATTGTAACAGCTCGATACTATCTTTAAAAACACAGCATCAAAATACGCCAGAAATAGAGCCCAAGTTTTTAGAACGAGCAATACGAGATCAATTACCGCCCGAACTCTCCGCATAAGTGGTATCCATCTCGACACGATCACGGCCGGCGCTTTTGGCGTGATACAGCGCCTTATCTGCCCGCTCAATAAACGAACTGGCTGTTTCACCAGGCTTGTAGATGGATACACCCGCAGAAAATGTCGGCATTTTATGCGTTTCACCATTCGACTGCCAGTGAGTCTCACCGGCACGATTCCTGACTTTGTTCAAAGCCCGCATTGAACCCTCTGCATCGGTATTCGGCAGTAACACTGCAAACTCTTCTCCACCGTAGCGCGCAACCAGATCGTGATGACGAAAGATAGACAGAATATTCCTGGAATAACCTTCGAGCACTTCATCGCCTCCTGCGTGGCCATACTTGTCATTCACCTGCTTGAAGTAATCAAGGTCAATCAGTGCCATCGACAATGGAAACCCATAACGCTGTACACGCGCTACTTCATCTTCCAAGCGTTGCATAAAGGCACGTCGGTTGGGCAAGCCGGTTAACTCATCAGTCATGCTCAGCATGCGCGCACGATTCAATTCATCCGACAGTTGACGGCTATCAGATTCGACCTTGCCAAGATAGTGGTGCGTTGTATCCAGCTGTAATGCCAGTTGGTTGTGCGCCTTGAGTAATTTATCCACTTCGCGAATTAACGTCCAGCGTAAATCTTCTATCCCATGCTGATCATTGGCCTGGCGCAACTCAGCCAGTACGACTTCCAGTAAAACACCAAATTCTTCATTGCTGGCTATGGTCTCCAACACTTGGGTTGCAAGCCCCGCCTGCACAGACTTCATACCCTGTGAAGGCCCATCAATTTCCAAGAATTCCTTATCCGCCTCTCCCAGGGTCTCTTCCCAGTCGGGCGTCCTGACTTGGCGTAATTTTCGTACCGGCGTTCCAGTGCCTTTCTTGTCAGCCTGAATCGATAACGCCTCACCGGCAGTTTCAGACTTAAACGGCCAGGTTGATTCATCTGCGCTCGCCGCCAGTGGGTGACGATCCGGTTGCGCTGATTTGTCTATGGGCTCTTCGGGCGGCTCCTCAACCCTAGCTTTATCTTCAGACGCTGTGCCTGTCTCCACACGGCTTGGCATATCAATAATGCCAAATGACTCGAGTAATGGATTGATTGCATCTTTAAAGAGATCCACATCCAGTGTCTGGAGTGCTTCTATTTGCCGCGCATACAAGTCAACATAATCACGTAAGGTATTCATATCTGCAACGGTCATAGGCGGCTGTAACCTGGCCTGCAGCAGGCGCACCTGGATTTGCAAGGGAGAGCCGTCGTGCAAATGGTGCAGATAGGCGTTGAGCAACTGGTTGACGGCGGTAATGTAGGCCCGTTCAACTGTCAATTGAGAGTCCGCCATATCGTCCAACAGGCGTTCTACCTGCCGGTATATGACATTACCCGTTTGCGAATGCCGCAAAGCACCCAGCAGCCGCAGTACTTTATTCACAGCGGCCACTTCCACCCCATCAATTTTTTTTGCGTACATGGCACGCGATTACTCCCATGACACTGGTCATTGCTGCTTGGAAAAATAACAGGAAGACGATTCAGAGAATCCAGAATACCGGAGCCTCCCCCCCAATAAAGCAACGCCGTGCTATTTATATTTTTATGGTTAATTGTGTTATTCGTTTTCAACATTTTTGTCGTTATTACTGTAAAAGTTACTCTCGTTCCCTGCAAAGGACAAATTCTGACTTATTGATAATGGCTCCATCGGTTAACAAGGCCCGCATAATTTTGATTTATACAAGTTTGATAATTACCCCTAAGCCATTCAGCTACAAAGATAATAAGTGTATTTTTTTCAATATATTATAATTTTTTCCCTCTTTAACAGAGCGGCTGTCAGGTACATTCAACGTATTTATATAGTTTATTTCTTACACAGTAGAATACAAGATGCTTAAATAAAATATGCCAATTTCCTCGCAAAATTGACGAACAGAGCGCGACCAAGTCGACAATATTTTGACGAAAAAAAGCCGGCTCAAGGCCGACTATTTCCTAATTTGTTACAACTCAACCTAACGCAGAAAAAATCGCATCGCGGATTTCATCCACTTTACCCACACCAGGAATACGGATATAGCGTGGCGCGCCTTCACCACCCTGGTCAGCCCACTTGGAGTAGTAATCGACCAGCGGCTCGGTCTGTTCGTGATAGACCTTCAAACGCTGGCGTACCGTTTCTTCCTGGTCGTCATCACGCTGAATCAATGGCTCACCGGTCTCGTCGTCTTTACCTTCTTCTTTGGGCGGATTAAAGACTACGTGATACGTGCGGCCTGAAGCCAGGTGGACACGGCGTCCACCCATGCGCTTGATGATTTCTGCATCGTCCACATCGATTTCAACAACCGCATCAATCGGCACACCCTGACTTTTCAGCGCATCCGCTTGCGGCAAGGTCCGCGGGAAACCGTCAAACAGGAAGCCTTTGGCGCAATCGGGTTCTTGAATACGCTCTTTCACCAAACCTAGAATGATCTCGTCTGACACCAAGCCACCGGCATCCATGATTTTTTTCGCCTCAACACCCAGCGGCGTACCTGCTTTTACCGCTGCACGCAGCATGTCACCGGTGGAAATTTGCGGAATGTTATATTTGTCTTTGATGTAGTTAGCCTGTGTCCCCTTGCCTGCACCGGGACCCCCTAAAAGAATAATGCGCATTGCTTGCTCTCCTCATAAACGGATAACCGGATATCGAGCAAAACGCTCCGCCCGGTAATAGTGGGGCCGCATTATCCCTTTGAGACGCCGACAACACAAACAAGGCGGCATGATAGGGGAATGTGATTGGCTTATGGCGCTAATTTAACTGCACGCGCTGCCCCCAGGGCACTTTGCCGCGCCCTTTGACCAGCCAGAGCACGGGAAAACCCGGTTCCACCTTGGGGAATTGACCCTCTGCATCTGTAAAGTACACCACTAGATCGGGGCGGCGGCCTGCCTGATCCAGCCATTCGAAGACCGGTGCAAAGCGCGTCCCGCCTCGCCCATAAATACCAGCAGGCATGGTGAATGCTTCCCAGGGCTCGAATAACCAGGGTCCGTTTTTACACAACGCAGCATCGCAAGCGTGCAGCGTCAGACGGGCACGCATTTGCCCTTTGATCGCATCGACCTCTGAGACAAACTCCCGCAGCTCCTTATCTTTAATGGAACCGCTGGTGTCCAGCACCACCAACACATCAATCTGAGCGCTGCGCAGGCTGGGCAATATCGCTTCGCCTTCCCGGCGTGAGGGCCGTTGATAACTGTAATCGTCGCGTGCTACGGCGGTCATGTACCTTGCCAATAGCATCCGCCAGGGTACTTGTGGTTGTAAAAGGTGTTCGACCAGCCGCGCCATATTGCTGCCGAGTTTTCCAGCCTGCATAGCCTGTTGTGCAGCACCCGCCAGGCGCTGCTGCCACTGCACGGATAATTGCTCCTGTTCTTTTTCACTTAACGGCTGCGGGCCACTACCCTCGGCAGTATCTTCAGCTTCACCTGCACCGGATTCGCCGCCTGAATACTCATTTTCATCCGGCAACAAAGCACCACTGTCATTTTTATCCTTATTGTCTGTTTCGTTATAAAAATGATCGTCGTGGGTTTCATCTTCCATATCATCTTCGATATAGGGATAAATTTCTTCCGCCATCATGCCGTCATAGCCACTGTTGATCAGCACGCCCGGGGGTGGTTTTAATCCGTCCTTAATCAGGATCGGATTGATCGCCAAATCACAGGCGATATCCCAACGGTGTTTGACGCGGTGATTACGGCGCGCAAAATGTGACAGTGCACAGTGCAAGGCTTCGTGCGCGAGTACAAACTGGGTTTGATCGAGAGATAGACGGTCAATATATTCCGGGTTGTAATAGAGCGCTCGCACATCGGTGCCGATAGATTTGCAACGCTCCGGCTTAACGGCCTTCATCGGCAGGCGCAACACCAGCGCACCGAGAAACGGCCGGTCAAGAATCAACCGGGTACGCGCCGCACTGAGTTTGGTTTCAATGTCGTCTGACATACCAGACTACATATCGAATAACATGACGTCAGCAACCGCCTTCGCCCACTGCGAAAACTGCGGTACCGCAAACAGATCCTGACCGATCGCGCGGTGCATATCAGAAATCAGCATAACGCCCATTTCACGCTGCGGAAATGTCCCGGCGTAATCAATGATGCAGCCATAGGCCGTATCTGCATCACCATTGCCCTTAGCTCGAATCGCTCGCGCCACCAAAGCCGAGGCCACGGCATATTGTAGATCAGTCTCTTTAGGAACAGGCACGGATTCACCTGCTACGATGGCATCAATATCCGGCAACTTGTCGAGATTTTCGATAAAGGCATTTAACTCAATACCCGCTGCCGGCCCCACACAGGCCTGTAGCGTTTCGACCAGCACATTGCTGTTATTGCCAAACTTTTTCAGCGCACGGTGGGCAAATTCCCAGGAGCGCGGCGAAGGAAAAGCCACCGGGTTATGCGCCGGATCAAATTCAAACAGCAACTCTGGACGAAAGCGCAGAAAGGCAATCATGCGTTCATCAATATCCTGTGAATATGCCCAGGCGACCCAGTCATCCAAATTGACATCGAGTTCGTAATGCGAAAAACGATTCGCCAGCGGCGCTGGCATACTGTAAGTCACGCCCCGGTCGCCCTGCCGGTTACCGGCTGCAAAAATTGCCCAGCCAGCCGGTACTTCATACGCGCCCAGACGGCGATCCAGAATCAGCTGATAGGCGGCCGCCGAAACGCTGGGGGGCACCGATGTGATTTCGTCCAGAAACAGGATCCCTTCCGCTCCATGGCGGTTTACATCAGGCAACATAGAAGGCACCGCCCATTCAACCGACTCGCCACTGCGAAACGGTATGCCGCGCAAATCGCTAGGCTCCATTTGCGACAGGCGAATATCGATGACCGGCGCAGCGTGTTGTTCTGCCACCTGAGCGATGATCTGTGACTTACCCACACCGGGCGGCCCCCACAACATCACCGGCGTATGGTGTTTATCCCGTGCACTTTTAAATTCAGTTTCCAGGATAGAGATTAAATGAGCTGGACGCATGCCCCCTCCAAATGCTTGATAACAACTGACGAACCAGCCGCCTAGGGTACGGGAGTTTAGTGGTAAATGCATGGCAAAAGCACCCAGAAACCATCGGGTTAGAAACTTAAGTAGCAGAATTACAGAGAATTACCCACCGTGCACAGTTCTCAGTTCCAGCCCTCACAGGTTCAATTCAATATCACTGCGCCGTTAAGAACCGGGTAACTCAATATAAATACGTTCCTATGCCATCAGACAATCCAAACCAGCAGCGGCTCTTGATCTGCACCTCCAGCCCCGGCAAAATCGCTGACCTTGAAACACGCGTTCTCAACGCTGGATTTGCAGTCGAATGCATCACCAATGCCGCGTCTGCCAAACAACGTTTATGGGAAGAGCAGTTTTGTGGCGTCGCCATAGATCTGTTGTTGGCTGATCAGGACGGCATCTCATTTGCGCGCGAAATCCGTCAGCAACACCCTTGGTTACCGGTGCTGGTTTTGAATACAGAAGCGGGGGAAACCGGCCCTTCGAGTCCTGACTGGCTACAGAGTACAACGCAACAGGCGCGGTTAATTTTTGCGCTGAAGCAAGCCAGTATTCGCAGCATAGGCCAGCCAACAAAAATTCTTCACATCGAAGAAGACGATAGCATTGCCAGCCTCGTGCACAATACCCTGGGCAGCCAGATTTCCGTGTTCCGCGCCAGGACGATTCAGGAAGCGAAAATTGCCCTGTCGTTAAGGGAATATGATCTCACTCTGGTCAATTCACAGCGGCCAATTATTGACACGGCGGCAGTACGTCAACTATCTCCGGATACTTTACCCGTAGATAACAGTCTGCCGATAGAACCCTTACTCACGGTGCTCGATAATATGCGCCGCTATTCCGGTGAACACAGCCCCGCTTATTGCTGACTGCCAGCCAGTCTGACTGGCGCCACTTCACCCGTGGCACGGTAGCGTAAATAATCTTGCAAAATCAGCGCGTGATCGAACGCGAGTGGCGGACATTGTGCCGCATCAAATAGCGATAGATTTGCCGCATCATCGCAAGCCTGTGGCTTGCCGCTGGCAGTCGCCACATAAACGGCACTCGCCGTATGACCGCGCACATCACGCTCCGGGTCAGAATAACAACCCAGCAGACTAAGCAACTCGACATCCAATGAAGTCTCTTCTTTGGCCTCGCGGACTGCCGCCTGCTCCAGCGTTTCTCCCACGTCGACAAAACCACCGGGTAAAGCCCAACCGGGCGGCGGATAGCGGCGTTCGATCAAGACAATTGGCCGCTCCGGCTTATCGATCATCTCGATAATAATATCGACAGTTAAGAGTGGTGTTACTGGTTTTTGCATTTGATTAGTATCCTAGAACCCGTGGTTGCACAGCCTGTCGTGTCTTCACCCTGCGGCAATACATTCGCCCGGCGTTATCCATCACTTTGCATACCCTCGCAGCGGCCAACTGCGAGCTAGGATTATGTATTCCGCCATTTGGTTTCACGCAACTGCCGCCGGGCTTTTTTATCCGGGCGGCGTTGTGGATGCGGCATCGTAGCAACCAGTAATTTGTGTTGTTCACTCAATTGCTTTCTTGCCTCGATACTCGCTGCGGATTCTGTGTATAAGCTTTGGGCAACGCTTGCCGATCCTCGCCGTTCCGAAAGACCGTTCACGGTGATCTGCCATGACGTGTCTGACTTGTTGATTACCAGCCCATCATTGACCTTCAAAGGCCGGGCAGGTTTTACCCGCGCACCATTGAGCTGTACTTTTCCACCCGTCACAGCTGCTGTTGCCAGACCACGGGTTTTATAGAAACGCGCCGCCCACAGCCATTTATCAATTCTCACGGAGTCTGTCATTGCATTTTCGCATTGGGATAGTCGTGTAGAGTATAAACAGTTTTCCTTGTTGTAGTATGATCCACTCAATACAACCAATCGGTTTCAATCAATGAACAAGTTTCGTACATTAATAGCAATGACAATAATCAGTCTGCTAATAACAGCTTGTTTCCCTGACAAACAACCACTGGAAATCGAAATCGTACCCAGAGCCCCAGAACAAATGTCCGCCTTCTACGAAGCACGCGGTTTCCCAAAAATCATGGTCGACCAACTCGCTACAACCTGCTACATGACCGTTAGAATTAAAAATACAAGCAAAGATGTCCTCTGGCTAGACTTGGCACAATGGCACTTCACGGCCGGTGACGCCCCGCTACACCGCTATCATCGCAAGGAGTGGCTGCAGCGCTGGAAAACCATTGATATCCCTTTGCGTTTCCAGTCAACTTTCCGCTGGACTCTGCTGCCGGAAATCCTCGATTACCAACCCGGTGAAGAAGAAGGCGGTAATATCATCCTGACCCGCACTGACAAACCAATTACACTCCAGGCTACTTTCCCGACGCAGCAAAACAAACAAGGCAAGCCTTACACATTAACCCTTAAAGACCTGCGGTGTGCGGAGAATGAACAATGAATACGCGTACGCTGCTAGCCATTCTTATATTGATACTAACAAGCACGGCTGCAGCTGAAATCAGCTTGCCCTTCGGAATCCGCGCCTACCCCGAAAAACCCGCACCCCAATTGCAACTCGAAACTATCGATGGTGAAACAGTCGACCTGCAGGCGCTACGCGGCAAATGGGTTTTCGTGCATTTCTGGGCCAGCTGGTGCGGTCCCTGCCGCATGGAAATGCCGGCGATTGAAAAACTCCGCCAGTTAATTCCTGAGCATGAATTATCTATTGTGATGGTGAATGTCGCGGAGGATGAAGATACTATTTTCAGCTTTCTGGCTGAAGTCACTCCCACGCTTGAAAGTTATATGGATAAGGACGGTCAGGCGGTAGAAGCCTGGCAGCCGCGGGGCTTGCCGGCAACTTACCTGGTCGACACGGATAACACTATCCGCTATCAGGCATTAGGCGGCCGGGAATGGAACCAACCTGAGTATCTGAATTTCCTGAAACGGATCACTGAATAACCTTACACAATCCATTCAACAACCGGTCTGTAAAACAGACAATTCCAATGACCTTGTTATTCTCCACCACCGGTGTACGCGTGATCTCGAAACCCAGTAGTCCCCTTCCCCCGTAGGGCGGGAGAATCCCACCATTCGCTACGGCACCCGGTGGGTTTCACCCACCCAACAAAACCTGTCATAAAATAACCAGGATACATAAAAAGCTGGCTCAGTGAGTACATAAGTTATCCGGCTACAACACCGCATACTCCCAACCAAATCCAAGAAAATCAATCCCGCAAAGTATTCCGATGCCCCTGCGGCTTCCACGAAGGCGAAATAACATTTGGCATATCCGAGCGCAGCAGCAACGGTGCATTACACACCGTAAACTCGCCAAACCGTTCGTTAATAGAATCAATCGCCGCATTAAGCGCCGCCCGCTGCGTATCCGCCTGATCAAATAAATCCAGCTGGCTCGATTTCTGGCGCGGATCCAAGGCACCAATATGCACCTGAAAAACCCCCTCCTGCTGCCAGACATTATTCAAAAAGAACTGCGCCAACTGATAAATCTGCGCCCCGTCATCGGTCGGTAACAAAGTCCGATACTTTTCCGATAACCAACCGGCCATGATCCTGACACCAATCGCATAATGCCGTGCTTCAAGATGATTCTGCCGCAAACGCCGGCCGACTTTCTCGGCCATATGCATCATAAAAATATCCAGGCTGTGGCGGCAGGTGGTATTCGGCGGCACCACTTTGCCATGCCCCAGTGATTTTGGCGCCGCAATACCGCGCTGCAATGCCTCCGGATCCTGGCCCTGCGCCATCAGCCAGATACGGCGGCCAGGATTACCAAAACGCTGCGCCAGCACATTGATCGGTATTTTTTGCATATCGCCGCAAGTATGCACCCCGAACTGCGCCAGGAAGCTACCGATTCCCTTGTTGATGCCACACAGCTCCGTCACCGGCACATTGCACAGGGTTTCAGCCGTCTTCCACGGCTCCACAATGGTCAGGCCATCCGGCTTTTGCTGCTTCGCCGCCCACTTCGCCACCGTCTTGTCGACGCCAATACCCACAGAACATAACAGACTGGACGCATCGAATACGGTTTTTTTTATACGTCTGCCAATCGCCTCGGCATCGCAACCGTATAACTTCAGGCAAGGCGTAAGATCCAGAAACGCCTCATCGACGGAAAAGATTTCCAGATCAGGCGTCACCGTTTCCAGCGCCCGCATGATATCGGTAGATACCTTTGCATACCGGTACGGCCGCGCCGGCACCTGAATAAACTCAGCACAGCGCTGGCGTGCATCGCGCACCTTCATCCCGGTATGAATACCATGACGGCGCGCTTCGTAAGAACAGGTAATAATGGTTGTCCCTGTCAACCCGTTGGTAACCCCCAGCGGCTTGTTACGCCACTCAGGCTTATCCAGCTGCTCGATGGAAGCAAAGAAAGCATTCATATCGGCCAGCGCAATCATGCGCGGCCATAGACGATAAGGCATGGTATGAGTTTCGGTATATTACTGTATATATTTACAGTAGTATTAGATATCGACTTACCCATGGAGTCAATATTTGTTCTGGTACAACAGACTCAATAAATCAACGGTTTTTTTAATTATTAATAACAATCATTGAGTTACAACACTGGTTCAATTTATTAAAAAATGGTGCTACCAAACGTACGCTGGTTAACCCGTAAAAATCGCCGATATACCA
>CAYPEL010000017.1:0-30101 GCA_964409635.1 uncultured Gammaproteobacteria bacterium | reverse complement strand
TTCCGGGTGTGGATCCTGATTGCCTAACGCACGCAGAAAGGATGCCCGATCCGCACGCGACTCATCCATGCCGACAATCCCTCCACAGCAGACGTTGATGTGTGCATCGCGTACATGTTGCAAGGTATCAAGACGATCCTGGTAGGTACGCGTGGTAATAACTTCACCATAAAATTCCGGCGAAGTATCCAGATTATGATTGTAGTAATCCAGACCGGAGGCTTTTAAGCGTCGCGCCTGTTCTGCTTCCAGCATGCCCAGGGTCATGCAGGTTTCCATGCCTTCTTCGCGCACCCGTTCCACCATTTCCAGCACGCGTTCAAAATTCTTACCGCGTGGATTACGCCAGGCCGCGCCCATGCAGAAGCGGGAAGCGCCCAGCTGTTTGGCACGACGCGCCGCCTGGACAACGTCTTCAATAGCCATCAGGGCTTGTGGATCGACGGGTGTATCGTAGTGCACACTTTGTGGACAGTAGGCACAGTCTTCCGGACAGCCGCCGGTCTTGATACTTAATAGCGTACTTATCTGTACGGCATTTGGATCAAAGTGCATCCGGTGTACGCGCTGCGCCTCGAACAACAGGTCATTAAAGGGCTGTTCTAATAAGGCTTCAATCTCTGATTGATGCCAGTCATGCCGGGCTTCAATCGCATCGGTGGGTCGTTTAGTGGCTGATTGGTTCATCACTCTGCTCAGGATAGGGGGTGTCAACCCAGGTGTCTTTACTGATTTTGACCAAGTCAACGATTGACCAGGGCACAAGAATAAAGCCGGCAACTGCCCAGGCAATGACATAATAGGTCCAGTCATTGCCCGGAATGAAGGTTGCCGCCGCGACAAAAAATCCGCTGATGCCATAAAAGCGATAAGCTGCCTGCTGGGTATATTCCCCCACCTTGGCATTCGGATGGTGCCGGTTCATGGCGTAAAAAAACATGGACATCCCGAACCACAACATCCCCAATGGGATCGGCACCAGGATGGCAATAATATTTCCGATATTGAAAATGGCCGCCGCACTGCGCGCGCTTTTCGCCGTGGCGACCTTGGCAGGTGCTGCAGGAGTATCGGACATGGGAAACAAATTCGAGTAAAATCAGCGCATAACTATGCGTGCAGGCTGCACAACTGTCAACCTGGAAAGGAATCTAATGGTTTACAACTGGTTAAATAAAGCTCAAGACTGGCTATTCCCCAGCCGTTGTCGATTGTGTCTTGCACCGGGCCACCAGGGTCTCGAACTTTGTGAAGCTTGCCTGCACGACCTGCCCAGGCTACAGCATCCCTGCCATCGTTGCGCCCTGCCCCTGCCAACTACTGCTGGCGCTGTCTGCGGTCGCTGCCAGACACAGCCTTTTGCATTCGATCACTGCAGCTGTCTGTTTGCCTATCAGTATCCGGTCAATCATTTGATTCAGCGTATCAAGTTCCAGCAGGATCTTGTGTTACTGAATAGCCTGGGCAAACTACTCCTGGAACAGCTATTAAACAGGGCAAACAAACCGGATTGTATTATGCCTGTGCCGTTACACAGAAAACGTTTGGCTGAACGCGGCTATAACCAGTCGCAGGAACTTTTGAGACCGATCCGGAAATCGAAAGCCTTTGCTATCGATGCAGGCTGTTGCAAACGTGTCCGGGTAACCGAAGCTCAATCGGGCTTACCCGCAAAACAACGGCGCAAGAATTTACGTGGTGCTTTTACCGTAACGGGTGAGGTTAAAGACCAGCATATCCTGCTGATTGATGATGTGTTGACAACCGGCAGTACGCTAAACGAACTGGCGAAGACTTTAAAAAAAGCCGGTGCAAGACAGGTTGACGCCTGGGTGATTGCGCGCACCGTATATTAAGGGCTGCCGTCAAAATAAATTCACATTTTGACCGCCGCTTCGGCCCGCCTGGCGGCGTTGCGATACCTTGAAATATACGAGGGTGAGTAAAATCCACCATTCCCGGCGGTTACGGCATTTGGTGGGTTTCACCCACCCTACGTTAGGGCACTAAATCCAATCAGGCTTGCAGCCGGGGTACTACCGAGGGTGTTAAACGGCAACGCACCAAACTGGTTAATATTACCGTTTAAAGCCATATAGTTCAGTACCACTGTTTCAACCAGTAAATTTACATTATTCGCGGCTACCGAACTTGAGTTATCAACCGACCCATCGGCTCTGAAGAAACCGATCTGGCGGCCGGGCAACAGGATCTGCGGTGCACTACCTGGATTAAAAACAAGAATAAATGAGGAGGCGGTTGACTGATTATCACCGGTCCAAACGCCTTTACCACGGCCATCCTGTGAATTATCTATTGAACCATTACTGAAAACGGAG
Source organism: uncultured Gammaproteobacteria bacterium (assembly GCA_964409635.1). Taxonomy (GTDB): domain Bacteria; phylum Pseudomonadota; class Gammaproteobacteria; order DSM-19610; family DSM-19610; genus CAYPEL01. The sequence continues at coordinate 27,762 of CAYPEL010000017.1, read as the reverse complement.
CCGTCGCTGTACACGTAGATCATCATCGCTGTATTTATGCGCGCAGCATATTCCAGGCAGGCGCCAATACAACGACCCACTCTTAAATCGCGTATTTCACCTGTTGAACGATCCCCTGTGTGATAGTCGTATCCACCCATGGCAATAGTGCCGGTCGCTGCATAGCCATTTGCCACCATCTTCATCACCGAAGCGGTTTTTCTAAATTCATTATCACCACTGAACTCTGCACTGGAAAAAATCCCTGTCGCACCAACAATATCCGGATCAGTCGCGGGGTCAATGGGCACACCGGCAAACCGGTCAGCCAGATCTGCGGACTTGATATAGCCACAACGCACCATGTCTAGAATTGCCTGATTATTCGCTCCAAGCTGAGTATCAACTCTACCTAGTTTGTTATCGCTGTTACGCACCATTGATTCCATTACCGCAACAACATCAGCGGGATCACTGAACACACTGGTCAAATCACCGGTATCAACCATACCCGTGACATCACTGGGACGATCAACTTTAGTTGGACGAATCTCGGGGTTAATAGTCATCGCAGGCGCCATTGAATTACCGCCAGATTCAGAATTGCGCGAGCCAATCAGTGTTACAACACCACCAGGATATACTTGATCTGCAGGGTTAGGATCACTCGCGAGCTTCAGCGCTTCTGCGATTGCATACATGGGATTATGCGGATTATTACCGGAATCATTTTCTGAGCGTGCAGGGATAACCAGGCCGTCAATATTACCAATAGCTGATCCCGCTTTTTCCAGAATACCGCGCAACATAGCGCTGTCGGAATGGAAAGCAAGCCCCAGGGTCTCATCAATATGGTCACCGTTGCTGGTTGCCGTTGGATTAGTTTCAGTAACACCCGGAATCATATCTCCAGGTAGGCCTAATTTGCTGTAACCCGCTGTCGACAGGACGTCGAGCTGCCCCTGCCGTCCAACTAAAACATTTGAACCGGCGATATTGGCGCCACCTGCCAGGTCAAAGCAAATGATGGGCAAGCCATCACCTGACCCACCCAGACTGCAACCAGAGATCGCGTCAGCCATGTTGAGAAGATCCGGTGATAAACCAACGGCCGCATTGGCATTGGAGAACATGCTGAGTAGGGGGCCACCCATTAGTGTCCCCGTGCCAGCGACAAAACCCTGCCGCAGAAAATCACGCCGTGACACCGGCCGCGCATGACTGCGATGATAGAGCGGAGCATCAGGGTGTAAAGGTTGTTTTCGCTTTGCCATCTCTCTTTCCTCAATTCATTCTTTAGATCTGGTTACTGGATCAACATGCTCGCGCTACCAATTACTGATGCACACATGGCTTTCAGAACTGAGCTGGAACGCTGGGTGTTGTTGCAGGGTGAAGCGCCTGTGCATAATTTGCCGTGCAAGCTCGTCAACTCAGTAGAAAGTTCAGCATGGGTTTGCGCACTACTTAATGCACTGCCTAAACTATCCACACCCACCATTTCGTTAAACAACGCGTCAATTATCTGGTTTAGCTGACTATTGAAATTACTGTAGTTGATCGCGCCGAAGAAACTATCGCGTAGCCCTGTATTTTCAACTAAGACATCACAATACGCTATTGCCAGTTGTGCAACGCCCATTTGATGGGCAGGCAAGAAACCTTCGATGGTTTCAACAGAGGGCAATTGCTGACGTAGTACGTCAAAGGTAGCCGATTTAACTACTTGCGGATCAACCCCTGTCATTTCTGCCATGGCCGCATTAATTTCATCAAAGGTACGCAATCCGATGTCCGCAAAGCTGTCCACTGATTGAGCAATACTTTTGGCGTTCAAAGAACCTTCCACGACAACATTCTGATTACCGCCTATGTTTTCAAACGTCAGGAAGAACTCGTCTGATTCCGGACCATTTTCCAGTGCAATGATGGTACCGACATTGGACAGCAGCTGACCACTCTCAGTGGTGTAATTCGCCCCGCCCAGCGTTGCCACTAAATTCCGGTACGACTGACCAACGATGGCTTCTTTACCATTAATTCCGATACGCATTTTCTCGAGCGGTATATTGTTTGGCGTGTAGTTTTCATCCAGACTGATGAAGACCGGCTGATTAAACAGATAGCTGTAGCTGTCAAACTGACTGACTTCAAACATGACAAAAGCATGGTGCGTTTCATTTGCCGCGTCGAAATTGCCATCTACAAGGTGTGTCACGGCGAACAGCAGGAAGAATTTCTGGCCCACACCCACGGCAAAGTTCTGGTTAATTTGCTCGGGCGTCAAGGCGCGATTATGGATCGCCACAAGACGGATAGCGCCCTTCCACTGACGGTCACCCGATACTTCATTCCCCAGCACGAAGGCGAAGCTGTTATCCCAGGCGTTCAGGTTACCCGCTTCTGTACCGTCCGGGTTGGGGTTTGCATCCAGGTTGGTATCAATACCATTGACATAGATACGCCGCCCGTTGACCGGGTCATAGGTCAGCACAACGTGCTGCAGGCTTGCCTGTAGATCCTCGTCATCGTCGTCGGTTGATAGCGCCGGATCTCCGTTTGCATCAGAGTTACTGCTGCGGTTAAAGAAGTCGTAGTTATACATTGTCTGCCCGAGGGTGAAATTACGCGCAGCGGTACCGGCCGAGTAGCTGACCATATAGGCGTCTTCCTGGGTCACGTTGCCAGGCGCCACCCAGGCTTCGATGGAGTACTCACTGGTTGCCGTGATCAGGTCGTGCAGCTTTGAACTCGATGCGGTTGAAGCTTGTGCTTTACCGCTATTGACCTGTATGCCGTAACCACCGACCCAGTCAACATCGCCACTAAGATTCAGGTGCATTGCAGGCTCGATACCACTGGTATCAAACGCGGTGGCACCCGCGCCGGTTTTAAATTCGTACAGAGCGATCTGGTTGGCTTCGTGACGGCTGCCACCGGAGGCGACCACGCCATCCCCGATACTAAGGGCTTTACTTAATACAAGATTGGAAGGAACCTGACCCGGCTGTATGGGATTGGCATAGGCTTCTATCAAAGCCTGCATTGCATCTGCATCAGACCCACAATCACCGGACCAACAGTTATGAAACTCATCCCGCAGACGCACCACCAGCCGGGAATTAGCCGGAGTGTTTAAATCAATTTTGGATTTGGCCGCTTCGTAGGCCACCTCAATGGTGGAGGCCGCAAAAAACGGTGCCTGAGGTGTTGCCGATTCACTGCGATGGCAGTTCAGACATTGCGCCTCACCGGTTAAATGGTCGTATATTCCGGTGAAACCAGCAGATGTATCAGGAAATTGCTTGGTAGCACCTGGATCTTTGATTGCCGGCACAGCTAGTTGAATAGCCCGCGCACCACCGGAAACCCCACCGGCCCAGCCGACGATAAAGGCCTCAATCACATCGGCACAGGCCTGGTCACTTGCCAGCCAGCAGTTATGCCCACCGGCAACTTTTGTGACCATGCGGGAATCCTGTGGCGAGGTAAGATCAACGATACTATTGGCGGCCGTGTAGGCGGCGTTAATATCATCGTGCCTGACAAACTCCGGAGACTGATCACCGGCCACATGGCAAGCACCACATCGATTACTCGCACTCAGATTATCCCAGACATTCAGCTTGAACGCCTGAACATCGGCGGTTGCCGGTGCAGGTCCGTTATAGTTGGACGCGGTAACTGTTGTGGTAACCGGATTTTCCGTGGTAGCCGCACCGCCGCCGCAACCTGACAACCCGATTGCAACAAACAGAGGTAATACTAGAACTCTACTGAGTTTGTTAATAATGTAATTCATAGCTCAGTCCCCTTTACAGTGAGCGGCCGTCTGGGCGAATACCGTTTTCAGGTTGTAACCAATCTTGAAAGTAGCCGCCATGGCATCTGCCTGGACCACGTCCGCTGGTGTATTCGGATCACGCAAACACACCGCCTTGAAAACTTTCTTCACCTGACAATTGGCAAAGGCATCACTGCCGGCCAGTTCCTGGCCCAGTGACTTGGCGCCATCGCCGCTGCCAGGCAATCCTGTACTCCAGCCCAGATCTGAACGCACGCCTACCCGCCAGTAGTTATCCCAGCGATCATCGGGCGTGATATAGCCGTATTTAAAGTTATCGGGGTTGATATGATATTTTGCTTGCACAACGCCGGGGGTATATTGCAGCTGCCCGGCATCTTCATTACCCTCCGGGTAGGTGAAGTTATAGCTGGCAAAGGCCTGTGCCATCGGATCCATACCTGAGTGGCAACTGGCGCAGTTATTTAAAAACACCCGGCTGTCACCGCCCGGGCTGCGCGACACGTCCTGACGGATGCGATCGGTTGGACGGCTGTTGTCCTTCACCTGTTCCAGGTCATGACACAAGTGGTTGAGCAGGGTGAATCGAAACATGGCGCGGTTAGTACCGTCGATAAAAAAAGCCCGCGAGGCTGCACGCGATGTCATTACACCGGCGGTCGCGGCTGCCGGTAATCCGCTAACCTGGGACTGGCTGCTTTGCATCAGCACCTGACTCAGATCCAGACCATTATCTTCCAGGAACTCGTAGTGATTGTTATTGCTGCTTGAGTAGGCTGGTACTCCGCCGCCCTGGCCCAGATAAAGTATGTCCCCGTAAAGCACCTGATCAAACGAGACATCGTCACGCACCATGCCTATTACGGTTGCAACGTAATCGTTTAACGGTTCGAATACCGACTGATCCCGATTGGTCCAGGGCATGGCAAAGTTTTTCAGCGTAACATTGTAAAAATTCTTAGCATGGGGTTGTAAAGGATCCATGATGAAGCGCGCAGCAGACTCAGCACCGTTTGCCATTTCAGCTTCAATTACATCTAAAACTGCCGGCGTCGGCGATGTACCCGTCAAACGATCATACATACGCTTGGCCTGTTCGCGCGCACCCGCATTGGCGTAGCCAGCCGAACAAGCCATGACAACCGCCAGCGCTAACACACTTAATCGTCTGGTACTGAATCCGTCAGGGTGAGATTTCTGCTTCATAACATCTTGTCTCATTAAAGTTGTAATACAAATTTCTTTTCAACAGTTGTTGCTTTCTGCTCCGGGCATACAAACACAGGCATTGCAAAAACCAGTCCAGTGGCTTCCATCCGTTGCGGCCCAGACTAGGCAATCGTTGAGCCTATTTCTGTGACCCGTTTCACAGCTTGTTAAAGAACTGACAGGCGGCTTCCACACAAAAGAAATTAAACCTGTTAAAACCAAAAGTTAGCAGCTGCACATAGGGCTACCAATGGCATGAAATATTTGTGACCTGGTTCCCAGATACAACTGACACTCCGATCTATAGTGCAAGCCATGCAGAATGGTTGAATGACTTGCACGGCTAAAAATAGGAATTAATGTTGCCAGATAGAAACAGTGTCACCGTTTCCCAACAGCATGGTTTTTAACAGCCAGCAGCCGTAAAGAGTGAGAAATTCATCCGCAAGTACGCAGGGGATGCTGCCGCTACTATATGGAATAGCTTTTGCTTAACTAGATTTATGGCAACTCTGATTAACTCGTGTGAACCGCTCCTACAAGTCCACACTCATTAATCAAAGGCGGCCTAATTTTAAAATGACTACAGCCTGACTGGATAGAACAGATGAAGAGACAGCTAATGACCGGTAACCACTTCCGTCCGCTTGAACAAGCCAGGACGGCCACTAAGTATTTGCTAACCCTTTCAAGCTGCCTGACAGCGGTTTTGCTTTCCGCTTGTGGTGGAGGCACAACCTCTTCATCTGCCGGCCTTGACCCATTGGTAGAGGATTTCGGTATCGCCTACGTAAAACGCCCGGTGCCGGTTATGGATGATGCTGATGTGCGTGAGCCGGCAAGCTTTAGCCCTGGCGCCGATCTTTTCTTCCGCGAACTTGCTTCACCGGGTGCTACTGAGCGTAACGTAACCTTCAGTCAAACTGCCGGCTTGGCTGACGTCAAAGATGTGGAAGCTTCTTACGATGGCAGCAAACTGGTTTTTACCATGCGCATGCCGGACGACGATACCAACCAGTTAGAAGAAACCTGGAATATCTGGGAATACGATATAGCCAGTGATTCACTCATGCGCGTAATTGCCACTGACATCACCGCTGAAGACGGTCAGGATATTGAACCGTACTATTTGCCGGATGGGCGGATTATTTTTTCATCGACGCGCCAGCGCCAATCCAAGGCCATCCTGTTGGACGAAGGCAAGCCGCAATTTTCAGCCCTCGATGAAAACCGCAATGAACATTCGTTTGTACTGCACGTGATGAACGCTGATGGCAGTGATATCCAACAGGTGACTTTTAATCAAAGCAATGACCTCGACCCGGCTGTTCTGGATAGCGGTGAAGTGGTGTTCAGCCGCTGGGACAATATGGGCAACAGGGATCGCATCAGTTTGTATAAAATGAATCCGGACGGCACCAACCTGCAACTGCTCTACGGCGCCAACAGCCACGCTACCGGCACTAATCCAGAGACTGACATTCAGTTCCTGCAGCCACGGGAAATGTCCAGTAACAACATCCTGGCATTGGTAAAACCCTATACCAATACGCAACAGGGCGGCGATATTGTACAAATCGATACGACGAATTTTATCGAAAACACACAGCCCAGCGCAGCCAGCGCAGGCATGCCGGGACCTGCACAAGTATCCGCATCTGTTGGTGCTATCGAAACCGATATGGCGCCGTCGCCCGGTGGCCGTTTCAATTCAGCCTTGCCGCTGCTCGACGGCACCAACCGTGCACTCGTCAGCTGGAGCCCCTGCCGTTTATTGGAAGATTCCGCCATTGTGCCCTGCACACCCTCCGCGCTAGCGGATCCTGACGTGCAGGAAGCGGCGCCCCTGTATTCAGTTTTTATATACGATATAAGTAATGGTACCCAGTTACCCGTATTTGTGCCGCAAGAAGGCTTCATGTACACCGACGTTGCTGCCGCACAACCCCGGCCATTACCGAATATTATTTTTGATAACCAAAATAGCGCCGACCAGGACCTGGTCGCCGAAAATGTCGGCATATTAAATATAAAAAGTGTTTACGACTTTGCAGGCGCTTATAACACGCTAGGCGGAACGGCACCCAACCTGGCCGCTTTGGCTAACCCGGCCCAAACCACAGCTGACCAAAGACCCGCACGTTTTCTCCGGGTCGTCAAAGCGGTTTCGATTCCGGATGACGATGCGCTCGACTTTGATAACTCGGCGTTTGGCCGTAGCACTGCGCAGTTAATGCGGGAAATCATCGGCTACGCACCGATAGAACCCGATGGTTCTGTAAAAATTAAAGTGCCCGCTAATGTGCCACTGGCGATCAGCGTCCTGGATAAAGAGGGCAAGCGCATCGGTGGCCGCCACCAGAACTGGTTGCAAACCCGGCCGGGTGAAGTTGTCACCTGCAACGGCTGTCATAATCCAGCCAGTGGTGAATCTCATGGCCGCGATGATGCCTTTCCCCGACTCAATGTGGGTGCACTGGTTGGTTCTGTACCCTTCCCGAATACTGTGAGCACTTTCCCGGATACGCTGGGGCTGGCAAATTACGCAGATTTTGGTGAAACCATGGCTGAAGCCCGCACAAGGATAAACTCAGACGCACTGTCACTCTCGCTGGACATAAAGTACGACGACGTCTGGACTGACGCAGCTGCAGCCGGACGCGCCATTGACGACGCATTTGATTACAGCTACGCCAACCTTGACCCCAGCCTGATCAAACCGATCAGACCCTTGCCCGATCCCACCAATCCACTGAATACGGATTGTGACGTCACCTGGGCCAGCAATTGCCGCGTGGTGATTAATTATGAGACACATATTCACCCCATGTGGTCACTGGATCGTGGGGTGAATGGGGTGGATACCTGCACTAGCTGTCATACGTTGACTGACGTGAATGGCGTTTTCACACTCGAGGCTCAGCTGGATTTAACCGATGGCGCTTCGGATCAAGATGCTGACCGCTTCAAGGCCTACCATGAGCTGTTATTCGGCGATCAGATTGCCGGTCTGGACGACATGGGCAATATCCAGGATCCCTTGTTGGAACAGGACACGGATGAAAACGGTATACCACTGTTCCAGGTCGATGCGAATGGCGACCCTATCCTTGATAGCAATGGTCTGGAGATCCCCATCCTGGTTCCGGTTGGCAACGTGGCGCCTTCCCTGTCAGTCAACGGTGCACGCTCCAGCAGCCGCTTTTTTGATCTGTTTGCCGCTGGCGGCACCCACGCCGGGCGTTTGACCCCTGAAGAATTAAAGTTGCTGGCCGAGTGGATAGATGTGGGCGGTCAGTATTATAATAACCCGTTTGACGCACCATGATACTAAATAATTGTTTATACGCCAGTTATTGGCTCCAGAGCTGACGAGCTCGGAACACCAGATAAGGGATCCACACTGAATAAGGATTACTCTGCGACGAACAACAGCGCTTGGTTGTTCGCGTCAGCCACGGTATTGCTGGTCATCCTGCAATGGTTTGCCGTGCCGGTCTGTCACGCCCGTGACTTCCCTGCGGTGCAGATTGCTGATCCTTATCTCGAGTTGCGTACCGGGCCTGGCCGGGGTTACCCGGTTTTCCATGTCGAAGAACGTGACGCCTGGATCAGCATTATTAAGCGCAAAACGGACTGGTTCAAAGTTAAGACCGATAAAGGCAAGGAAGGCTGGGTCAAGCGCGCACAAATGGAACGGACATTATCGCCTGACGGTGAATTAACCCGTTTCGATGACGGCATGATGGCGGGCTTTATCCGTCATCGCTGGGAGTTCGGCGCACTGGGCGGTAAATTTGAAAATGCCGAGAACCTGACACTCTACGGTGCTTACGGCTTTAACAGCAATCTGTCAGTCGAATTATCCGCCACCAAAATATTCAGTAATTTTTCGGATGGAGAAATGGCCAATATCAATCTGGTTTCCCACCCCTTTCCAAACTGGCGTATTTCGCCTTTCTTCACCCTGGGCACCGGCGTTATCCGCACCAATCCGAAAGCCACACTGGTAAAAGAAATTGACCGTACCGACCAGCTTGGTCACGTCGGTGTAGGGGCGAGAATCTATCTTGCGCGGCGGTTTTTATTCCGCGCCCAGTACAAACACTATGTTATTTTCCAGAGCACCAACGACAACCAGGAGATCGATGAATGGAACGCAGGATTCGCAGTCTTTTTCTGAGGCCTGTGCGCTACGGTCTCGCCTGTCTGACGCTGCTGGCCGGCGCGCCGCTGCACGCCGCTGAAACCGAACAGGTCATCGAGCCGGAAATTGAACGGCGCGATATCAAGGATACCGGCATCGATACCGAGGACTTCGAATTCGGCCTGTTTGGCGGCGTGATGAGCGTCGAGGATTTCGGTAGCAATCCCGTCTATGGCCTGCGCTTTGCCTACCATATTACAGAGGATTTATTTGCTGAGGTCAGCTACGGACAGACCGACACCAGCGAAACCAGTTTTGAACGGCTCAGCGGTAACATTCAATTGCTACCGGACGATGACCGGAAACTCTCTTATCTGAACGCGTCGGCCGGCTTTAACATTCTACCCGGGGAAGGTTTCGTCGGCAGTAAATGGGCCTTTACTTCAGCCTTGTACCTGATAGGCGGGGTGGGGGGGACGCGCTTTGCCGGCGACGATACCTTCACCTGGAATATCGGCGCCGGTTACCGGCTACTGATTAATGACTGGATTTCGCTCAGAATTGACGCCCGCGACCACGTATTTGATATCGACCTGCTGGGTCAGCAACAGACCAACCATAATCTTGAATTCACCGGAGGCCTGTCGATATTTTTCTGAAGATCAGCCGCCTGGACGAGATGATTGATCACTGGAAATGTGACTTGATTCACATTTCCAGTCGTACTGTTCGATCGATGCGCCGATAGGGCTTAGAGCCGCTATAGGCATAGAAACTTTGAGGTACCATATGAAACCATTGCAACAATTTTTTAACCACATGATTCCAGCGTTGCTGCTATCTGCTCTATTAGGCTTTTCACCTACCAACGCCGACATATCCAAAGGACTTGCCCCGGATTTCGCGCTGAAAAGCACTAACGGTAAAAATTTGCGGCTCAGCGAATACCGCGGAGATGTAGTGATGATCAATTTCTGGGCGTCCTGGTGTGGACCCTGCCGTCAGGAAATGCCCCTGCTCGAAGAGCTATTTCAAGAATATGAACCGCTGGGTTTCACCATACTGGGCGTAAATGTGGAAGAAAATTCAGCCGACGCAAAAAAATTACTCAAGAAAATACCGGTCAGCTTCCCGATACTCTTCGATAACACCAGTACAGTCAGCAGGCTTTATGATGTTGTCGCCATGCCGAGCACCGTGCTGGTCGATCGGGACGGTAACATGCGTTACCTGCACCAGGGCTACAAACCCGGTTATATTGAAAAGTACCAGCAACAAGTACGCGAACTGATCAGGGAATAAGCGTGCACCGTATCACGCTCTGTCTGTTACTCGTTACCTGGATGCTGTCCGGTTGCAGCAATATCGAGCCCTGGGTCAAACCCTATGAGCGCAGCAACCTGGCAGATCCGATCATGAGCTTCAGTCCCGACCCGATTTCGGAAGCTTATATTGATCATATTTACGAAGTCCGGGAAGCTGCACGTGGGGCAACAGGTGGCGCTGGGGGTGGCTGTGGCTGCAACTAGTAAATTACTACTGGCTTGTGCCATCTCAGTTTTTATAACCGTCAGCACTCAGAGTATTGCCGGTGTGCTGCCGGAAGATCGTGCCGATGTTCTCTACCACTCTTATGATGGCGATAACGTTGAAGTCACCGGGCCGGCCATACTGGTGCGCAAGGGCGACAATAAAAACTTTTCCTTTTCGGCAAAGTACTATGTAGACAGCATCAGCAGCGCTTCTATTGATGTTGTCACTCAGGGCAGTCCGTATTCTGAACAGCGCACCGAAACCTCGCTTGGAGTGGATTTCCTGCACGCCAATACCATCATGTCGCTAAGCTACTCAAACAGTGATGAAAGCGATTATAAGGCTGACACCTTCAGTTTTAATGTCAGTCACACAATGTTCGGTGACCTGACGACCGTCTCACTCGGTTATACCAAAGGCATGGATGAGGTATCCAGCAATCTGGATTCCGACCGCGGCGGTGACGCAAATCGCCAGAAATACCGGGTAGCATTGTCACAAATTCTGACCAAGAACCTGATTGTCGGTTTCAATTTTGAAGCCGTAACCGACGAAGGCTTTCTTAACAATCCGTATCGCTCAGTTCGCTTCCTGGATACACCGACCACCACAGCCACACAACTGGAACGCTATCCGAACACACGCTCGAGCAACGCCATAGCGGGTCAGTTTAAATACTTCCTGCCATTCCGCGCCGCCATTGGCGCAAAGTACAGATTCTATGCCGACGACTGGGATATCCTGGCACATACTTTTGAAGCAAACTATACCCACCCATTGGGTGAAAGATGGACGTTTGAAATATTGTACCGCCTGTATTCACAAACCCACGCTGACTTTTACAGCGACCTATTTCCGCGTCAGGATGCACAAAACTTTCTCGCCCGGGACAAGGAGCTCAGCGAATACCGCACCCGGTCTTTTGGGGCCGGGATAAGTTATGAATTTCTGAACAAGGGCTGGCATTTCATAGACAAAGCTTCCATCAACCTGAAATACCGGAAGGTTCTATTCAACTATGAAGATTTCCGCGTAATTAATAGCAACGATCTGCCGGGTGAAGAGCCGCGCTTCAGCTTCGGTGCTGACGTCTACCAGCTATTTATCTCTGCCTGGTTCTAGTGGAAGCTGAAACGATCAGGAGCTTGTATAAAAACAAAAACATAAAACAGGCCCGGCTTGCGGGTTTTCTTACCGGCTTGCTCGCCCTGCTGAGTACACCCGCCCAGGCAGAATGGCTGCTCGAAAACCAGGACATAATGGGCACCCGCATTACAGTTGAGATAGAGCACAAGGATAAAAACCAGGGGCAACAGGCCATAGCGGCAGTGATGCAGGAAATGCGGCGTATTGATGCCAGCATGAGCCCGTATAAACCGGACAGTGAACTCGCCCGGCTCAATAGAGGCGCCGCCAGCAAATCGGTGGTTGTCAGTGATGAAATGTTCGAGCTATTAAAGCGCAGTAAGGATTTCTCCAGACTGACGCAGGGCGCCTTCGATATCACCTTTGCCAGCGCGGGTTTCCTGTATGACTACCGGGCACAGATAAAGCCGGATAGCCGTGATTTAAAGCAGGCAGTCGACGCTATAAGCTACCACAACATACGGCTCGAACAGGCACAGCGTAGCGTGTCATATTCCAAACCCGGTGTAAAAATTGATCTGGGTGGCATTGCCAAAGGGCACGCGGTAGATAACAGCATTTCTCTATTGCAAAAAATGGGCGTAAAAAATGCTTTAGTAACAGCCGGTGGTGATACCCGGGTTATCGGCAGGCGCTGGGGACGACCCTGGCACATCGGCATCCGCGACCCGCGCGATGAACACAAACTGGTGGCCAAAATCCCGCTCGAAAATGTTGCTGTCTCGACATCCGGCGACTATGAGCGGTATTTCGACCTGGACGGTATCCGTTACCACCACATTATTAACCCAAAAACTGGTGATTCTGCCCGTGAATTACAAAGTGTTACTGTGATTGGTTCGGATGCCACGTCGACAGATGCCCTGTCGACCAGTGCCTTCGTGTTGGGCCGTGAACGCGGCATGCAGCTGATTAATCGCTTACCGGATATCGACGCCATAATGGTCGATAATCAGGGCAGGATGCACTATTCCACTGGGCTAGAGCGTGCTGTCGGTAATCCCTGAATAGCAACGCAAGCACCCAATTAGATAATTACGCCATACTCAATATCAACTGGACTGTTGCCAATTGGTAACACATTGACTGCATCCATCAATTTCCTGCGCTGGCTGAGTTATACTAAATCCACAGGCAGTTTGACTGGCCTAATCCTTACCCCACAACACAGAAAGCTACAGCTGGAATTTGTGAACTGATTCACAAACTAATTGGGATAAATATCACTGAGAGCAGTGAACCGGTAACCCGCCTGGCCGCTACCCTATGATGGGGTGGGCGAGCCAGCAAGCTCACCGGCACAAAAAATTCATTCCACCCGCGGGTCAGGAGAATACATGAACAACTTATTTCGAATCCTGGGTTTCTGGCTACTGGTATTGCCAGCCCTGGCTAGTGCAGAACAAGCTGACGAGAAGAGCCTGGATGATAACGTCCAGTCACTGAAAAAACAGGTTGTCGAGCTCAATCGTGATCTGTTTACGCTCGAAGAAGAATTACTGTTTCCTTCCAATACGCAGGTTTCGGTGTTTGTCTCCATGGACATCGGCAACTTTTTTGACCTGGATTCGGTCAGTGTCAAACTCAACGGCAAGCAAGTGGCAAACTACTTGTATACTGACCGCGAAGTCGCCGCATTGGTTCGAGGCGGCGTACAGCGTATTCATATTGGCAACCTGAAAACCGGTGAGCACGAGCTGGTTGCCATCTTTACCGGTAAAGGTCCACACGGCCGCGACTACAAGCGCGGCGCAACAACAAACTTCAAAAAAGGCCTGGGCCCAAAATATGTCGAACTGAAAATTGTCGACCAGACGGGCAACTTCCAGCCAGAGTTTGCCGTTAAGGAGTGGTAATACCCGTGAGGCTGAGTCGTTTACTGCTATGCTTGTTGCCGGCGCTGATCTGTAGCCAGGCCATAGCCGGAAAAAACAAACCGCAGCAGGTACAGGACCTTCACTATGGTGAAGTGCTGTTCCATTTTTATCAGGATGATTATTTTACCGCACTGACACACCTGATGGTGGCGCAACAAAATGGCCAGCTGAACTATCACGCCCACGAAGCCGAACTACTGCAGGGCGGACTACAACTTTCCTACGGCATGAGTGATGCAGCCGAAAAACAATTTCTGGCCACACTCGATGCATCAACCACACAATCCGTACAAGACCGGATCTGGTACTACCTGGGTAAAATAGCTTACCAGCGTGGCAAATATCCAAAAGCGCACGGTATTTTGCAACGTGCCGGGAAAATCAAAGACCAGCAACTGGCTGCGGAATACCGGCTATTACTCGCCAACACCAGTATGGGCCTGGGCGACAATCAGACTGCTGCTGATACACTGAAAAAAACCCGCGCACCGGACGGCATAGAAGAATACCTGCGCATTAACCGGGGGATCGCACTGTTGCGGGCCGGTGATATTAAATCAGGCCGTGCAGTTCTTGATAACCTGGGCGAAACTAAAACCGACGACGAAGAATTACGCGCCTTGCGTGACCGCGCCAACCTGGGACTTGGATATGAATTGTTACGCGCCAAGCAACCTCAACAGGCCAGGCAATACCTTAACCGTGTGCGTCTGACAGGCCCCTTTGCACAAGCTGCGCTGCTAGGTGCAGGTTGGGCAGATGCAGCCAATGGTGATTATAAAAATGCATTAACCCCCTGGCAGGAACTCATCAAGCGCAGCAGCTTTGATACGCCCGTCCAGGAAGCCCAGTTGGCAGTCCCCTTTGCATTTGAAAAACTCGGTGACAAACACCGTGCCGTACACTTCTATAACCAGGCCGTCGACTACTTTAATAACGAGCAAGCCGTCCTGGGCGAGTCAATCTCTGCCCTTGAGTCAGGCATGCTCGGTCAAATCATTAATCAAATGCCGGATAATATTTCCGGTGGCTGGCTGCACCGCAACTCTCCACTTGAAAAGATTCCCGCCCATAATTACCTGGTTTATGTGTTTTCTGATAACCGTTTTCAGGAGACGCTTAAAGACTTCAGGGATTTAACCTTTCTGGATCGTCAGCTGAAAAAATGGGATGATAATATTGTTTTGCTACGGGACATGGTGGATACGCGCCGTCTTTCCTATCTGCAACGCGCGCCGCTTATACGCAAGCAACTCGACGCGCAAACGGCAGCACTGCTGGGCACACAGAAACAATCTATGGACGAGCACCTACAGGAAGTAGTTTCGAGTAATGACCCGCTCGGCACCGCGACAACAAAAGAACTGGCGCAATGGAAAAAACTCCAGTCGGTTGAAGACAAACTGAGCAGCCTGCCTGAAAACGGCCGCACGGCAAGGCTTGCGGGCAGAACCCGCTGGTTAAAGGGCATCTTGTACTGGCAGCTTCAGGCGGAATATAAAGACAGAATATGGAAAATAAAAAAGGCGCTGGATGGACTCGAGCAGCCACTGGAAAAAGCCAGGTTACAGCATGCAAAGGTCGAACAAGCCCTGCAGAATGCTGAACAGGGATTCGCCGGTTATGATGACCGGATCCAGGAACTACACACACGGATCCGCGCGCTGCATCCCCAGGTACAACTCGCTATGCAAAAAGCCGGTACAAGCCTGCAGCAGATGGCGCTCAATGAATTGGAACAGCGCAAACAACGGATTGTCAGTTATCGCAATCAGGCCAGATATGCGCTGGCGCGAAACTATGATTCACTGACCCAACGCCAGGGTGATGCGCCATGAAAATTGGGCGCGGCCTGCTTACCGGTATTGCCTGCCTGCTCGGCGGCTGCTCACTCAACCCTTTCTCTAGCGATGAGGCGTTGCGTATTGGCTCGCTAACACAACAAGACTGGCCGGATGTGCCTGCAACAGCAGAGACAGGTCATAACCGCAGCGCGGCAATGGAGCACTACGAAGCCTACCTGGCAGATGCACAGGAGAAGGAACTGGTGCCGGAAGCCATGCGGCGTTTGGCAGACCTGCATCTTGCAGCGGAGCAGGATATAGTCCTTGAAGGCAAACTGCTACCTGAACAAATAAATTCCCGTGCCGCTGAACTCTATAAAGAAATGCTGGAAAGATACCCTGATCATGAACTCAATGACAGCGCACTGTATCAAATGGCACGTGCACTGGAACAAAGTGGTGAGATCGAACCGTCGATGCAGGCGCTTTCCAGTTATGCCGGCAGCCACGGCCGCGCTGATAAATATGATGAAGTACAATTCCGCCGCGGCGAACATTTATTTATAAAGCGCGATTACCCCGCTGCTGAGCAGGCTTATCAGGCCGTGCTCGACATGGGTGATGCTACTTCATTCCACCAACAGGCGCTTTATAAATTAGGTTGGGCACGTTTTAAACAGTACCGTTATGAAAGTGCGCTCGATGCATTCATTCAATTACTGGATGAAAATATCGGCGAACACGCCTCTGCCAACATGCCAGACTCACTTCCCCGTGCCGGGCAGGAGCAGCTAGAAGACACTTTGCGCGCCATCAGCCTGAGCTACGTTTATCTCGGCAGCAATGACGAAATCGAGAAATATTTTAAAGCCCGTGGAAACCGTCCCTACGAACCGCTGATTTACGCCAAGCTGGGCGCCTTGCACCTGAGCAAAGAACGCTACAGTGATGCAGCAGATATATTCCGGCGTTTTGCCGATGTTCACGCACAACACCTTGAAGCACCTCTGTTCCAGTCACGCGTCATTTATGTTTACAAGCAGGCTGGTTTTAATGATCGCGTATTAAAAGAAAAACAGGAATTTGTAGAACATTATCAGCCCGCCAGTGATTACTGGAAGCAGCACGATCCTGCTCAGTCGCAGGAAGTGTTCCACCAGGTACAGACTCATTTACGCGATATCGCCCGCCACTACCACGCTGAAGCCCAGGCAAAGAAAACCCCGAAAGCCTATGCCGATGCCGGTCACTGGTATGAATTATTTTTACGCGCATTCCCCGCCAGCAAGCGGGCGCCCTACATGAATTTCTTGTATGCAGAACTATTAACTTCCGCCGGACAAAACGGGCGCGCGGCAGAAGAATACGAGCGCACAGCCTATCTGCATGGCGAACACAAAAAAGCATCAGAAGCAGGCTATGCCGCTATCCTGGCATACCAAAAGCATGAGCCCAGCTTGCAAGGTCAAGAGAAACTGGATTGGCACCGCAAGGGTATCGGCAGTGCATTAAGGTTCTCGGGACAGTTTACAGATCACAAACAGGCGTGGCCGGTACGCTCCCGTGCTGCAGAACAGCTCTATGCGCTGAAAGACTATGCCGCCGCAGTCAATGCGGCCCTGCCTTTAACGGAAAGTCAAAACGCGCCGGCAAATCTTCAACTGAATGCCTGGACAATAACGGCGCATGCATGGTTCGACCTGGCTGATTTCCATAAATCCGAAGCCGCCTACCAAAAGGCGCTTGCGCTTACGCCCGCCAAGGACAAATCAAAACTGGCACTGGCAGATAAGCTGGCTGCGAGTATTTACAAACAAGGCGAGCAAGCCCGTACGGCTGGCGATCTGACTGATGCAGCCCAGCTATTTCTGCGTGTGGCGGCCACCGTTCCCACTTCAGAAATCGCCCTGGCGGCGCGTTATGATGCCGCTGCGGCTTACATTTCACTCAAACAGATTCCAGCAGCCATACAAACACTTGAAGCATGGCGGCGCGATTATCCCGGCAATAAATTGCAGGAAGAAGTCAGCCGCAAACTTGCTATCCTGTATCGTGATAACAAACAGCCCCTGCAGGCTGCAAAAGAATTTGAACACATGGTTGCGTTTGAACAAGACCCTGCGCTGCGGCGTGAAGCAGCCTGGACCTCGGCATCCCTGTATCTCGAGGCACAACAACCTGCTAAGGCCATGCAGGCCTATCAAAATTTTGTTACCCAGTTCCCGCAACCAGTTGAACAGGCCATGGAAGCACGCGCCAAACTGGTCTCGCTATACACTGAAGCCGGTAACATCAATCAGCAACGTCACTGGCAGCAACAGATTATCCTGGCGGATCGTAATGCGGCAGGTCAGCGTTCAGAGCGCACAAAATTCCTGGCTTCTCACGCACAACTGTCATTGACCAGGCCACAGTATGATGCGTTCCAGAGCATCGCTCTGCGCGAACCCCTGCAAAAGAATCTAGCCCGCAAAAAGCAGTTTATGAAAGCTGCCATCGATGGTTACACGCAAGCCGCGAGCTATGACGTCGCTGACGTAACAACCGAAGCAACTTACCGTATTGGTAAAATCTATGTTGATTTCAGCGAGGCCTTGATGAAGTCCGAACGTCCGCGCAACCTGCAGGGTGAAGCACTCGAGCAATACGATTTATTACTCGAGGAACAAGCCTTCCCTTTTGAGGAACAAGCCATCGAGATACATGAAACTAACTTACAGCATATTGCGTCAGGCAGCTTTGATGCCTGGGTAAAGAAGAGTCTGGAACAACTCGCCGTGCTGCTGCCGGCACGTTATCAAAAACACGAAAGGAGCGAGCGCTTTGTTGCTGCAAAATAAATTTCAGTTATTCGTACTGTGCCTTAGCGTTATTTGGATCAGTGCTTGTAGTACTACCGGGCAAAAGCCCGGCTTTACCAGCCCGGATTATAAAAAAGCCCGCGCCTTGATGGAGAATGGCCACTATCAGGATGCCATTCCACTCTTGCAGGCGGTAAATACGAGCAAACCAAAAATTTCCGAACCCTATATTAACCTAGGCCTCGCCTTGCGTAATAGCGGGCAGCCTGATGCAGCGCTAACAGCATTGCAAACTGCGATCACGCTCGACCCCAAAAACCCAGCCTCGCACCACCAGCTCGGTATACTCTACCGTGAAATGGGCACGTTTGACGCATCACTCGCAGCTTATAAGAAAGCGCTGAAACTGGATCGTACTTATGCTCTGGCACATCGTAATATTGGTATTCTTTATGATCTCTACCTGCAACTCCCGAACCAGGCGCTGAGCCACTATAAAAAATACCTGAAGCTGACTGGAGAACCCGACAAACAGGTCAGCAACTGGATCATCGATTTACAGCACCGCACCGGCACAAGCCGTGCAGAGGCTTCATAATGAAAGCTATATTAGCCACAAAATGCCACCTTTTACTTGCCACCAGCCTGATTCTGATGCCTTTACCGGGCAGCACAGAACAGGAAATGACACTGGAAGGTATGTCGATTATTGGTAATAGCGAACTTCCCAAAGCGCTTTTTATTGTCCCCTGGAAGGAATCAGAATCCGCCCTGGCTCCGGACAGGCCGGTCAACAGCCTGGTCGATGAGGTCTTACAGCCGGTAGATCCAGATGTATTCCGGCGAAAATTGCATTATTTCGACATGGTTCACAAAACCGACTAAAGCAGATCACCCTACTTAACGAAACACTTTGAGAACTAACTCACAAGGAGTTCCCCATGGATTTTTATTCGAATGTTGTTGAATTTTTTCAAAATGGCGGCGTGTTCATGTACCCGATCGTGGTGGTGCTGGCACTGGGCACAGCCATTGCCATCGAACGCTATATCTATTTAACAGCTGCGCGCGCCACTAATCAGCGTGTCTGGAAAAAAGTAATGCCACTCATCATGGAAGGCCGCTATCAGCAGGCATCAGACGTTACGGCAAAATCCAAATCTGCACTGAGCCGCATCCTGCGCTACGGCCTGGATCGCGCCAGCGGCAGCCGCAATCGCGAAGACGTTGAAGTGGCTATGGAGGAAGGCCTGATGGAAACCGTACCCCGGCTGGAAAAACGCACTCACTACCTGGCAACCTTCGCCAACATCGCCACCCTGCTCGGCCTGCTGGGCACCATCATGGGTCTGATTACGGCGTTTACTGCTGTCGCCAACGCCAATCCGGCTGAAAAAGCTGACATGCTATCGGCCAGTATTTCTGTCGCTATGAACACCACCGCGTTCGGCCTGATGGCAGCGATACCCTTATTATTAATCTATACGGTACTGCAGACCAAGACAACTGAATTGGTAGACAGTCTTGAAATGGCCTCGGTTAAGTTTCTCAACATTCTGACTGAACGTAATAATGGAGCCAGCAGCTAATGAGACGCCGGTGGCGTAGAAAACATCTGGCCCAGGCGCCAGAAATTAATATCACGGCCTTTATGAACCTGATGGTTATATTGGTGCCGTTCTTATTAATTACTGCCGTGTTTTCCCGCATCACTATTCTCGAGCTGGATGTGCCCAAATCCGTCAATAGCAGCAAACCACTCACGGAAGAACAGTCTTTAATACTCGAAATTACAGTGCGCGAACAGGGCATCGAAGTAGGCGATCAAAAGCGTGGGCTGCTTAAAACGATAGTCGCCACACCTGACGGCAATGATCTAAAGGAACTATCGGACTTGTTACAGCAGATCAAGGCCCGCCACCCGGATAAAACTGATGTCACGCTGTTATTGGAAAAAGATATCCCCTATGAGCGGTTGGTCGAAGTAATGGACACCCTACGCATTGTGCGTGTTGAACAAAATGATGAAATGGTAAACGCCGAGTTGTTTCCTGCTATATCCATAGGTGATGCTGAACAATTAAACCTTAGCTCCGCCAACAGGAGTCAAAATTGAAACAATCACGCCGCGCGCTGCGTATGGAACGCCACCATAAGCGTCACGGCCACATTCCCGGCCTGAACCTAGTGTCATTAATGGGTATTTTTACCATCCTGGTTTTCTTCCTGTTGGTTAACTCCTCAGACGGCGAAGTACTGCCTACAACCCGTAATGTTCAGCTACCGGAATCGGTGGCAGAACAAAAACCGCGCCAGAACCTGGTCGTCATCATTTCAGATACTGATATTCTGGTGCAAGGAAAACGCGTCGCTTCAATGAGCGATATACAGGAAAACAACGATCTGATCGATCCGCTGATCAGCGCACTGGAAATCCACTATAACAAGCACCTGTTACCGGATACATCAGAAAAACCGGCGGCCCAGGAGGTCACTATCATGGGCAGCAAGGACATCCCCTATAAATTACTTAAAAAGGTTATGGCGTCCTGCACCCAGGCCGGTTACGAACGAATTTCTCTCGCCGTGCTTCAAAAAGCCGCAAAGGATAGCTAGGCATGGTTTATTCACATTCGCTCACGCTACCCTGGTCAATCTCGACCGATGAGGAACGGCGCTTTCGCCGGATACTGCTCATCGCGATGGTCATGACTATCGTTCTGGGTATTGCCATCCCCCTGGCGCCGGTTTTTAAAAAACCGCTGGAGCAGGAAATCGAAGTGCCGCCGCGTGTCGCTAAACTGATCTTTGAGAAACGCACCGAGCCTAAAAAATCTCAGCCGAAACCTGTCGAGAAGAAAAAACCGGAACCCAAACCAGTAGAAAAGAAAATACCTAAACCGGTTGTGAAGAAAAAACCGATACCGAAGAAGAAACCTAAGCCGCCGCCAAAAGTTGCAAAAAAACCGGTGCAGAAAAAACCTAAGATAAACCCCACTGAAGTGGCCCGGAAAAAAGCACAAACCTCCGGCTTATTGGCGATGAGCGATTCCCTGGCCGATTTACGCGATCAATCTTCCGTGAATCAATTGCGCGGGGCCAAACGCCTGTCTAGCGGTGGCGCTACAGCAAAACAGACCACGCGATCGCTGATAACTTCAAAAATCACCGGCAATAGCGGCGGTATTAATACCGCAAAACTGAGCCGCAGCACCAGTAGCACGCAACTGGTTAGCAGAACCGCAACCGAAGTCAGCAGTCCGGTTGCGCCGATTACGAAAAAAACAAAAAGTAAAGGTACTAATCAGCAGGCTTCGCGTAGCAATGAAGAAATTCAGATAGTGTTCGATAAAAACAAAAGCGCAATTTATAGCCTGTATAACCGTGAACTGCGCAAGGATCCTTCACTGCAAGGCAAGCTGGTGTTACGCCTGACCATCGCACCTTCGGGTAAAGTAACCGGGGTCGACCTAGTCTCCAGTGAACTCTCACTGCCCAGCCTCGAACGCAAGTTGCTACAACGTATAAAAATGTTTAATTTTGGTGCCAAACCAGTTGGCTCTGTGACTGTTACTTATCCAATTGATTTCTTACCCGCATAAAGTAGTTACTGCCATGAAAATCTTTAGCCTAATCATTACCGCTCTTTTACTGGTCAACCTGTCTGCCTGTTCGGAGCAAGCCAACACAACGGATAATCAAACGCATAGCAGGGTTTCAAAGGACAATGTATTCAGCGATCAGGTCAGAGCCCTGGAAAAAGCCGAACAACTCGAAGATCAAATGATGGATGCATTCAAGAAGCGAAATGCGTCAATTGATAACTAGTTTGGCTTCCAACTCACGGCGTATCCTTACTACTTCCCCATCTTCATAGGACTCAGAACCCTCTACGCCCCACACGACGCCGGGCCAGCAATAGTCGTTTTTATTCCGCCCAATCACATGTATGTGTAACTGTGGCACGACATTCCCAATAGCAGCTACATTCAATGTGTCAGCCTGGAATTCATCTTTTATAAATCTAGAAAGCCGGTTAATTGAATGAGCAACATCCTGTCCAATAGCTGTATCCAGTTCATAAAGCTCCTTTACTTTCGTTTTCGGAACTAAAATAAACCATGGCACAAGCTTATTGTTCAACAACAGCAGTAGACTTTCACCCAAGCAGCCCATTTGATAACAATCATTTTCCAACACAGGATGCAGCGTAAAATCACCCATTATTCCCAACCAGGCCGCTTTCAATCTGCGTTTCGCTAACAGGATGCTCATAAACCGCGTGCAGTGGAAATAGTTCGTTCAGCTTGTCGACGTATTGCCGCTCAAGCTTATCCACCAGAACAATCACCCTGGCTTGCGGCGCATACTTTTGCATTGTTGATAGCAATACATCAAGGTTACTGATATTGACACCTGCATAGTTATTTCCATAGCCGTAAAAAAATTCGGCTACGACTATATCCGGTTTATTATTTTTGAGCTGTCCGATCGCTTTCCGGATTGAACTGACCTTTTCTTCTTTTATATCCAGGCGCTGATACAGCCGTGAAAAATTCGGATGCGCAGGTGACTCAATGACAGAAAGCAACTGGAGGGCAGCCATTTATCAGGGGATCTCCGGCAGCGTTAATGCAATATTTATTTCCGTTTATTGACCTACTTTGAGCCGGCCGCCTTTGCCAAGCCCACCTTTTACAGTTTGCGCCTTGTAGTTACGCAGGGCCTTGACCATTTGATTGTAGGAATCGGCAAATGACGCCGAGATTACCTTACCCTCAGGCGTATTTGAAAAGCCGCCCAGGCTACCCCACGCACCACGACCCCAACCTCGCCCGATAATATTAAAATCAAAATTCTTAGCACTACCTACCGATGAGGAAACTTGCACCCCGGAACGATTATCGATTAATAGCAAGGTAGTCGCCGCTTCATTAGATTTTAAACCGCCCGCCACACTGCTTAATACCCGGCCAGTTCTACCACCCAACAAACCGCCCAGAGATCCCGTAATCCCACCCGTGCCTTTGTTAGAGAATTGGATGCTTGGATTCATGGTGTAGTCAGCGGCAACCATCTGACCTTTCCCGAAACTGCTGCCGGAACGCATTTCACCCGATTGTGCAAGCGCGCGCTCCTGTTTCATATTGTGCATCGCCCGGCCACGCTCCACCACCACAAAACAATTTGACTGCTGGATCATGGTACGCAGTACCGGCACCGTACTACCAAGACTTGGGTAGCGCCTGTAGTACGCACGCCACCAGTGTGCAGACTGATCTTCCACCACCGCCAGGGTACCTAATGTTTCATCGCAGCTCGCAAGCGAGCTGTTGGCACCGGACGCTGCGCCTCCAGCTGCCCCGCCCGACGTAGTCATCCCCGAGGCACCACCTAATTTCGGCATAGTGCCACCACAGCCGGTCAATGTAACCAGTAAAACGGTGGCTATAACGGTGAATAGATTGAAACGAAATACTTTGACTGCATTCACCCTGCTTGTTGTCTTCATCATTACGCCTCCTGATTTATAGATAGGTATTAAACAGTACGCTGCTTGCCCGACAAATCATTTACAGACCATCGGCAGCAAGGATGCTGCCGCCGAGCGTAATGTATTCACAGCGTGTCTGTAAATGATTCTGTCGGGCAAGCAACGTACGCATTAGTATGATCCCCCCATCTAGTCACATCAATCGTATTCTGACGGAATTCAGGCTCAAACGAGCTGGATCTCAATTTAATGAGTCTATTTCAATAGCCGATAATTTTACTACTCTCGTAAATGCCATCCTGATCAGAGACTATTTCCCGTTTTCACGGTGTTAGCGGGACATATAGTCCAGCGCTATACCGGCAAATACCACGGCGCCCAGCCAGTTATTATTTAAAAATGCCTGGAAGCACAATGCGGGATCACGGTCTCTGATCAGAAATTGCTGATATACGGAAAGCCCGGCCGCGAGCAGCAGCCCAAGATAAAAAAAACTATGCAAATCCGCTTCCTGACCGACGAGTAGCAGTGAAAGTAGTAACAATACCTGTAACAGGCCAATAACGCGTTTATCCGACTCCCCGAGGAGAATCGCGGTAGACTTTACACCTATCTTAATGTCCTCATCGCGATCCACCATGCCGTACATCGTGTCGTAAATAGTCGCCCAGACAACCGTTGCAATAAATATTAGCCAGGCAATCTTGGGCACACTGCCCGTTTGCGCCGCAAAGGCCATCGGCACCGCCCAGCCAAATGCTGCACCCAAATATACCTGGGGCAAATGGGTATAACGTTTCATAAAAGGGTATGTAACTGCCAGCAACGCCCCGACAAAAGACATCATTATCGTCAGCCGGTTCATCAATAAAACCAGCAGAAAAGCTACCAGGCACAATGCGCTAAAAAGAACTAATGCTTCTTTTGTATTTACCTTACCCGAGGCAATTGGCCGGTCACGGGTTCGCGCCACAAAGGGATCAAAATTCCGGTCGGCATAGTCATTAATGACGCAACCTGCCGAGCGCATAAAGACAACACCGCAAACAAACACAAACAGAACCAAGGGATCAGGCTTACCCTCACTGGCTATCCATAGCGCCCACAGGGTAGGCCATAACAGTAACAGGATACCAATAGGCTTATGCAACCGCATTAAGTAGGCGTATTGAAGCAAGCGGTTATTTAGAGTAGTCATACAAGAAAATAAATGCTTAGGGACAAGGCTTCTCAAACTGAAAATTACGGACTCTAACTGTTCGTTTACTGTTGTTTAAAAACAGCAACCGCGCCAGTTCATGATATTGTTTAACCGGATAATAACAAATCAGGTAAAAACACTTCACTAACCAACAGTGGCTTACCCCCAATCCAGAAAACAGAACGCCGTCCCCAGATATCTGCCGGTTTTGTTTTTATCCCGGAAGTGGCTGGGAGATACATCGCATGGCGGCGCGATATGCGCGCCAGTTCAACGGGGCCACGGCGCATGGATGGATCAGCAAACAAATACGCGCCAAGCGGTTTATTTCCAAGATACGCCAGCCTGCGCTGCGGCCCGTGCAGCGTAGAGACTGGAATTAGCGTGCGCGCAAATACCCAGGGGACCTCGTTACATAATAACTGCACCTGTCTAATGGTCACTCGCTGCCTTGCCGGTATTCGCAGCACCAGCCGTTCATCGTGACGGGGATAGCCCCAGCCCTGATCCAGAACCCTGACCCGGAAACATCCCCGACATTTCTGGCTGATACGCCGTGTTAGTGAATCCGTGTCCAGCAACCAACTGAGCAGACCTTCCGGTACGCTGCAGCGTAAGTATTGATTTTCCGGCCGCCAAACCGGGTTAGCAGGGTGCATGCTGACCCGTTCCCGCGCTGTTATTAGCCTACTCATAAGCGGCGGCATTATGCCACATTTCTCGGCCATATAGCCTGCCTACTGCAGATATAAAACCTATTTGCTCGCCTATAAAGCGCGAACTTTGTCACGCGGGCGTCAAG
Source organism: uncultured Gammaproteobacteria bacterium (assembly GCA_964409635.1). GTDB lineage: Bacteria > Pseudomonadota > Gammaproteobacteria > DSM-19610 > DSM-19610 > CAYPEL01. Next base: position 1,984 of record CAYPEL010000017.1, on the reverse strand, counting down.
CGGTTTCCACAAATAGATGAGATGCGTGAAGCATTTCACAGTACTGGCCAGCGCAGTTAGCGAAACTTCACCACCAAGCCTTAGGTTAACGCGTACGGAGCCAAGCATGCCGTCATCAAGACGTATAAAACAATCCATCGCAAGTCAAACGCCGGCTAGCATGCATCCTCGTGTGCTATTGATGCAGCTCGCCGGGCTAGTCATGCTGGGTAATTTTCTACTCATCTCCGTACCTCTATTGACGATACTTGCAATCAGCACCGCCAGCTGGTTGTTTTTTATCGCCGCAACGCCGTTCGAGTGGCTAGCGATGGAAGCCTGCGCCCTGCTAGGTTCTATCGGTATGCTGGCCAGCCTCGATCTAATACTGGCAAAACCCGCACGGCCCGCCGGGCTGGAACTCAAGCACAAGCAAGCCCCCGAATTATTTGCCATCATCAAGCGCCGCTGCAATCAATTCGGATTGCCTCCGATTGACCGTGTACTGATTACCGAATCCCCTGCAATTGAACTGATTATCACACCAAGGCGCGCCTTGCCTGGGGCCTACACACAAACCTTACTCATTGGCTGGCCGCTGCTATCGTTTCTTTCTTTTAATCAGTTTCGTGTGGCGCTTCGAGGTGTGGTTGGCCAGTGGGCGGGGACAAGGCTATGGAACACAGGCACTATTTGCCGACAAGTGGCTTACTGGCAAGGGCTTAGACAGCATTATAGCAGCCGCAATTTTCCTGCCGCCTGGTTGCTCAAACGCCCTATTACAGGATTTGCAAATTACCTTGAAAGTAAAGCCGGCGAAATTAGCCGCACACAAATCTTAGCGCATGATCAACTGGCGCTGGAAGTCACCGATGATCGCCATGTACTGGCATTGATTGCCGCCGAAGCATTGGGCAAAACTTTCCTGGAAAACAAATACTGGCCAATGATCTTTGCGGCTGCAGAACGGACTGCCGATCCAATCGTCAAACCATTCACTAACCTGAATGCCATCATGGATCGTACATTGCACCGCGAAGAAGCCGACCGCTGGTTACTACAGGCAGTGGCAGCCGGGAATAAAGCCCAGCACTGCAGTCTGCGTGAACGGCTGGCGGCGCTGGGCTATAACGAATTACGCTGGACATGTCTGCCAAGCCAGCCAGCAATGGAAGCCTTATTTGCCCGCCAATGGCAGACAATTGCCGGACAACTCGACGCGCATTGGCAAGATAATGTACACCAGGAATGGACTGACCGGCACTGGCGATTTTGTCAGAGCCAGGATCAGTTTCATACCTTGCAACAACAAGCCACGACAGAAAATATTACCGGTGCAGCGGCGATACGCTATGCACGGCTGGCAGAACAATTCCTGCCCAAGGATGAAATGGTTGCCTTATGCAAACGGTTATTGCGCGTTAACCGAACGCGTGCCGACGTTTGCTTTCAGTGCGGCAAACAAATACTTGAAGCCGGTAGTGATGACGGTATTCGGGCGATTGAAATCGCAATTCAGATCGATCCAAATTACACCAGCCAGGGCAATACGCTGATTTATGCGTTCGAACGGACTAACCGGGTTGTGCCGTTCCAGCAGGCAGCGATAGCGTAGGTTGGTACTGAGCTTGCGAAGCCCAACTGCCGATGCTGACGTGCCCGTTGCGTTGGACATAGCGGTGCTGCGAAAACTCAGTTTACTGTTTGAACGCTTTCCCAAAAAGCACAACCTGGTGTTGTTCGGGCAGCGGGATTTATTGTATTACTTGTCAATTGAATATCAATGAGGATATCAACAGCCGAATTACCTACTCTGAAAACCTGCACGGCCTGAACGACTGCCAACGACGTTCTTAAGCTTCTGTTAAGGTCTCTAAGCGGTCATTCATGCATAAGTGAGAGTATTGATTCTGAACCATCGGAATTTTTATAAATAAATCCGTCCCCTTTCCCCTTTTAGTTCAAGTACTTTGACCCCTTGATTTTTCTGAGTAATCATGCTCTG
>CAYPEL010000016.1:0-30477 GCA_964409635.1 uncultured Gammaproteobacteria bacterium | reverse complement strand
TTATAATAAATAGATGTCACTTTTTTATCACAATATACAGCGATGTTATGCAGCACTAAGGAATACTAGAATAAGGTTGTAAAGTCCACTTCTGGCTACTCACCGTAAAAAAACGGCTCCCGAAGGAGTCGTTTGATTTGGCCTGACATGGAATCCATGTTCTGTTGTTTGCTGAGTGGCCACTTTGATAGAGTCTGCTCCATTTTTCTCCTAATTATTGAATATCTCCACGGCAGCGCCCGGTAACGGTGTCAAACTAAGATCCTAGCAAGGTCAAGGTTGCCTGCAACCTTAACTAATTACGCTGTCGCGGGTGAGCTAAACAAGACTATGTCCTGGTTATCCCGCCTCCCCATTGGAGCGCCTCCCTTCAGTACTCCTACACTAAGGCAAGATAGGGATTACCGCCTCGAGCAATTTGCGGACTTCTGACATGCCAGAGGTAAGCGTTGCTTCTATTTCTTGCATGGTGATGGCGCCATCCCCCCGCCCTGCTGCACGGTTTGCAACAACAGAACAGCTCGCATAGCAAAGCCCCAGTTCTCGGGCAAGCGCTGCTTCTGGCATGCCCGTCATGCCTACGATGCTGCAACCATCACCTTCCATACGATTTATTTCTGCCGCAGTTTCCAACCTGGGTCCTTGGGTTGCGCCGTAGACACCTTGCTCACGGGCGTTAAGCTTTAACTTACGTGCGGCTTCAATTAAAAGACTACGCAGACTTTCACAATAGGGATCGGTAAAATCAATATGCGTCACTTCCAGTAAGTCCTGTTCAAAAAACGTGTGTTGCCGGGACCAGGTATAGTCGATAATCTGATCAGGAAATACAAGCTGGCCTGCCGTTAATGTCTCATCAATTCCGCCGACGGCTGCAACGGCGATAATATTTTTAATACCTGTTTCATGGATGGCCCATATATTTGCCTGATAATTAACCATATGGGGCGGAATCGTATGGCCGTGACCATGGCGCGGCAAAAAAGCAATTTCTTTGCCACATAAACTGCCGAAGAGCAAAGGCGCCGAAGGTTCTCCATAGGGTGTCCGCTTCACTTCACGCCGTATGATTTCAAAGTTTTTAAGTTGGGTCAGTCCTGTACCACCGATGATTGCCAGATCCAGCATAGGTTATTTATTTTCCTGGTGATTGTGTATTAAACAATTCGGACTTCACGGCTACTGCCAGGCAGTACGTTGATTAGATGACACATTATTTGCAGACCATCGGCAGCTGGGAGGCTGCCGATGAGCGTACAGGGATGTATTCACAGCGGGTCTGCAAATAATGTGTCATCTAATCAACGTACGTATTAGTCAAGTACCCTTTACAGCATAAATACCCTTTACATTTCTTAAATAGCCATGGTAGTCCATACCGTAGCCAAACACATATCGATCTTCAACCTTCAGGCCCACAAAATCTGCCTCTAAGCCAGGCGCACACCGGTCATGTATTTTTTTTACAAGGACGGCGCTATAGACTTCTTTGGCGCCTTGCTGACGGCAATAATCGAGTATCGCAGCCAAGGTGAGTCCTTCGTCAAGGATATCGTCTACCACAAGAACCGTTCTGCCTTTCAGGGGTAATGAAGGCTCACAAATCCATTTCAGCTCAGCGCCGCGGGTATCGCCCTGATAGCGGGTAGCATGCAGATAATCCAGTTGCACGGGGAATTTTAAGCGGGAAAACAGGCCGGCTGCTGGCAGCAACCCACCCGTCATGACACATAGCAGCAAAGGGCTCGAGTTTTCCAGTTTACTGCTGATGTCATCGGCCAGGTCGTCAAGCATGGCTTCAACAGCGATTGTATCGTAGAGCAGATCAGCAGTTTTCAGTACTTGCCTGGCCTCATCAGCAGAAATAGTCATGGTTTATTTTTCCAGTGCTTGTCGTATTATTGTTGATTATAAATGAAGCCTGTAATACAAAGCCATGTGTTCCGGTTTACTGCACAGGAAAACCGGAGAGTTCCGCTTTAACTGTATCCGGCAAATGGACAGTCGACGTCGGAAAGGCAAATTCAGCCCCATGACTTGAGACAATGCCTTCAATTTTTAATAGCACATCCTGTTTGACACGGTGGAATGTTGCCCAGTCGGTTGTTTTAGTAAAGGTGTAGATAAAAAATTCCAGCGATGAAGCGGCAAAACTGTTGAAGTTCACCATTAATGTTTGTGATGCATCTATTTCATCGTGCGCTTGCAGCATGCTCTCCACATCTTTCAAGATGATCTCAATTTTACCGGCATCTTGGTAGCGTACGCCGATGGTTTCATAAATCCGCCGATGGCTCATGCGCGATGGATTCTCGACGGCAATACTGGCAAATGTTGAGTTGGGAATATAAAGTGGCCGCTTGCTAAAGGTGCGTATGGTGGTTAAACGCCAGCCAATATCTTCAACCGTGCCTTCTATATCCCGATCCGGTGAACGAACCCAGTCGCCAACACTAAAAGGTCTGTCGAGATAAATCATCAAGCCGCCAAAAAAGTTGGCTAGCAGATCCTTGGCCGCAAAACCGATGGCGATGCCACCGATGCCACCAAAGGCCAGGACACCTGAAACGCTGAATCCTAAGCTCTGAAGTATTACCAGTGCAGCGGTTATAAAAATTGACGCGCGCAATAACTTGGCGACGGCATCCGCGGTCGTGCGGTCATAGGGTGCGCCGCTTTGCATGCCTCGCTGGACAATAGATTGCTGTACATTGTGGGTCAATCGCACCAAAAACCAGGCAATCGCAGTAAGCACACCCACACTGCGGATAGGTTCGATGGCGTTAAAGATGGCCGCATTCTCCTCTGCCCGGACAACATCTGCAGCAAAGGTTATACCTATAACCCAGATAAGTAAGGAGAGTGGCCGGATCAGCGCATCAGCAAAGGCGTCGTCCCACGGGTTATCGGTTTGCGCAAGTTTGATTTTAACTTTAGTCAACAAACGGCGCTGCACCAGGTCAATACACAGGGCAATAAACACAACAATAAAGATTTGTGCAATCCAGCTATTCGAACCAATCCAGTTTGTCATCCCGTCAATCATATTTCACCGTTGTATTTTGTGTTTTTCTATTCCAGATCCATATCAAGCCAGGGCTCGGTTTCACACGCTTTAATGGTCTCAACCGCCGCTTGCCACTGGCTGTTTTCACAAAGTTCGTGCCAGTTAATTTTACACTGTCCGTGCAAGCGCGCCAGCCGCATTGAGGAGGCTGGGTTGTTATAATTTTCCAGATGTTCGACAACCGTTACAGCCTGCTCCGGCTGGTTGCATATCAATACCGAGTCACAACCTGCCTGCAGTGACATATCCGCGCGGTCCGTGTAACTGCCCGCCCATTCCGCCCCACCCATACTCAGATCGTCACTGAAAATGACACCCTGGAAATTCAGGCGTTGGCGCAGCACTTGCTGTAACCAGAAGCGCGAAAAACCGGCTGGTTGAGGGTCAATTGCCGGATAGACCACATGCGCGGCCATGATGCCATTCAAACCATTTTTTACCAAACGCTCGAACGGCACCAAATCCTCCAGCAGTAAGTCTGCGAACTCACGCATATCTTCAGGCAGGCTTTTATGTGAATCTGCTGATACGCCGCCGTGACCGGGGAAATGTTTACCCACCGTCGCCATGCCCGCGCTATGCATGCCACGCTGGTAGGCTAGCGCCAGCTCGGTTACTTTGTCTGGTTGGCGGTGAAAGGCCCTGTCGCCGATGACACTGGAAACGCCATAATCAAGATCCAGTACGGGTGCAAAGCTTATATCAACCCCGGCAGCAACCACTTCTGTCGCCATAAGCCAACCGCATTGTTCTGATGTCAGTAGCGGCTCCTGGTTGTTTTCAATCAGGCCAACAGCGGGCAAGCGGGTAAAGTGATTCCGGAAGCGCTGCACACGCCCACCTTCCTGGTCTACCGCAATCAATAAAGGCGGTGTGCGTACGGCATGCAGTGCATTGCACAGTGCCATTAACTGTTCTGGTGATTGGTAATTCCGGGAAAACAGGATAATTCCGCCAACCGAAGGGTGCGCCAGTATTTCTTTTTCATCCGCTTGCAGTTCCATGCCCTGTATATCGAGCATCACGGGACCGAGTGTCATACAGATAATTCTCCAGATTTAAGATAGGCGCTGGTGCACATCCAGGCGATCGCGTAGTGCATCACCCAATATATTAACAGTAAAAACTACCATAAAAAGCAGTGCGCCGGGAATTATGACCAAATGAGGCGCCACCAGCAGGTAACGGACACCTTCACGAATCATGCTACCCCAGGAAGGATCTGGGGGCTGTACCCCTAGCCCAAGAAATGATAATCCGGCTTCGGCAATAATGACGCTGGCTATTCCGAATGTCGCTTCGACAATCAAGGGGGCTGCCATCAAGGGTAATAAATGCCTGAAAAGAACGCGTGGTAGGCCAGTACCGAGAGAACGGGCAGCGGCGATATGATCGCGCTGCATCAGTGACAGTGTCTGGGTGCGCGCCAGCCGGGCATAGCCTGTCCAGCCGACCAGACTGAGTGCAATAATTATATTATTGATACCCGGCCCGAGTACGGCGGCCAGCGCAATGGCTAGCAGAATACCTGGAAAAGCGAGGAAGACATCGGTAATCAATACCAGCAACAAATCAAGCCGGCCGCCAATAAAAGCGCTAAGGCTGCCCAGTATTGTACCGAAGACCGAGGAAACCAGTACAACAGCAATCGCCACAGTAAAAGATACCGAAGCACCTGCGAGTACACGATCCAGTATCGGTCTGCCGAGTTCGTCATAACCGAACCAAGCGCTGGTTCCAGGTGCGGCGAGTATTTTTTCCAGCGAGACAGTGTTGGGTGACAAAGGTAAAGCGCTGGCCAACAAGGCTAGCAGGCAACAGCCCAGAAGGAAGAATAGTGAGATTCGTTCGGCCATTTTACCAAGCAGTACGTAGATTATGCGTCACATTAATTGCAAACCATCGGCAGCAGGTAGGCTGCCGCTGAGCGTACAGGGATATATTCATAGCGGGTCTGCAATTAATGTGGCGCATTATCAACACACATATTAATACATGCCGGCCAGCCGGATACGCGGATCAAGCCAGGCGTTGACCAGGTCGGTCATAAGATTAACCAGGACATAGCTGCAACTGATCACCAGGATACAGCCCTGTACCACTGCATAGTCCCGCCGCTGGATGGATTCGATCGTTAACAGGCCGATGCCGGGCCAGTTAAAAATAGTTTCAGTCACGACCGCGCCCCCTAGCAAAGCGCCTAATTGCAGACTGAGTAAGGTTGTTACCGGCAAGAGTGCGTTACGCATGCCGTGCTGCAAAATAACTTTTGAAGTTGACAAGCCTTTTGCGCGGGCTGTCCGCATATAGTCTTCATTGAGGATTTCCAGCAAACTGCTGCGAACCATTCGCGCAAGAATGGCCGCCAGGCCGGTACCGAGTGTAATGGCCGGGAGTACAACCGAAACAAAACCATCCCGGCCACTCACCGGGAACCAGCCAAGGTTGAGTGAAAATAGCAGCACCAACAGCGGCCCCAACCAAAAGTTAGGTATGGATATTCCCAGTAAGGAGAAGCCGCTGGCGAGGCGGTCAAGTAGGCTGCCGCGCTTAATAGCAGCGAGAATTCCTAGTGGAATACCTAGGATCAGGGTGACCCACAAAGCGGCTGCTGCCAGCTGCAGAGTTGCTGGAAAATGTTGCGCTATCAGCGCAGCAACCGCCTGCTGGTCGTAAAGCGACCGGCCAAGGTCAAATGTCAACAAGCCTTTGAGGTAGATCAACCACTGGTTATATACCGGCAGATCCAGGTGAAAAACACGCCTTAAGGCTTCACGGTCTGCGGCCGCTGCGGATTCACCCAGCATAACGTCTATAGGGTCACCAGGCACCAGATGGATTAAAAAGAAAACCAGGCTGGCAACACCGAAGATCACGATCAGTGCAGTTAACAGACGGGTTAGCAAATAGCGGGTCATGGTTTACTCTAAGGAACCTCTTGATTTATTCGTGCATCTTGTTGTTACGAAGGGTACCAATGCGGTAGGCGTTGTTTTAACCGCGATAGGCGATAGAACTATCTTGGTTAAAACCGCGCCTACCGGCATTCTCGAATAAGTTAAGAGATTCCCAAAAAAATAGCTTCCTCTCTACCCTGCCCTGTAATACGCACAGCGCAGGGTGCTTCCGGAAGCTTGCTGAATACGGTAAAAATGATCCAGTGTTTCACCTGCTTCAATGTCAATTAGGTGGTTGAGTCCTTGCAGCCAGTATTCAGGGCCTGACTGGGTAATCGTGTCTGGTATGTCAGGCCTCCGGGTATTGATTTTCGCTTGTTCTCTGGGTTTGGCTTGCTTGTATTGATTTACCTGGTTTATTAAAGCTTCAACACGCTGTGATAGCTTATCAAGTTGTTCTTCCAGTGATTCAAACGTGCCCTCAGGCTCCAGGTTATCGGTGAAATCGGAATTAATATCCGCAGCTGCCAGGTAACGCTGCCAGAATTCCCGCATGGATTGCTGGCTGCTGGTTTTCTTTCTTAACAGGATTTTCTCAGCAAGCAATTCGAGTTCAGATCCAACGCCGCAGAGTTTTTTAAGTACTTCCTGGCTGGAGTTTTTCTTCCGATCCGCATCACTGACCATGCCCAGCAAGTCGGGTGCCTCATGTAAATAAAATTCCGTGATCTCACGGAAACGCGCATGAGCGTGACTGCCGATAATACTGTTTCGGCATTGATTGACCACCGTCATCATTAGATTTGTGGCATTGGCATCACGTAGGCGTTTAAGTGTATGGTAAGCGCTATCCTGAGTTTTCCTGTTGGGTGTTATGACAAGCAATAACAAATCACTGGCGTGCAGAAAAGAAGTGACGGTACGATCCTGACCCGCTGCGACATCGATAATCAAGTAGTCGTAGTATTTTAATCCAGATAATTGCCTGGCCATTTCCCGCAGTTGATCTGAAGTCAGCGCCGACATACGTTCAGCCGCCGAATCCCCGAATATAATGTCGACACCACAAATGCCCTGTTGTACTACCTGCTCAAGGTTTGTCTGGCCATCCAGCAAGTTGACTAGCGTCATTCCAGGCTGTGTATTGAGTAACTTACTCGCACTCGATGAACCCCAGTCAGCATCGAGCAAACAAACACTGTGACCATGCCTTGAGAGTGCAATAGCTAGCCCCGTTGCAACCGTGGTTGCGCCGGTTCCGGCTGATCCTGCAGTTACAGCGATGACACAGGTCATGGCGCTCCGTTCTCCTATTCTATTATCAGTACGCTGGCGCCTGCATCAACCCGCTTGAAAAGGTCGATGACGCCGGCATTGGTCATACGAATACAGCCGTGCGAAACCGGCACGCCCATGGGTTCAGTGTCCGGACAACCGTGGATATAAATATAGCGCCGCAGGGTGTCGACATTCCCTAGCCGGTTTACGCCAGGCTCGTTTCCGGAGAGCCACAGTATCCGTGACAGTATCCAGTCACGATCCGGAAAACGTGCGGCCAGTGCTTTGTTATACAGCTCACCGGTTGGCCGCCGGCCACTGAATACCGTTCCTGCGGGCTCGCCCGCACCGATTTTTGCACGGATACGATGCCAGCCGCGCGGTGTGCATTCGCTGCCGTGCCGCTCCCCTGCCCCGTTGAGCGCAGTTGAAACCGGATAGGTCTTTATACCCTCTTGCTGGTTCAATACTAGCCTTTGTCCAGCCAGGCTGATTTCAATATCGGGTATCAATAGCGCGTCAGCCTGTTTCAATTTCAGAAGGATTTTACCGTGTTTATCAGCGCGTCAAAATTACCATCCGCGGCTATTTTATAATTTTGTATACTAGCACGCATAGCAACGAACTGGTCTTCGTACCAGAGGGGAACATAGGGTAGTATTTTCAGTAAATGCGCCTGTATCTGTTGATACAGCAGGGCTTTTTTTCGCATGTCTGGTTCATGTTCTGCCATTGCTATCAATTTATCGATGCCATCGTCCTGTAATCTTCCCCGGTTTGCACCCTCAGGCGGTAACGAACGGCTATGGAATACATAGCGAAAAATATCCGGTGTTTTTACGCCCACCCAAGTCAGACTGAATAACTGGAACCGGCCAGCCTTGATGTCACCGTAGAAGGTGCCCCAGTCGTAGCTCTTTATGCTGACCTCTATCCCGACCTCTGAAAGTTGTTGCTGCAAGATGGTGGCGATGCGAACCCGGAAGGGATCACTGGATGTTTTATAAACCAGTTGCAATGGATGCTGTGCGTTGTAACCTGCCTCACTTAGCAGTTTCCGGGCCATTGGCACGTCCTGCTTAATGGCCACCAGACCTTTTCCGCCCGCCCAGTGCGAGGGAGGTAAGAGTGAAGCTGCTTTTTGTGCGCGATTTGAAAAGATATAACGAATAATCGCTTGCCGGTTAATAGCTAGCGCAATGGCTTGTCTGACTGCCAGAGATGCCGTGTGTTGGTCTTCTAAATTGAGTCCAAGATAGGTGAAATTACTGCCTTCCAGATGCTGTACATTCAAGCCGGACTTTTCTGACAGATAGCTTACCAGCTCAGCCGGTAAGTCATTTTGCAACAGGTCTATTTCACCCCGCAGCAATTTAAGGACGCGCATGGTTGGATCAGCTACCTTTTCAAATATCAAGGGTTGAGAATCCGTTACCCGGATCAATTTTAATCTTCCAGCATGTGGCCAGTCATCAAATCTAAACGGGCCACTTCCAACTGGTTTTTTTGCCAGCGTACGGTGCGCTTTTATAAGCTCTTCCGGCAGGATGCCAATAGCCAAATAGGCGGGGAAAAGCGAATCGGGCCGGGTGAGTTCAAAATCGATTGTGTCGGCATCAATTGCACGCACAGTTTTTATGATCGAGAGCGTTTTCCGGTGGGGAGATGCCATGTCCGCATCGAGGATTGATCGATAAGTTGCAACCACATCATCCGCATCGAGCGCGGTGCCATTATGAAATTTCCGCCCCGTTTTACCCAGCCGGAAACGGTACTTTCCGGGTGCGACGAGCTGCCAGCTTGCCAAAGCCGGCAGCGGGCGTGAAGCTTCATCAAAATCTACCAGGCGGCTGTAAATAAGCCGGTTGATGCGTTCAGAGGCGGCGTCAGTTGCAAAGCGTGGATCCAGATTAATCGGTGCGCTGGCCAGCCCGAAGCGTATGGCCTGTGATGATTCCGGGTTGCAGCCAACCAGCAGGCCTAGGCAGAAAACCAGAATGAGTGGAGGCACAGTTTTTACCACTGTGAATTGGGGTAAAGGATCAAAAATTTACCTTCGATTTCTATTGCCATGGGCGGATTGTAGCAAGCGCACCCGTAAGTGACGAAATACTGTTCGTTCAACGGCATCAGCCGGTATCACAACACAGTATTGTGGGATAATGCCACCGCCAAAGCGAGCTATGACCAGAAATCGGGTGACGAACACCGGTAGATGCAGATGAGTAGTCACTTGGCCGCCACTCGCAAATAACAGACACCAGCCTTGATTATTTGTATAGATAATCCGCCTGACACGCGACTCATTCAGCGGCCCAAATTGATAGAGGATTAGATATAGACCGTATGCGATCGATAACAGACACAGGCCAATCCTAACGAGTAAGTCCAAAGACAGCACCAGGCATAAAATGCCTGTCAGGCTGTAACAGATAATGAGCAAGCCCCGTAAAAGGGTTGACAGCCCAATATCAACACCTAATGTAGTTTTGAATGATCGGCTAGAACGTAACGACATCCCTGTCACCCGTTATTAAATTGAATACCGGCTAGTTTAACAGGTGACAGAGGCCTGGCAAGCGGCTAAGATTTTACTACTACACAATGAAAGGTAAGCGAGACCTATGCAAGAAAAATGGCGGGAGTTCCTGACTGACGCGGGTGCAGAGTTCCAAAACGGCAGCGTGGCGCATTATGGTAATCCGAGACGCGAAAACAGCGTGGTGCTTACCGGCAATGCTTTTGCCGATTTGTCACACTACGGATTAATTGCTGTGCACGGTGAGGATGCAGCTAGCTTCCTGCAGACCCAATTGAGCAACGATCTGAAGGCTGTTGATGAACACCATAGCCAGCTAAGCGGGTATTGCAATCCCAAAGGGCGCCTGATCGCCACGATGAGGATATTCCGTCACGCAGACGCTTTCTACCTGAGCCTGCCCGCCGGCCTGGTCGAGCCGGTGATTAAACGCTTACGCATGTTCGTTCTACGTGCAAAGGCCACGCTGGAGGATGTGAGTGACAATTTTGTACACATCGGCGTTACCGGTGTTGACATTGAAGCGGAGCTAGGCCGGGTCATCAGCAGCCTGCCTGAGGCTGTGGATGAGGTCACTTTTACCGATGCAACAATCAAGCTAAAAGTCCCCGGTAAACACGCCAGCTTCGAGGTTTACACAACCTTTGATCTGGCAAAAACATTATGGGGTGCTTTAAACGTCAAAGCGGCGCCGGTTGGCGCTGGCGCCTGGCAGCTCAGTGATATCCAGGCGGGAATCCCGGTTATCGTTTCGCAAACCAGCGAAGCCTTTGTGCCGCAGATGGTGAACTGGAACCTGGTCAATGGCGTCAGTTTCAAAAAAGGTTGCTACCCTGGGCAGGAGATCGTCGCCAGAATGCAATACCTCGGCAAACTCAAGCGCCGCATGTACAAGGCACAGGTTTCAGCGGATCAGCAACCGGCACCCGGAGACGAGATAGTGGTTGCAAAAAAAGGTGACAATCAGCCTGTTGGTAAACTGGTCAGCGTGGCTGCGCACCCGGATGGTGGCTTTGATGTGCTTGCCGTTATCCAAATTTCTTCAGCTGAAAATGCTTCGGTTACCCTGCATTTAGCAACCAGGCCAGAGGCAGTATTGAGCCTCGGAATTCTCCCCTACCCCTTTCCTGCCGAGGAAAAATAATTAGTCATTTCCTACCCAATATACATAAGTACAGGTATTACAATAAGTTATTGAATAATACTAGAAAATAATACCCCCCTATTACTCAAGCTTCTTGAGAAATCGCCGAAGTTCTACTCCTAAGCCTAGTTAATAAACAACAATATACAGGCAGAGAGTTTATGGCAGATAGCACAACGAATCTAAATCATATCCATCAGCTGGAAAGCGAGCTTGATCGGCGCGAGCTCGAATTAAGTCTGTTGCGGGAAATTGTAGAGCTGATCAGCTCCGAATTTGACCTGCAAAGTGTCTATCAACGCGTCGCTCAACGCGCCCGCGAATTGATTAATGCTGAAACGGTATTAATTCCCGTCCTTAGCGACGACCAGCAACACTATACTTACATGGCCGCTGACGGTGAATACGCCGATGAGCTGGTAGCACAAGAACTGCCTATAGAAATCGGTGTGTGTGGTTGGGTATTCCGTAACCGCAAGGCGTGGTGGCGTGGCGTACTCGAAGAACTCAGTGAAAATGAGCGCAACCGCTGGGAAAAGGAAGCCGGTACGTTAATCCTCGTACCGCTTGTCGGCAAACGGCATTTTCTGGGCGGTATCGCCGCGATCAACAAAATTGACCAGGATGAATTCAGCAAACGCGATCTTGATATGTTGAAACTGTTTGCTGGGCAGGTGAGTTTTGCCATCGATAACGCCATCATTTTCAACGAACTCAACGAAGCAAAAATTACTGCCGAGGCTTTTCGCAGCGAACTAGAAAGTACAAATACGCGGTTAACACAAGCCAATGAAGATTTACGCGAACTCGCCGTGCATGACCCGCTTACCGGCTTGCCTAACCGAACTTTGATTATGGATCGCCTGCAACAAGGTGTGCTGGGTGCTAAGCGTAATGGTGAAAACCTTGCTTTGCTGATGATAGACCTGGATCAATTCAAGATCGTCAACGATACACTAGGCCATCACGTGGGCGATCATTTACTGACCTGCATTGGTCAACGTTTCCAGAGAACCTTGCGGGAAGTGGATACCCTGGGCCGTCTCGGTGGCGATGAATTTGCTGTCGTGGTTCCCGAAACAGACTTAGAATCTTCTGCCCTCGTGGCCTCAAAACTGCAAGCTGTTTTGCAAACCCCGGTGACTGTTGAAGGCCACAGTTTCAGTATAGGTGCCAGCATCGGCATCGCCTTGTACCCGGATCATGGGCAGGATCCAACCGGGCTGCTCAAGCACGCCGATACGGCTATGTACGTGGCGAAACGCAACCGGGATGACTATGCCTTCTATTGTGATGAATTCGATGATCACAGTACCGACAGGCTTGCCTTAATCAGCGACTTGCGCACTGCCATCAGTGAAGCTGCGATCGATATTGCTCTGCAACCGAAGTTTGATCTCAGAACCGGTATGGTTACTGGCGCCGAAGCGCTGGCGCGCTGGACACAACCGGGAAAAGGTCTGATTTCTCCAGTAGAATTCATACCTATTTTAGAAAGCACCGGGCTTATAAAACCCTTTACCTTGCTGATACTCGAAAAGTCGATACGCGAATGTATGAAGTACCGCGCACTGGGCTATGATCTGAGTATCGCGGTTAATCTGTCGATGCATAATTTGAGGGATGGCCATTTACCGGATCAAATAGCCGATTTACTCGCCAGGTATAAAATGGAACGCGACGTTCTGGTGCTGGAAATTACCGAGAGCACGATCATGAGCAACCCCGAACATACCATGGAAGTACTCTCAAAACTGGAAAACATGGGCCTCAGGCTGAGTATCGACGATTTTGGAACAGGTTATTCATCCCTCAGTTATCTTAAAAAATTACCGGTACATCAGCTTAAAATCGACCGTTCCTTTGTCAAAGACATGACCGTCAGCAACGACGACGCCGTTATAGTCCGGTCTACCATAGACCTGGCACACAATCTGGGGCTGGTTACCGTAGCCGAAGGCATTGAAACGCTGGATGTACTGAACGCCGTTAAAGCGGCTGGTTGTGATATAGCCCAGGGTTATTTGATCAGCAAGCCACTCTACCCGGAAGCCTTCCTGAAATTTCTGGAAAACGGTGAATGGCCTGTACGTGCTGTTGCTCAGGCTAAGGCAGCAAAAGTTTACTGACGCATATGCGGGAAAAGTAATACATCACGTATTGACGGAGAGTCAGTAAAAAACATAGTCAGCCTGTCTATACCAATTCCCTCACCTGCCGCTGGTGGCATACCGTGTTCCAGCGCGCATATGTAGTCTGAATCATAATGCATGGCTTCATCGTCACCCGCCTCTTTCTCCTCAACTTGGCGGCGGAAGCGTTCAGCCTGATCTTCCGGATCGTTTAACTCCGAAAACCCATTGGCAATCTCTCTGCCGCCCACAAAGAACTCAAACCGGTCGGTGACGTGTGGATCCTGATCATTGCGCCGCGCCAACGGGGATACTTCAGCGGGATAGGCGGTAATAAATGTCGGCGCGATCAAGCGGTGCTCGACAGTTTTTTCAAATATCTCAATCTGGATTTTCCCCAGGCCGTAACTGTCTTTTAGCGGTATACCCAGTTTTTCAGCGACCGCTTTTGCAGCGCCGGTATCACTGAGCTGCGATGCCGACAGATTCTGATTGAAATTCAGAATAGACTCGATCACTGTCATGCGCGAAAAAGCTTGACTAAAGTCATAGCTTTCACCCTGATATTCGAATTGCAGCGTGCCTTTTAGCTGCTGTGCCATGCTGCGTAACAAATTTTCCGTGGTGTCCATAAGATCGTGATAATCGGCATAGGCTTCGTAAAATTCGAGCATGGTGAATTCTGGATTGTGCCGGGTTGACAAACCTTCGTTACGAAAACTGCGGTTAATTTCATAGACCTTTTCAAATCCCCCTACCAGCAGGCGTTTTAAATACAGTTCCGGCGCAACACGTAAGTACAGCTCCATATCCAGCGCGTTGTGGTAGGTGGTAAAGGGCCGTGCCGTCGCGCCACCCGGAATTACGTGCATCATGGGTGTTTCTACTTCAAGAAAGTTTTGCTTGTTCAGAAATTCACGTATGAACTGGATAATCCTTGAGCGGGTTATGAAGGTACGGCGTGATTCTTCACTCATGATCAGATCAAGATAACGCTGACGGTAACGGGTTTCCTGATCAGTCAGGCCGTGATATTTTTCGGGCAGCGGGCGCAATGATTTGGTCAACAGGCGAAAAGCATCCACCTTGACCGACAATTCATCGGTTTTGGTCTTAAACATTACCCCTTCAGCAGACACGATATCGCCAATATCCCAGCCTTTAAAAGCCTGGTAAACACCTTCTGGCAGCGCGTCGCGCTGTAGAAACAGTTGAATGCTTCCCGACATGTCCTGCAACTGGGCAAAACTAGCTTTGCCCATAACACGTTTCGCCATCAGGCGTCCGGCAATTTTTACCCGGGAGGGCATGGCTTCGAGCGCTTCGTTATTCTTGCTATCAAACTGCGCATGAAGCATACCTGCCAACGAATCACGCCGGAAATCGTTTGGAAAAGCGTTACCCTGTTCGCGCAGTTTTTTCAGTTTCTCACGGCGCTCCGCAATCAGCTTGTTTTCATCGACTTGTTTATTTTCTTCTGCCATAACGATTCCCGGTTACAAACCACTCTTTAAGCTTGCTTCTATAAATTGATCCAGGCTGCCGTCGAGCACCGCCTGAGTATTACCAGTTTCAACGCCGGTGCGTAAATCCTTGATACGCGACTGATCCAGTACATAGGAACGAATCTGACTGCCCCAGCCAATGTCGGATTTATTTTCTTCCACTTGCTGCTGATCAGCATTGCGTTTCTGAATTTCCAACTCGTATAATTTTGCCTTGAGTTGCTTCATGGCGGTAGCTTTGTTCTTGTGCTGTGAGCGGTCATTCTGACACTGTACGACCAGGCCAGTAGGTTCATGGGTTATGCGTACCGCGGATTCGGTGCGGTTAACGTGTTGCCCACCCGCACCGCTGGCCCGGTAAACATCGATACGCAGATCCGCCGGATTGATTTCGATATCGATATCATCATCGATTTCCGGTGATACAAATACCGCAGCAAATGAGGTGTGACGGCGGTTACCCGAATCAAAGGGCGATTTACGTACCAGACGGTGCACACCGGTTTCCGTGCGTAACCAGCCAAACGCATAGGCACCATCTATTTTGATAGTCGCGCTTTTAATACCGGCAACCTCACCGGAGGACAGCTCAATTATTTCGGCCTTGAATTCATGCTGTTCAGCCCACCGGAGGTACATTCGCAGCAGCATATTGGCCCAGTCCTGAGCCTCGGTACCACCCGAACCCGACTGAATATCCAGGAACGCGTTATTGCTGTCCATCTCCCCGGAAAACATGCGCCGAAATTCAAGTTTGGCTACCCGTGCTTCCATACTGGCGAGATCACTCTCTAACGATTCGAGCGTTGCCTGATCATCTTCTTCAGCCGCCAGTGACAACAAATCATCGGCATCCTGCAATCCGGTTGTCAGGTCACTCAGGGTTCCGACAATCTCTTCCAGTTGAACCCGTTGCTTACCCAGCGCCTGGGCGCGATCAGGCTCATTCCAGATGTCCGGATCTTCAAGTTCCCGGCTGACTTCGGTCAGCTGTTCCTGCTTCGTCTCATAGTCAAAGGTACCCCCTCAGGGCTTGAGCGCGCCCTTGCAGGTCTTTTATATGTACTCGAACCGGGTTGATTTCCACGTTTTTTCCTGGCAATTATTCAATCAATAACAAAGCGCGGATGATACTGGCCCGGGTCGGTAAAATCCACTCGATAGGCTTTAGCTGGCCCGAGCCTTACGCTGGCTTGCGGTGAATATCGATCAGTTTATAGTTTGCATCAACCGACATCACAAAATTGCCTTTTACACCGGCATGGGAAATAAAAGGACGCAAGGAAGAAACCGGAAACTGAATGCGGCGGCCATCATCTGCAATAACACTCACCGAGTTGATTGACCCCTTGTAATAGCGCTGTAATTTCTCGCTGGAAATATCGAGGTGAAATGAGATTTTCTGGTGGACAGCCATGTCTATGATTAGATTGAAGGACTGCTAGGATGACAGGACTTCAAGATATTCTACGGCTAATTGTAGACTGCACAGGCCGCGAAATTCATTGGAATCGAGCCGGTACACCAGCCGTAGCTCCGTACCAGCGGCAAGTGGATGACACTCACCCCGATTAAAAGCAATAGCGTCTATGCAGTGTTTACCGTCACAAGGGGTGACTGATAATTTCAAGTGTTTTTTACCCACTAACCGGCTACTGATGACCTTGAATCGGCCATCGAACAAGGGTTCGGGGAATTGCTGACCCCAGGGGCCGGCGTATCTTAGCTCCTCAGCCAGTTCTAGCTCAAAGTCACTGGCGGTTAACTCGCCATCTGTTTCAAGAATATTTTCCGGTTGCTGACCCTTAAGTTGCAGAGTGACTTGCTGTTCAAATGCCTGTTTAAAGGCATCAAAATCCTGGATAGCAAGTGTCAGCCCAGCGGCCATCGCATGACCGCCAAATTTTGACAACAGGCCGGGTTGACTTGATGCAACGGCGTCGAGCACATCACGGATGTGTAAACCCGCTATCGAACGTGCGGAGCCTTTCAGCTCGTTTTCACCGCTCTTGGCAAAGGCGATCACCGGCCGGTGAAAACGGTTCTTGATACGCGATGCCAGTATTCCAATAACACCCTGGTGCCAGTCAGGTTGATAAATACATAAGCCAAGTGGCAGTGAAGCTTCATCCAGCCCCAGCCCCTCCAAAGAGGCCAGCGCTGTTGTCTGCATATCGGCTTCAATTTCCTTGCGCTCACGATTCAAGGCATCCAGTTGGGCCGCCAGTTTTCTTGCGGTTGAAAGCGTATTAGCCAGCAGGCACTCAATGCCAATGGACATATCTTCCAGCCGACCGGCGGCGTTCAATCTTGGGCCCAGACTAAACCCGAGATCAGAAGCTACCAAACGCTGTTGGTTTCTGTTGGAAATTTCTATCAGCGCCTGAATACCAGGCCGGCACTGTCCGGCGCGGATTCTCGCCAGACCCTGTTGCACCAAAATCCTGTTGTTTCCATCCAGCGGCACAACATCGGCGACAGTACCCAGGGCAACCAGATCGAGCACTTCGGCCAGCCGTGGCTCCTGGATGCCTTTGCTATCAAACCAGCCTGTCGCACGCAAACGGGCGCGCAGTCCGAGCACGACATAAAAGGCAACGCCCACGCCGGCCAGATTTTTGCTTTCGAAGGTGTTACCCGGGGTGTTCGGATTCACCGTAGCATCGGCGGCTGGCAGTTCAGCACCCGGTAAATGATGGTCAGTGATAATGACGGATATACCTAATGCATTCGCCGCCTTTACACCCTCCACACTGGAAATACCGTTATCTACAGTAATAATTAAATCCGGTTTGTCTTTCACGGCAACACTGACTATTTCCGGCGTCAACCCATAACCGTAGTCAAACCGGTTAGGTACCAGATATTTGACCTGTTTAAATCCTATGGCGTTAAGCACAGTGACCATCAGTGCTGTACTGGTAGCACCATCGGCGTCAAAATCGCCGACGATACAGAGTCTTTCCTGCTTGTGCAGGGCATGCTCGAGACGCGTGACAGCGTCTTCAAGACCCGTCAGCGTCCCGGGCGCCAGCAGTGCATCCAGTCCAGTGTTTATCTTCCCCAGATTGTTTATATTTCGGGCAGCGTAGACCCTGGCTAATATTGGATGCAGGTGGTTCGGATTAGAAAATTCACCGCTGGATCTTTTCAAGATGTTAGGTTTGTTTTGATCAATCATGCGCTGTGTTTTAGATTCATTCGTAAAGTCGGCAAGACCTTGGTCGTATGATGTATTGTACAAGCCATTGTTAAATCGGCTTAGATTATAATAGTGTTTATCGCCGCTATTTCAAGTAGCTCTTAAAGGGCTGAGCAGACCTCCAGAATTTAAAGAGCTGGTGGCGTTTTATGCGGTACACCTTACCGTTGCAGGGCAGCAATTCAGCTGAAGCAAACCGGCCTTTCTTCATGGCCGATAGCAACGGCGCGAAAAACGACTGTTCTACTTGAGCAAGCCTTTGACACCAAGCGTTGAAATCACCACAGGCTACGGCATCCATCAATCCAGTGTATACGATCAGGCTGTTTACTTGACCCTCAACCGCCGATTTAACAGACGGGTAATCCAAACCCGCTTGCTTGAAAGTTGCCCCGGATAGGTTAGCCAGGCCTTTTGTCAGCGGATCCTCCCCGGCTACAAAATAATTCACTTTCGACCCAGGGTTAGAAACCGGGCTACCCCCCCAGAACCACAGGCTATTGATGGTGGGTTGATACTTGTCACGACGCGCCTGATTAATCGGGTGTGCATGCAATAGCATCTGTATTTCGTTAAATAACGTTTTCCAGTAAGCCGCATCGGCGCCACGAGGTAAATAGTGGCGAATATCCTTTCCCGCGACAACCGTCAGCGGCTGGGTAGTCAAGGCGGCTTCCTGGATTAGGCGAACGTACCAGCGAAACGGTGTGGCAGCAATGAACTCGAGGCCGTCCCTGCGGCAGTGTTCATTGAGTGAGGCTATGAGTTGTTCGGTTTCATGTGCTGTCAAAGCCAGCTGATCGACAGGGAATAACCTGACTTCTGCTTTATCAGGCCGTAAATGCACCGGGTCAGCCCTGAGCAAGGCGGATCCAGATTGACTGCCAAAATCCGCTAACCAGGTAAGCTGCGCAATCGGCAATTCACCCTTTTCATTGGGAGATAGATTAAAAAACCGGCAAAGCATTGTTTCAAAATTATTATCTGGCGTAGCACTGCAGCTTGCCTTACCCAGTAAGGTGGAAAGCGCCGGCAGTGCCGGGAATAGCGCAGGATCAATACCGGAAAAAGGCTCAAGTAAACCTGGTATTAGTAACGTGATATTTGAAGCAGATTTGCTCACTTGAGATAAAACCTTACCCTCTCCTCCTCCGCTGGAGGGTGTCACGGCAAAGGGTAGGTTCCACCCACCCTATAGGATTTGCAATATCCTCCACAGGAGGTTGCCACGAAAATGCAGGACTTCACCAACCCAGAGACAGCGAACTATACTTCAGCCTAAGCGGCTAACAATCGCATCGCGCACCGGTTCCAGTTTGGCATCTACGGTCATGACACCTTCCGCGCACTGTTTTATAGCGGTATCCGGGTCTTTCAAACCATGTCCGGTCAAGGTGCAGACGATAGAACTGCCGGCTGGGATTTTTCCGTTTTTTATATCGCGCATGGCGCCAGCCAGCGATGTGGCAGAGGCAGGTTCGCAGAAAATGCCTTCTTTTTCAGTTAACATCCGCTGGGCTGCCAGAATTTCTTCGTCTGTACACTCATCAAACCAGCCGTTGGATTCCTTCTGAACAGTCCAGGCTTTATCCCAGGACTGGGGGTGGCCGATGCGGATAGCGGTCGCAAGGGTGTCTGGATTATCAAGCATTTTTCCGCGCATAAAGGGGGCAGCTCCAGCTGCCTGATAACCCACCATAGTGGGTTTATTGTTGACAACCCCGTGCTCAAAATATTCAACATAACCCATCCAGTGCGCCGAAATATTACCGGCATTACCGACTGGCAGACAATGGTAGTCGGGCGCCCGTTCCAGTTCTTCGACAATTTCGAAGGCGGCTGTTTTCTGTCCCTGCAGGCGAAATGGGTTGATGGAATTTACGATTGTCACCGGCGCTGTTTCACCCACTTCCTTGACCAGCTTCATACCGTCATCAAAGTTACCGCGAATCTGTAGCACGACTGCGCCGTGAATCATCGCCTGGGCAAGTTTACCCAAGGCAATTTTGCCTTCTGGTATTAACACAAAAGCGGTGATGCCGGCGCGCGCAGCATAAGCGGCGGCTGAAGCCGAGGTATTACCCGTCGAGGCGCAAATCACGGCCTGGCTGCCCTCTTCAACCGCTTTGGTCACGGCCATCGTCATGCCGCGATCCTTGAAGGAACCGGTCGGATTCAGGCCTTCATATTTGACATAGATTTCGACTTCTTTCGCGAGCACGCGGGGAATGTTGTTGAGTTTAATGAGGGGCGTATTACCCTCACCCAGACTGATAACGCGGGTATCGTCTTTTACCGGGAGACGGTCCCGGTATTTATTGATCAAGCCGGTATAACGGGGTCTAAATGGCATTTTATTACCTTACTAAATAATAAGTTAAAGAGTATTTCTCGAAAATATATCATAATACTATTTAACTATTGTACCGGATTCCTTGGCGGATTAATTTCCCCTCTTACAGGTACTAGCTATTCAGCGCTTCCATTCTTATGCGCGTCACTTCACCCTGGATTCCGTCCAGTTGTTCTATCTGCTTGAGTGCTGTATTCATTGCCTTTTCTTTGACGATACGGGTCAACAGAATGACCGGCACATGGTCAGCACCGGCAGCAGGTTCTTTTTGTAACACGGCTTCGATACTGATACCGCGTTCACCCAGGATACGCGTTACGTCCGCCAACACACCGGGCTGATCCAGCGCTAGCAATCTTAAATAATAGGCGGTTGCAACGCCGTCCATCGGTAATATGGGTTGATCGGACAGCGCATCGGGCTGAAATGCCAGGTGCGGAACGCGGTGTTCGGGGTCAGCCGTGAGTGTTCTGGTTACATCAACGATATCCGCGACCACCGCAGACGCCGTCGGCTCAGAACCCGCGCCCGCGCCATAGTAGAGTGTTGCCCCCACGGCGTCGGCTTTTACCAGTACAGCATTCATTACGCCATCGACATTAGCAATCAGGCGGCGTTCCGGAATTAACGTTGGATGGACCCGCAGCTCGATGCCTGACTCGGTTCGCCGCGCGATCCCCAGATGCTTAATACGATAACCCAGCTGGCCAGAATAACTGACATCGTCCTGGGTAATTTTACTGATTCCTTCGGTATAGACCTTGTCGAATTGCAGGGGAACACCAAAAGCGATCGAAGCCAGGATGGTTAACTTATGAGCTGCATCAATCCCTTCGACATCAAATGTCGGATCAGCCTCGGCATAACCCAGCTTTTGAGCTTCGGCTAATACATCGTTAAAATCCCTACCCTTGTCGCGCATTTCGGTCAGAATAAAATTACCCGTACCATTAATAATACCGGCAAGCCATTCAATCCGGTTGCCCGCCAGGCCTTCACGCAGGGCTTTTATAATTGGGATACCACCGGCAACGGCGGCTTCAAAAGCCACCATGACAGCGTTGTTGCGGGCTGTTTCAAAAATCTCATTACCGTGCAATGCGATTAAAGCCTTGTTGGCTGTCACCACGTGCTTGCCCTTATTGAGCGCTTTTAATACCAGTTCGCGGGCGGGTTCATAGCCGCCAATTAGCTCAACAATAATGTCTATGTCGGGATTATCGACCAGTGCAAAGGCATCATCAGTGACATTGATCTTGTCAATGCCTGGTAACCAGGCGGGATCATATTCACGCGCAGCCGCATGGGTAATCTCAATGCCACGGCCAGCGCGGCGCGCAATTTCCTCAGCATTTCTAGTGAGTACGTTGAAGGTTCCGCCGCCAACAGTACCTAACCCTAATAAACCTACCTTGACCGGATTCAATAGACCCCCTTATGCAGTTGCTGCGGTTTTATCATCATTGCGGAGCATTTCCCGGATGCCGCGGACAGCCTGCCGGGTACGGTGTTCATTTTCAATCAGCCCAAAACGGACAAAGGCATCACCGTATTCACCAAAGCCTACGCCGGGTGATACCGCCACTTTGGCTTGCTGTAATAATTTCTTGGAAAATTCCAGTGACCCCAGCTCCCGGTATTGATCGGGAATTGGTGCCCAGACAAACATGGTGGCTTTAGGTTTTTCAACAGGCCAGCCGATGGCGCTAAGTCCTTCACACAATACATCACGCCGTAGCCGGTACATTTCTGTGATTTCCTGCACGCATTCCTGTGGGCCTTCAAGCGCAGTTATTGCCGCCACCTGGATAGGTGTAAACATACCATAATCCAGGTAGGACTTGATGCGCGTTAAAGCAGCTACCAGCGTCTCATTACCGCACATGAAGCCGACACGCCAGCCCGGCATATTGTAACTTTTAGACAGGGAATAAAATTCAACGGCGACTTCTTCGGCACCCGGCACCTGTAAAATCGACGGCGCTTTATACCCGTCGAACGTCAGGTCTCCGTAGGCCAGATCATTCACAACCCAGATACTGTGTTCACGCGCAATGGCGACAACCTTTTCGAAAAAATTCAATTCGACACAGTGCGTGGTGGGATTGCCCGGAAAATTCAGCACCAGCATTTTCGGTTTGGGCCACGAATCCTTGATGGCCTTTTCCAGCTCTCCAAAAAATGCCTGTTCATCGCTGTTAATCGGCACATGACGGATATCGGCACCGGCGATTACAAAACCATAAGGGTGAATAGGATAGGCCGGATTGGGGACCAGTACGGCATCTCCCGGCCCCGTAGTCGCAAGCGCCAAATGCGCCAAGCCTTCCTTGGAGCCAATTGTTACGATGGCTTGGGTGTCCGGATCCAGCGTAACCTTGTATTTTGTCTGGTACCAGCTACAAATGGCCTTACGCAGACGGGGAATGCCCTGGGATACCGAGTAGCGGTGGGTATCATTGCGCTGGGCAGCTTCTACCAGCTTGGCCACGATGTGCGGCGGTGTCGGCTGATCCGGGTTACCCATGCCGAAATCAATAATATCCTCGCCCCGCGCCCGCGCGGCCGCCTTCAGCTCGTTTACGATATTGAAGACGTAAGGCGGCAAGCGTTTAATGCGGGCAAATTCATCCAGTTTCTGGTGCACAGTGGCGAATCTCGATGTTTGTTAAATAGAATCGCTAGCGTACTGAAATAACGGGGAATGAACAAGGTAACAAATTCTAGTCATCCTGTTTTGACCTGCCCATCTCACCGGTGTTGATTATATTGAAATGGGCAACCCCACACACAGAGTCCTGATTGAGAGGACAGGCAGCCTAAATCTGGCAGTTCGCCAGACAAATAGGTATCGTCAGGATATGCATTTCGCCAGAGACGACAACGCCAGTGAATTTCTGATCAAGCGCTATGTGGCGGGCCGAATTACCATCGGCATTACCGAACACACCCAAAGCCTGATCCTTACGCATAACAAGCTCATTCCTGATTGGGAACCTCATGATTTCCAGGCGCTGCAGGCCGCGCATTTCACGCTAGTGGCCGCATTGGATCCGGAAGTCGTCATCCTTGGCACCGGAGCCCAACTGCATTTCCCCCACCCGTCTATTACAGCTGAGCTGCTGACACAGGGAATCGGTTTCGAGGCCATGGATACTGCCGCAGCCTGCCGGACCTATAATGTTTTATTATCAGAAGGCAGGCGGGTTGTTGCAGCGTTACTGCTATAAGAAATCAGTTTTATTCGCGAGCGCATGGAGCGGTTTTTAACCCCGATAGCTGTACCGCCTATCGCGGTTAAAAACCGCTCCACATGTGACATTAATCAAATATTGTCTCTGAAGAAAACCCCTCTTCCTCCAGGATTTGCCGCAACCGCTTTAAAGCATCGATCTGAATTTGCCGGACGCGCTCGCGGGTAACGCCGATTTCATTGCCTACTTCTTCCAATGTGGATATTTTATAGCCGTGCAAGCCAAAGCGCCGCTCGACAACTTCACGCTGCTTAGCGGTCAGCTTTGACACCCAAATTTCCAGATGTAACAGTAAATTTTCATCCTGCAATAGCTCTGACGGATCCGTATTGTGTTCATCGGGAATACCATCTACCACTGACCGGTCCGAATCTTTACTAACAGGCACGTCCACCGAGGTGACCCGCTCGTTAAGCTTGAGCATGCGTTCCACATCCTTGATGGGTTTATGCAGCAAGCTGGCAATTTCTTCGGCGCTCGGTTCATGATCGAGCGACTGCGCCAGTTTGCGCGCCGCCTGTAGACAACTATTTAGCTCTTTGACGACGTGAATCGGCAAACGAATCGTGCGCGTCTGGTTCATGATCGCGCGCTCTATTGTCTGGCGTATCCACCAGGTCGCATAGGTTGAAAACCGGAAGCCGCGTTCAGGGTCGAATTTTTCTACGGCACGAATCAAGCCGAGATTGCCTTCTTCAATTAAATCCAGCAGCGCCAACCCCCGGTTCATATAGCGGCGGGCAATTTTTACCACCAGGCGCAGGTTACATTCAATCATTTTCCGGCGGCCGGATTCATCGCCCTTTTGTGCCTGCCGGGAATATTTGACTTCTTCCTCTGCCGTCAGCAGCGAGGAAAATCCAATTTCATTGAGATACATGCGGGTGGCGTCGAAGTGCGCCTCGTTAAAAACTGGTTGTGCATCCGGCGGGGCATCACCCTGCGCAGGTTTAACAGCAGACCGGCCCCTTATTGCCTTCCCTTGCTGGCTGGCGGCTTTCTTTTGGTCTTTTTTGGCCATGCTCACCTCCAGTGATCAATTACAGGATTTTATTCCTGTAACCCGGAAATCAGCCAGTTCAGCGTCTAGGTAAATACCTCAGGGGGTCAACAGGTGTACCGTGTTTACGGATCTCAAAGTACAGCTGGGTTGTGTTTGTGCTACTTTTCCCCATTTGGGCAATTACCTGCGTGCCCTTTACCCAATCGCCTTCTTTGGCAATCAACTTCCGGTTGTGCGCATACGCGCTCAAGAATTCTTGATTATGCTTGATGATAATAAGCCTGCCGTAACCTGAAAGTCCACTCCCCGCGTACACTACCTTGCCCGCCGCCGCCGCGCGTACCGGATCCCCGGGTTTGCCGGTGATGCTAATGCCTTTTCTGCCGACCTGCTTTGGGTTAAACCGGTTCGCTAAACCGCCCTCTGCCGGCCATTGCCAGCCGACTTGTTTAGGCAGTTTTGGCTTTGGGATTAGCTTGGCTTCTTCTTTCCGGGCTATGACCGGTTTTTTTGCCGTTTTAGGTTTTGAAGCGGGTATGGATTTCTCTGCTTTGCCGGTTATTTTAGGCTTTTTCTGGCCGGCGTGTTTAGGGATGGATTGCTTTGCTGAAAGGCGTTTCTTTACGCTGAGGCGTTGATCCTGATATATAGTATAAGGCGGTTCGATATGATTCCAGCGGGCCAACTGGCTGAATTCCAGACCGTATAACCAGGCGATGGAATACAGCGATTCGCCACGCCGGACCAGATGATAGCCATCAGCAGGAATGGCCTGTTTTTCCCGGTCACCGACGGGTGCCGGTATCGGCTTGCTGGTTACACAGGCAGACAACAGCAAGCCGATACCGGCCCATAATATGGCGTGTTTTTTTAGGAATCGGTTTAACTTCATTCGATTTTAGTAATTGCCGAAAAAAGACATCGTGTCTGATGTGTTATCCGTGCGAATTTTTATAAACGACAACCCCTACAACAATCAGTGCAACCACCAACCAGCCCAGGAAGTCGACGTAGCGGCGAATAGTTTGCTCCATCTTACTGCCGCCCCAGGCAAGTAATCCAGCGACGAGAAAAAACCGCCCACCGCGGCCGATAAGGGAAGCCACAACAAATGGCAGGAACGGCATCGCAACCGCCCCTGCAGTTATAGTAAACACTTTGTAGGGTATGGGTGAAAAACCTGCCAGAAACACTGCCCAGAAGCCCCAGTCAGCGAACCACTGTGTTGCGCGCACATAGGCGTCAGCCCAGCGCCCGCCTTCATTGAGTAGCGGTGCGATTAAATCCAGGGCGAATACACCGATACCGTAACCAAGAATACCCCCCAAAACAGAGGTGAGAGTGGTGACGGTTGCAAAATGCCAGGCGCGCTTTGGATTGGCCAGGCACATGGGCATTAACATAACGTCTGGCGGGATAGGGAAAAATGATGACTCGGCAAAACTCAAGGCGGCCAAATACCAAACTGCCAGGCGGTGCCGCGCCCACCGTAAGACCTCGTCGTATAATTTTGTAAACATGAAAGTTAGCGCTTAGTTTCCGCTACCACTGACCAAAGGTACGAAACTAACCGCTTCGAAATCCTCGCGTTCATAAATATCATCTGTGCGTGTCACGCGCGTCAGAATCTGCCGTCCACGCGGGCCCACTGGCATAATCAGTACCCCGCCAATAGCGAGCTGTTGTAGCAACGGTTCAGGAATATCTGCTGCCCCAGCGGTGACAAGAATCGCATCAAAAGGCCCACTTTCGGGCCAGCCCCAAGCCCCATCCGTATGCTGGACACGGATATTTCGATACCCCAGGCGGCGAAACCGCTGCCGTGCCTGGGTAGCTAACGGCTCAATGCGTTCGGTACTGTACAAAGCTTCAACCAGTGGTGATAGAACCGCCGCCTGATAACCCGATCCAGTACCGACCTCAAGCACCTTGGCGTGTTTACAATGCATCAACAGTTCGGTCATGCGGGCAACGATATAGGGTTGTGAAATTGTCTGGCCGTGGCCAATGGGTAAGGCCGTGTCTTCATACGCGCGGCTCGCCAGCGCTTCATCGACAAACAGGTGACGGGGGGTATTTCGAATCACCTCCAGCACCTGAGTATTTTGTATGCCTTCTTCCTGCAAACGTTGCACCAAGCGATCCCGGGTACGTTGTGAGGTCATACCGATGCCGCGTTCCTGCTGGCGTGAAATCATGCCGGCGCGTCTCCCAGGCCAAGCCTTTGCTTTAGCTGATCCAGCACCTCATGGCGCGTCAAGTCTGCGTGAAGCGGTGTGATTGAAACAAAATGATTTTTTACAGCATGGAAATCAGTACCGGGGCCGGCATCTTGTTCGGCACCCGCAGGCCCCACCCAGTATATCGGCCGGCCGCGTGGATCTTGCTGGCGGATGACCGGCTCAGATTTATGCCGGTGGCCCAACCGGGTTACCCGCCAGCCAGCTAATTCTTCCCAGGGGACATCCGGTACATTTACATTCAGGATGGTTGCAGCCGGTACCGGCTGGGACTTGACCTGTTCGACCAGTTCACAGGCGACCCGGGCGGCTGTTTCATAGTGTTGTGGTTGAAAGCTGACCATGGAAATGGCGATTGCTGGCAGGCCAAGAAAGCGCCCTTCCATCGCCGCTGCAACCGTCCCGGAATACAGCACGTCATCACCCAGATTGGCGCCACTATTGATACCGGATACCACGATATCAGGCTCTTTTTTGAGCAAGCCGGTTATGGCCAGATGGACACAATCCGTCGGTGTGCCACCCACCCGGGTAAAGCCGTTTTCCATCTGCAGGGCGCGTATCGGGCTGTCCAGCGTTAGCGAATTGCTCGCACCACTGCGATCCCGGTCGGGTGCGACGACGGTAATTTCCGCGACTTTGGCGAGCGCTTCCGCCAGGCAGCGGATGCCCGGTGCCTGGTAACCATCGTCATTACTGATCAGAATATGCATAAAGGCTAAACTATACCGGACTCGCCCAGCAAGGCCTATCCTCAGCAGAGGAAAATATACACACGCTGGTTGATTAAACAAGCGTTTTAAGGTAATTAGTACCCAAGCTATGAAACGCCCTATCAGCACAGAAGACAGCGCACTGTTCCGGGAAACCATTGGTGATGTACGCCCACTCTCTAAAAATCGTCTCCTGCACCGCATCAAACAACCCCGCCCTGTCCCCCGTTTCCGTGAAGCAGACGAGACCGCCGTCCTGCGGGATATGCTCTCTGAGCAGTTTCAACCAGAAGAATACGAAAACGGTGATGAGCTGATTTACCTGAAACCAGGTATTCAGAAACGCACCATGAAAAAACTGCGCCGCGGCCAGATCAGCATTGATGCCGAACTGGATCTGCACGGCATGGTCGTGCCAGTCGCCCGCGCTGCGGTTGCCGAATTTCTGCACCACTGCCAACGCCACCATGTGCAGTGCGCCCGTATCATTCACGGTAAGGGGCTCGGTTCCCGGCACCGGGGGCCGGTTTTAAAAATCAAAGTGGGTGCATGGCTGAGGCAACGTGAGGAAGTGCTCGCTTATTGTTCGGCGCGTTACTACGATGGCGGGACGGGTGCGGTTTATGTGTTGTTGAAACGGTAGCAGATTTAGATAATCATCGTTGCCGATTTCATCTGCCAGCACTGGTTTGGCGCGGCGGGTGATGCCCGAACCGCGTGGTGTGCTGAACATTATAGACCTCCAAAATTTAGGTTTGGTATGATAAATGTTGGCGTATAGAAGCTTAGCTTTATTTCGGGGTCCGGACTCAGAACTGGTTCACAATCAACGCATAAGGAAGTACTGAAAAGGTTACGTAGTAATGAACAAGCTGGGGCAACGAAATCCGGCTGGTGTCTTATGCCGAGCGCTATACGTGCTTGATGATTGTCAGGAAATATTGTCCAGGATTTTAACTGTATGATGGTAATTATCAGGCTGAAAAATGTAACCCTTACGATTTATACTTTAAGCAGTTGACCTTCGACCAGTCGCTTAAAATCTAGTTAAATTCACGAGACCGGATATGAATAAACATGAAAAAGAAGTAAGGGCGCGGCAGGTTGGTCTTATTAATCAGCATATTTATACAATTCTTATCGGTAATATCGTCGTTGGTGTGGCGATAATTCTGGTGTTCTGGAGCCAGGTTCAATCTGACTTACTTGCCAGTTGGTCGGCTGCATTTTTTGTCATTGTCCTGTTTCGTGTATTGATTGCCAACCGCTATCGTGCCGATTCCAGCCGTATGGAAAATTCGATCAAATGGGGTAGGCTTTTTGCAATGGGTGCAGGGTTTGCAGGTATAGTCTGGGCATTCGCTTCGATATTATTTTACATGCCAGATAAACCGGAATTAGTTCTGTTTATCGCTTGTATGTATGCCGGTCTGGTTTCTGGTGCTACGGCCTCCACATCCGCCTATCTGCCGGCTTTCTACGCTTTTATCATCCCCGCTACTATTCCGTTTACGATAAGGAATTTGCTTGAAGGTGGAACAGTATATTTACCAATAGGTATAACTATACTTGCGTATTTTGCAGTAAGTATCGTATTTGCACGCACACAAAATAAATCAATCGCGGAGTTGTATCGTCTACAGTTTGTAAATATCGACCTTATGAAAGACCTGGAGCAACAAAAACAAACAGCTGATGAAAACCGTGAAATTGCGGAAAAAGCCGTACGTGACAAAAATCATTTCCTGGCTGCGGCCAGTCATGATCTCAGGCAGCCATTACATGCTTCCGGGTTGTTGCTGGGTGTGTTGCGTGATCATGTAAACGGTAAGGAAGGAGAGGATTTACTGGATAAAATAACCAGATCAACAGAAGCGTTGAATCATCTGTTTAACAGTCTACTCGATGTTTCCAGACTGGATGCCGGCGTGGTTGAGGTGCACCCGCGCCATATAAGGATGGTTGAGTTTTCCAGATCACTCGAATCGGAATATCGACTACAGGCTGAGGAAAAGAGTGTATCGTTTAATTTAGAATGCGGCGAAATAGTCGTTTATGCTGATCCGGTGTTGCTGGATCGCGTTCTCAGCAACCTTATTACCAATGCGATTACCTATACTGAACGCGGTTCGGTATCTATTCGATGTCACCAGCAGTCAAATGAATATGTGGCGATACAAGTCAGTGATACCGGTGTAGGCATACCCGAGAAAGAATCGAGCCAGATATTTTCGGAATATTATCAAATCAATAACCCGGAGCGTGATCGTTCAAAAGGGCTGGGGCTCGGTTTGGCGATCGTTAAACGTCTGTGTACTCTGATGGATATCAATATTGATCTCTCTTCCAGTCTAGGGCAAGGAACTACCTTTACCTTGGCGGTACCGTCTGGTGATGCTGCCAAAGTTTCACAGGACAGGATACTGCCGGATGTGGTCAATCTTGAGGGTGTGTCCATACTCGTGATTGACGATGACCGGGATGTTCTGGAAGGCATGCGTAAACTGTTATCTGCCTGGGGTTGTAAGGTTCTGCTTGCTGAGTCTGCAGAACAGGCAATAGATGTATTGTCAAAAAGTGATAATCAGCCATCGATTGTATTCGCGGATTACCGTCTGCGCCAGAACAGAACCGGTGTTGAAGCGGTGCAAACCATTTTCGAAGAATTGAACGAGGATATTCCAGCAGTCATTATAACAGGGGACACTTCACCTGATCGTTTACGCGAGGCAAAGGCAAGTGGTTTCCGCTTGCTGCATAAACCGGTAACTCCGGCAGTATTACGTGCTACGTTACAACAAGAACTCAGGATGACTCATGATTGATAATGCGTCTTCTCTGCGCTTCATGAATACAGGCGGTCCGGTTCTTGACGCCGAGAGAACGAAATAAAATACCGATGTGATATTTTACAGTCGCTTCGCTAACAGAAAGGATGGTGGCAATTTGTTTGTTTGGCAGCCCCTGGTTCATCAATCCCAGTACCTGAAGCTGGCGTTCACCAATACTATCGGTAGAGGAAGTAATGGTTGTTGCAGGGGTATCGGAACCAACTAATGGTTGATCACTGATCTGTAGCCAGAGATCATCCGGTAGATAAATATCTCCTGCTAGGACTTTCTTTAAGCCGGCCAGCATCTCATCGGCGCT
>CAYPEL010000015.1:0-30494 GCA_964409635.1 uncultured Gammaproteobacteria bacterium | reverse complement strand
CCTGGTACTGATCCATCAGCATTTGCCTGATGCGGTTTTGGCAGTGCTCACGGACTGTTTGGTTATTCGTCAACAAGACTGTGGGTTGCATAATCAAGTCATCGAAGTCGAAGGCATTATAGGCGTGCAGATGATGCTGGTATTCGTTGTAGAGTATCGCGGTAGCGAGTTCGAATTCGCTATTGGCCTGTTGCACAGCTTGTTGCGCTGTGACCAGGTCATTTTTCCAGTTGGAAATTTGCCAGCGCATGCTGTCATTGCCGAAGGCAACCGGTCGTTTGCGTACCAGCTCGTCGATCAGGTGCTGACTGTCTTGGGCATCAAAAATAGAAAAGTTGGGTTTAAAATCAAGCTGCACGGCTTCACGTCGCAGCAGATTCATTCCCAGGGTGTGAAAGGTCGAAATCGTCAAACCTTTGATATTTTCACGCTTGTCCAGTTTGGCAACACGGTCACGCATTTCCCGTGCCGCTTTGTTGGTAAAAGTGACCGCAGTAATGGTTTTAGGCTCGAGACCGCAGTGTTTAATTAAATGCGCAATCTTGTAGGTAATGACCCGGGTTTTACCGCTGCCGGCACCGGCTAGAACGAGTAAAGGGCGGTCTGTAATGCGGACTGCACTACGTTGTGGTGGATTAAGGTCGGGCACGTTGAGTTTGCTTGTTTGATAAAAACAGGATGTATTGGGAGGAACATTATACGTGATTAAATCCGATCTTCTCTTAAGATTTGATAACAGCTTGCGTGAATCTTCATGGAGGGGAATTTTTAAAGTTTGCCAAGCAGTCTAAAAGTAAACATTACAGCGCGTACAAGGCGTCGTTAAATTAAAAATACCTCAGCAGCAGGTGGCCATTTAAAAGCCTATTTAAAAATTTTCAACTGGCATACTTTGTTCCAATATAGTGCAGGTAATTACCATTGCGCCTAGTCTTGGTGCGAAGAGGGGATACAAGGCTAAGCTTAAATTAATTAACTTTATGTTTTTAGTAGAGTTAAATTTAATTTGAGTGGTGGCATAGGCTTTGCTTTCCCAGTATTACTTAATACCAATTTCGTAATACTGGAGGATTTTGTCATGCGTATCTTAGCCCGCCGTTTTGTGGTTTCCCTGTTGGGACTGTTTTTTAGTACATCCGTACTGGTTGCAAGTGCGGAGCCTTTAAAAATCGGTTACAGCGATTGGCCGGGCTGGGTTGCCTGGGAAGTGGGTATTGAAAAAGACTGGTTCAAGGATGCGGGTGTCGATGTCAAGTTTGACTGGTTTGACTATGTGGCCTCTATGGATGCATTCGCAGCCGGAAAACTCGATGCAGTTGCTATGACAAACGGCGATACACTGGTGACTGGTGCTGCCGGTGGGAAAGGCATTATGTACCTGATTAACGATTACAGTAACGGCAATGACATGGTCGTTGCCAAGCCGGGAATTAACTCTGTAAAGGATTTGAAAGGCAAAAAGATTGGCGTCGAGATCGGTTTTGTCAGTCACTTGTTATTACTTGATGCGCTGCAGCAAAATGGATTGAGTGAGGCTGATGTTGAGTTGGTGAATGTGCCTACCAACGAAACACCACAGGTATTGGCATCCGGGCAAGTCGACGCGATAGTCGCCTGGCAGCCAAACTCCGGTCAGGCGCTTAAGCTGGTACCGGGTTCTAAATCGGTCTTTAGCAGCGCAGATCAGCCGGGTTTGATCTACGATGTACTCGCTGTTTCTCCCGAGAGCCTGGCTAAACGCCGTGACGATTGGAAGAAGGTGATGAAAGTCTGGTACCGGATTGTTGACTATATCAAAGATCCTAAAACGCATGAAGATGCTGTAAAAATAATGGCATCGCGCGTTGGTGTGCCGCCTAAAGAATATGAAACCTTTATCAGCGGCACTAAAATACTAACGCTTGAAGAAGCCAAGGCCTTTATGGGAAAAGCTGCAGGCTATAAATCAGTCTATGGCTCAACAAAAATTTCCGATGATTTTAACGTTGCCAATAAAGTCTATGACTCAGCCCAAGACGTGGGATCGTATATTGACCTGTCTTTGATGGACGAACTTTAACAACCAATACACTTGGCCGTGATCTGGTATTCAGAAAAGAAAGTAAAATAAACCATGCAATGGTTCGCTGTCCGCAAGCAGCTAGATGCGCGGCCAAGATTTATGCTGACGGTATTGAGCTTTGTTCTACCGTTACTCATCTGGTCGTTAGTGAGTTATGTGCCCTGGTTATGGCACCCGAAAGTAGAAATTACTCAAGCGGGTGACGTGTCCTATTTCCAGGCAGGACAATTGGTAGACAAGGATCTCTTCTGGTCAGAACGCGATAATTTATTGGCATCCGGTGGTATAGAGCCGAAAGGTAAACCCGCAAATCCAATTTATTTACCAGCACCGCATGAGGTGGGGCATGCTTTTTATACCGCTTTTACGACAGAACCAAAGCGCCGTAACGAAAAGTGGCTACATGAAAGTTTGTGGAGCAGCGTACAGGTAATATTCTGGGGTTTTCTGATTTCTTCAATGCTGGGCGTTCCACTGGGAATTCTGGCGGGCACCTACGATTTTTTTTCCAGGCTTTTCGAACCTTTTGTCGAATTTTTCCGATACTTGCCGGCACCTGCTTTTGGTGCTCTGGCGGTAGCTATTTTAGGCATCTATCAGGCGCCGAAAATAGCCATTATCGTTATCGGAACCTTTTTTCAGCAAGTGTTGGTGGTATCGAATACTACCCGTAAGCTGGATCCATCATTATTAGAAGCTGCGCAGACATTAGGTGCTAAAAATATTGCACTGCTTTTCAAGGTGGTGATACCAGGCATAGCCACAGACTTGTTTAAGGATATGCGAATCCTGCTTGGTTGGGCATGGACCTATCTGATCGTAGCAGAACTGATCGGGACCAGCTCGGGAATAACCTGGTTTATTACTCAACAAGCGCGCTACAAGAATTTTGATAATGTATTTGCTGCCATCATGATCATAGGCATTATTGGTTTGTCGACAGATTTGTTGCTCGCCTGGTTGGGAAGGAAGGTTTTTCCATGGCAGCAAAAGGATGCTGAGGTCTGATCATGCACACTATAGATCTACCTGACTATAGAACCCAGGCTGCGGAAGTTGCTGATCGTTTTAAACGCATGAAACAACGGCCTGTGCTTATGGAAGTTAAGAATCTAACCAAGCATTTTGAAACATCTCATGGCAGCATAACGGCCCTGAAGGATATAAATTTCAAAACCTACAAACGTGAATTTGTCTGTGTAATTGGAGCATCGGGTTGCGGCAAATCCACTCTGATTCGAATTCTCGCAGGTCTGGAAACACCAAGTAGTGGTGAAGTGTTAGTCAATGGGCAAGTTGTCAGCGGGCCCGGCCCGGATCGTGGTATGGTGTTTCAGAGTTATACCTTGTTCCCATGGCGTACTGTAAAACGCAACGTTATGTTTGGTCTCGAAATGGCGGGGCGTGGCAAGATGGCGGCTAGTGAGGAAGCGATGCAGTGGCTGGATCTGGTGGGACTCACAAAATTTGCGAACAGTTACCCGCATCAACTTTCAGGTGGCATGAAGCAACGTGTAGCTATCGCAAGGGCGCTTGCAAACCAACCCCGCGTATTGCTCATGGATGAACCCTTTGGCGCGCTTGATGCTCAAACGCGCTCAAAAATGCAGTCCTATTTAATGGAGATCTGGCAAAATATTGACATCACTATCGTGTTTATTACCCATGATCTTGATGAAGCAATTTATCTGGCGGATCGTATACTTGTTCTCAAGGCGCATCCCGGTGAAGTGCAGGAGTTAATTGAAGTTCCGGTTCCACAACCCCGTTCATCAGATCAGTTACTGTCAGCAGAATTTCTGGCTACCAAGAAACGTTTGGAGGTGTTAATCCATCCGCCAGAAACAGATGATAACGGCGATCATTTGAATATGATGCGTATGGTTCACATAAACGACGACGTGGAGAGTGTGTTTTGAAAACTGTTGGCAGGGCTGTGAGTGTGGCATCAAAAAACTGTACGACAAGAATCAGTGTCTCATTGCCCGAAGTATTGCTAAACCAGTTGGACGATATGGTCAGTCAACGGGGTTTCGAAAGCCGTTCACAGGCCATTACCGATATGATTGTTGCGCGGGTTACGGAACATAAAAAGCAGCTCGGGCATGAAATTATGGCGGGTGCTATTACCCTGGTTTATGATCATTCCAAACCTGGGTTACAGAAACAATTGGCTGATTTGCAGCACCACTACCTAGATGAAGTGATCAGTTCACTGCATGTGCAACTTATGCACGCACACACCATGGAAGTGGTATTGGTGCAGGGTCCGGTGTCGCGTTTGCAAAAGATTGCTGACGAAATGGTTACCTGCCGTGGCGTATCCTCGGGCAAGCTGCAATTATCTGCGGCCATAATGCCACCCGTACACCCACTCCCACCGGCTAATGTAACAAGACTGGAAATTCAAGATGATCACGAGTAGCGGCTCGAAACACGAGCATTCAACTGAGCTATGGCAAGAAGTGGTGCCGGGTGGTGCGCACTGGTCAGGTGTGGTGCGGCGTGGCACCACAGTGCGGTTTAAGGATTTGCAGGGTGGGGTGAATGTTTCGTTGCTGATGTATAACTACGAGGAAAAGCTTGAGCGTTACAATATGGCGGACACATTGAAAGGTCAGCATACGGCCTTTTTAACGCGTGGAAATATCTGTTATACCGATATGGGTCGTGTGATCTGTTCACTGACAGAAGATACCTGCGGGTGGCATGACACAATGGGCGGTGTATCGAATGCAGCAATGGTATTACAAAAATACGGAGAAGGCCGTTATCAGGAACGGCATAACGAGTATCACCGTAATGGCTTCGATAGTCTGCTCAATGAATTGGGTAAATATGGTCTGGGTAAACCGGATCTGGTGTCCAATATTAATTTATTCAGCAAAGTAATTGTCGATGAAAACGGCAATATGCAATACCAGGAAAATAATTCTCTTGCCGGAAATTATGTTGATTTGCGGTTTGAAATGCACGCGCTGGTTGTGTTATCGACCTGCCAGCATCCTATGGATTCGGGCGCCAAATATAATCCGAAAGATATCGAGATGACTGCGCGGCTGACGGGTGCGGTGGCGGAGGATGATGTGTGCCGCAATGCCTGCCCTGAAAATAAGCGTGCTTTTATTAATACAGAAAGAATGTTTGTGTAGAGTTCTGGAAAAATCCGATGCTGAGTAAAATAAAAGAAAGTCAATTATCGCTATCTGCAGCCCAGTTCCGTGAAGTGGTGCCAGCCGGCCTGGCCTTTATGCGGGAAATTAAAAAAGGTCAGGTCGTACGCATTCTGGATTTGGAAGGAAATCAGGCGGTCGATACACTATTTTACAATGCCTGTGACCATGAAGAGCGATACAGTGCAAATGATACGATCCGTGAACAAGGTAATATTTATCTGACAACGGGTACCCGCCTGTTATCAAATGAAGGGCATGCCATGCTGACAATTATTGCGGATACCTGCGGGCGTCACGACACACTGGGCGGCGCCTGTTCGGCTGAAAGCAATACGCTGCGTTATGCACTGGACAAGCGACATATGCACAACTGCCGGGACAGCTTTCTGATGATGCTTGCAGAAAGCGATAACGGTATGGGAAAACGGGACTTGTCCAGTAACATCAATTTTTTTATGAATGTGCCGGTTACACCTGAGGGTGGATTAACCTTTGAAGACGGTGTATCTGAAGCTGGCCGCTATGTGGAAATGCGGGCAGAAATGGATATTCTTGTGTTGATTTCTAATTGTCCGCAATTAAATAATCCTTGTAATGCCTACAATCCCACCCCGGTCGAAGTACTGGTCTGGGATGCCTGAAAGCCGGGGCTAAATAACTTCTGAACGCTTCTGTGAGCAACATGCGAGTCCAGGAATATAATCAGAGTTTGCCGAATACATGATAGACCTTCGGGACGGCCCGAAGCGACTCAACCAAAATGTGGGACGGCCCACAGATACAGGGCTCGTTCACATAGTCCTGCTTGGGTTTAGTAATGTTTGAAAAAGTCCTGATTGCCAATCGTGGTGCTATTGCTTGCCGCATTATACGTACCCTTAAGCGGCTCGGCGTTCAATCGGTATCTGTCTACTCAGAGGCGGATATTCATTCTCTGCATGTTGCACAAGCGGATCAGGCGGTGTGCATTGGCGCTGGGCCTGCAAAGGAAAGCTATCTTGATGCGAATAAAATTCTAGAGGTTGCCCAACTAACGGGTGCGCAAGCCATACATCCCGGCTATGGTTTTCTTAGTGAGAATGCAGAATTTTCAGAGGCCTGTGAGCTGGCAGGCATTACCTTTATTGGCCCTACAGCAGAGCAACTGCGCCAGTTCGGTTTAAAGCATACAGCGAGGCAGCTGGCACGCGAGAATAAGATACCCTTACTGCCGGGTAGTGGCTTGCTGGAAGGCATCAGCCATGCAACGCGTGAAGCGCACCGTATCGGTTATCCCGTTATGCTGAAAAGTACAGCAGGTGGTGGCGGCATAGGTATGCAATTATGCTGGTCCGAAAAAGAATTGGAGGAAACCTTTCATTCGGTTGAACGCCTGAGTAAAAATAATTTTAGCCAGGGCGGGTTGTTCATTGAAAAATATGTCGAAATAGCCCGGCATATTGAAGTGCAAATCTTCGGTAATGGTGAGGGTGATGTGGTAGCGCTAGGCGAGCGCGATTGTTCTGTGCAGCGCCGTAATCAGAAAGTTATTGAAGAAACACCCGCGCCAGGTATCAGCGATTCCCAACGACTGCAATTGATGGACACAGCGGTTCGTCTCGCTGCCGCTGTGTCCTATCGTTCGGCAGGGACGGTGGAATTTGTTTACGATACACAGACGCGCGAGTTTTATTTTCTAGAAGTTAATACGCGCCTGCAAGTAGAGCATGGTGTCACTGAACAGGTAACGAATGTAGATTTGGTCGAGTGGATGTTGCGTGTTGCTGCAGGTGAACATGAGATAATTCAGCACTATCAGCATAGACCAAGCGGGCATGCTATCCAGGTCCGGCTCTATGCGGAAGATCCAGCGAAACATTTTCAACCAGCTGCAGGGGTGTTAACAGAAGTATCCTGGCCAACGCGGGCACGCGTTGAAAGTTGGGTGGAAACCGGCAGTGAGATCACTGCATTTTACGATCCCATGCTGGCCAAAATAATTACCCATGGAAAAAACCGCAGCCAGGCGCTTGAGCAATTAAGCCGGGCGCTCAGTGAAACATCGCTGCATGGTATAGAAACCAACCTTGCCTATTTGACTAAAATTATTGCCGAACAGGTATTCGTCAAGGGTGAGCAGTTCACGCGCTATCTCGATCAGCTTACTTTCCGGCCGCTGACAATTGATGTGATGTCAGCGGGTACTCAGTCCATGATTCAGGATTATCCGGGGCGTACAGGTTATTGGTGGGTAGGCGTGCCCCCGTCGGGACCCATGGATCATCTGGCGTTTCGATTTGCGAACCGGATGGTTGGTAATGAGGCGCAGGCAGCCGGGTTAGAACTAACGGTTACTGGACCCACTTTGAAATTTAATTCAGAAACCGTTATCGCGTTAGCCGGC
Source organism: uncultured Gammaproteobacteria bacterium (assembly GCA_964409635.1). GTDB lineage: Bacteria > Pseudomonadota > Gammaproteobacteria > DSM-19610 > DSM-19610 > CAYPEL01. The sequence goes on along the minus strand of CAYPEL010000015.1, from coordinate 22,873 downwards.
GCACCTATGCATGCCTTATTGGATGGCGTTGCCGTTGAATACTGGAAACCTGTCGCAGTAAAAGCTGGAAGTACATTGACAATGCACAACATAGAAGGCAGCGGAAACCGCTGCTATCTTGCAGTCAAGGGCGGTTTTGATGTGCCTGATTATATGGGTAGTAAAGCCACCTTTACCCTTGGCCAATTTGGTGGCCATGGAGGCCGTAGCTTGCAAGCGGGTGATGTGCTGCGGTTGAACCAAGCGGCGTGTATAGACAAGACTTGTCAGCCAGTACCCGAACAGCTCGTGCCGGTTTACGTAAACCGCTGGCAGGTTTGTGTCATGTATGGGCCGCAGGGTGCACCGGATTTTTTCACTGACAGTGATATGGAAATGTTTTTTTCCACAAACTGGGAAGTGCACTACAACTCCAGCCGTACCGGTGTGCGCTTACTCGGCCCAAAACCTGAATGGGCACGCAAGGATGGCGGTGAAGCCGGGCTACACCCCTCCAATATTCATGATAATGCCTATGCTATTGGTGCAATTGATTTCACCGGTGATATGCCGGTTATACTGGGGCCAGACGGTCCTAGCCTGGGTGGATTTGTTTGTCCTGCAACGATTGTTCAGTCAGACCTTTGGAAGCTGGGCCAGCTGAAACCTGGTGATACGGTGAGCTTTCATTGTGTCTCTGTTGCAGAGGCTAACCGGCGTGAGCAGATTCAGGATGCTGCCATTCAATCCCTATCGGGAGTATGCGTAACTGACTCTGTGCAAGCGGCGCTTAATGCTACTCCTTCACCTATTCTATACCGCAGGGAAGCTGGCGAACATCAAGTCGCCGTGTGTTACCGGCAGGCGGGAGATAAATATTTGCTCATTGAGTACGGTCCTCTGGAACTGGATCTCAATCTGCGTTTCCGCGTGCATGCGCTGATGGAGTGGGTTAATTCCTGCGATCTGAAAGGCATACTTGATCTGACGCCTGGTATACGTTCGCTACAGATTCATTACGATAGCCGGCTCATTGATCAGACAACCTTGGTTGCAAAACTACAGACAGCGGAGGATCAACTACCGCCGGTTGAAGATTTGCAGGTTCGCAGCCGGATAGTACATTTACCCTTATCCTGGGATGATCCGGCAACACAAGTAGCGATTGATAAATACACCCAGTCAGTGCGTCCGGACGCACCCTGGTGTCCCAGCAATATAGAATTTATACGCCGCATTAATGGCTTGGAATCAGTCGATACCGTCAAACAAATAGTATTTGGCGCCAGCTACCTGGTAATGGGACTGGGCGATGTTTACCTGGGTGCGCCCGTTGCAACGCCGATGGATCCACGTCATCGTTTGGTGACCACAAAATACAATCCCGCGCGTACCTGGACACCCGAAAATGCCGTGGGTATTGGCGGCGCCTATCTTTGCGTGTATGGAATGGAAGGCCCGGGTGGTTATCAGTTTGTCGGGCGTACGGTACAAATGTGGAACCGTTACCGGCAGACTGCGGATTTCAAGAATGGCAAACAATGGCTGCTGCAGTTTTTTGACCAGATTCGGTTTTATGAAGTCTCTAAAGATGAACTGTTGCAGATGCGTGAAGATTTTATTCTGGGGCGTTTTAACCTGAAGATTGAGGAGAGTGTTCTTAAGCTCCGCGACTACAAGCGTTTTCTGAGTGACAATAAAGACAGCATTGCGCAGTTCAAGCTACAACAACAAACTTCTTTTGAAGCGGAGCGGGAGCGATGGGAGCAATCTGGGCAGGCTGACTATCAGGCCGATTTTGTGGGGGAGGCGGCGAGCTCAGATGCACCTTTCGACCTACCGCACGGTTGTATTGCCATTGAATCATCGGTAACAGGCAGTGTTTGGGAGATTTTAGTCGAACCGGGTGAACGTGTCGCAATTGATGATCATCTAGTTGTGGTTGAGGCGATGAAAATGGAAATTGCAATTAATGCGAGTGCAGCAGGCCGGGTGCAGGACGTACTCTGCGCACAAGGCAGTCCTGTGAAAGCAGGCCAGGCACTAATCATTATAGAACTTGAGGAGTAGCACAGCGCAATGGCGCCAGATCAAAGTCTGACTATTAATGCCTTGTTGGAGGGTTATCGGAGTGGGCGGTTTACGCCCACTGAAGTAATCGATCTTGTCATTGCCAGGATTGAGAAACAACCTGACCGCAACGTATGGATTACCCGTCTGGAGCGGGAACCATTGCAAGCCTATCTGGATGCACTGGATAAAAGATCGCCCGATGAAATGCCGCTGTATGGCATTCCTTTCGCGATAAAAGACAATATTGACCTGGCAGGCACCCCCACGACAGCTGCCTGCCCTGAGTATGCATACCTGCCACAACGTCACGCCTTTGCAGTGCAATGTTTAATTGATGCCGGCGCAATACCGATGGGTAAAACCAATCTGGATCAGTTTGCGACCGGGCTGGTGGGGACACGGACACCCTATGGCGCCTGTAAGAACAGTTTTAATGGCGAGTATATTTCTGGTGGATCCAGTGCCGGCTCTGCGGTGGCCGTAGCCACCGGACAAGTCAGTTTTTCACTCGGTACAGACACCGCTGGATCCGGACGTGTACCGGCTGCCTTCAATAATATTATTGGTCTTAAGCCAACGCGCGGACTTATAAGTACCGAGGGTGTTGTGCCTGCCTGCCGCTCGCTTGACTGTGTATCAATTTTTGCGCTGACGGCAAAGGACGCCCAGCAGGTATTGGATGTGTGTGCAAAATATGACCCTGACGATATCTATGCCAGGCCAGAACCGTCTGACTTGCCGGGTTTTGGCGCCGACAGTTTTCGCTTTGGTGTTCCTTATGACGAACAACTTGAGTATTTTGGCAGTACAGATACAGCCGGCCTGTTCAATCAAGCGGTAGACCACTTGACTGCGCTGGGTGGCGTGGCTGTCGCTATCGATTTCGGAACCTTCCTTGCAGCAGCGCGTTTATTGTACGAAGGCCCCTGGGTCACCGAACGCTATATCGCAATTGAATCTTTTATGGAGGATAAACCCGGTGCATTAATCCCGGTGACGTATGAGATTATTGCTTCCGGTAAAGCGGCCAGTGCCGCAGATGCCTTTAAAGCACAATATCAATTGATGCAGTGCCGCCGTGCGAGTGAAAAGATTTGGTCTGATCTGGATGTGGTGGTTACCCCAACTGCGGGCAATATATACCGTATTGAGGATATAGAAAAAGACCCGGTTAAGCTCAATAGTAATCTGGGATACTATACAAATTTTGTTAATTTGCTGGATTTAAGTGCGGTTGCTGTACCTGCTGGTTTTCAATCTAACGGCCTGCCTGCCGGTGTGACCTTGTTATCACGTATGTTTTGTGAATATCCATTACTGGCACTCGCTAATCGTTTGCAGCAAGCGACAGGGCTTAAGCTTGGTGCAACGGATACACGTTTAACTGCAACCGACATAACGGCTGATCGTGTGAAAGGTAGGGTGGAGATTGCCGTCTGTGGCGCCCACCTATCCGGGTTAGCGCTAAATTACCAGCTCACTGAGCGTGGCGCCTGGCTGAGGCAATCTACAAGCACCTCTGATAATTACCGACTGTATGCCTTGCCGGGAGGGCCACCTTACCGGCCCGGCCTGGTGAGGGATTCGGACGGAGCAGCGATAGAAGTAGAAGTCTGGGCCATGCCACAAACGCAAGTAGGTGGTTTTCTACAGCAAATTCCGCCGCCTTTGGGGCTGGGTAAACTTGAATTGAAAGATGGCCGTTGGGTAACCGGATTTATTTGTGAGCCGTATGGAATTGAAGGCGCTAGTGAAGTCACAAAGCTGGGAAGTTGGCGAAAATATCTGGCAGAAAATGCTGATTAAATCTGTTGATTTCTATCGCATAGAACGATCCAGGCATCGGTAGGAAATAGCTTCGGTCAGATGATCACGCTGAATCTGTTCCGCGTCATTGAGATCGGCAATCGTCCTGGCAACTTTCAAGATTCGATGGCAGGCGCGCGCAGACAGTTTTAACTGGGTAAGGGTTCGCTCTAGAATGGATTGACATTCCGCGTGCAACTGGCAAACAGTTTTCAGTTGCTGGTTATTCAGCCTCGCATTAGTACAGCTATAGCGGCTTAGTTGATTTTCGCGTGCCTGCATTACCCGCTGCAAAACAGCTTGGCTGGATTCGCCTTCTGGCCCATTGAGTTCTTGCCAGGCAAGCCTGGGCACTTCTATGTGCATATCGATGCGATCCAGTAATGGCCCTGAAATTTTACTCCGGTATTTCTGTATCTGCGCGGACGTGCAGCGGCAGCGGCCTGAGGGGTCGCCAAGCTGACCACATTTGCAGGGATTCATTGCGGCTACTAATTGGAAGCTTGCCGGGTAGGTTGCACGTCTTGCGGCACGGCTGATACAGATATGACCGGTTTCGAGTGGTTCGCGTAATACGTCTAAAACATGACTTTGGAACTCAGTCAACTCGTCTAGAAACAGTACGCCATTGTGGGCGAGTGAAATTTCACCCGGCATAACAGCAGAACCCCCGCCTACCAGGGCAACGGCTGATGCCGTATGGTGGGGGGTGCGAAACGGGCGTCTGAACCATTGGTGGCTAGCAAAATTATATTTACTGACCGATAGAACGGATGCAGTTTCTAATGCTTCTTGCTGATTCAGTGATGGAAGTATTCCAGGCAAGCAACTGGCTAAAAGGGTTTTACCCGTGCCGGGTGGGCCGATAAATAACAAATTGTGGCCTCCAGCGGCTGCAATTTCCAGTGCGCGTTTGGCATGTTGCTGGCCACGTACATCTTTCAAATCATTGCCGGTAATTTTTTCCTGTCCCGTATTTACAAGCTCAGGCGGGTTTAGCTCAGCCTGACCGTTTAAAAAAGCGCAGATTCGTAATAAATGATCAGCGATCAATGTCTGAGTGTTGGCAAGTGCGGCCTCAGCAGCGCAAGCGGAAGGGCAAATCATACTGCGTTGATCTTTTCCGGCTTGCAGGATCCCCGGCAAGACACCTTGAATCGGACGCAACGCTCCGCTGAGCGCCAACTCACCTATGAATTCGTAGCGCTCAAGTAATGCTACTTGCACCTGGCCGGATGCAGCGAGAATACCCAGTGCTATCGGTAGATCGAAACGGCCTCCGTCTTTGGGTAAGTCCGCTGGTGCCAGGTTAATTGTGATCCGGCGGGCAGGAAATTCAAAACCGCTTTGCAGTATCGCGGCGCGAACCCGATCCTTACTCTCGCGCACAGCTGTTTCGGGTAATCCAACGATTGAAAGACAAGGCAGTCCGTTGGACAACTGAACTTCAACGGTTACAAGTGGTGCCTGTACACCGAGTTGTGCACGGCTATAAACGACAGCGAGTGACATATTATTCCTTCCTTGGTTAGCACTAAAGCGATCCTTCGCTTACTAGACTGATTAAATCGTATAAATAGTCATTGTAAATTCTACACGTACTGGAGCGGTTTTAACCGCGATTGCCCTACCGACCATCGCGGTTAAAACCGCTCCTTGGTTCACACTGACTCATCAGAGCTTGCTTGGTTTTTATCTTTCAATAACTGAGGCTCGAGATTCGCTACAACAATTTCAAGCGCCTCCAGTTTCGCACGCGTGCGTGCCAATACTTTGGTTTGTACGTCGAATTCTTCACGCGTTACCAGATCCAGCTTTGATAAGGCGGCTTGCACAGTGGCGCGCAGGTTTCTCTCCACATCAGACTGTACGTTGCGCACGCCGGGCGGTACCGCGTCGGCTAGACGGTGGGCGAGGTCGTCAAGAAATTTTGCATCAATCATGCTGATACCTTAACCAACAGGAATGAAATCGTCTACTGTCGCCTGCCGGCAGCTTTGCACAATATGGGTGCGAAGCCGGTAGATGTACTAAGTAGTACTCCCTATTTTGGTGCGTTTTTAGCGAGTGGCAGGATAAAAAATCATGTAACTTTATAATTATTATAGTAAAATAAATTTTGGCGCGGGATATGCTAATAGCTGGTCATGCATTTTTTACCAGCAGCCAGGTAAGGCGAGAATGCAACAGTACAACTTAACTTAAATAGATGAGGAGTCTATAACCCATGAAAACCATTTCCCAAACATTACTGGCAACTGCTTTTGTTGCCGCAACTGGCGTTGCCCAGGCTGAGGTGGCTGCCAACATTGCGGTTGTGAGTGATTATCTTTTCCGCGGTATTAATCAGACTGATGGCGCAGCAGTGCAGGGTGGTCTGGACTGGAGTGCTGACTCCGGTATGTATGCGGGCACCTGGATTTCCAATGTTGACTTCGGTGGCAAGGAAGACAGTGAAGTAGATCTCTATGCTGGTTATGGAGGAGAAGCGGGTAGTTTTGGATATGATGTTAGCGGACTGTACTACTGGTACCCCGGTGCCGGTGGTGATGAGCAGGGTGGAGAACTGGATTACGCAGAAATTGCGGCGAATTTTTCTATAGCAATGTTTAGCGCTGGCGTGGCTTACACCGTTTGGGGTGAAACCGACAATGCGCCTTTTGACACCGGTGATCTGTACTACAGCCTGTCAGCTGATATTCCTCTGCAGTCCGGCTTCGGGCTTAACCTGTTCGGCGGGTTCTACGATTTTGAAGAAAAAGCAGCCGGGAATCAAACCGCCAGCTATCTCCACTACGGCGCATCGGTCAGTAAAGACGTTGCTGATTTCGGATCATTCAACGTGAATCTTGAACAGAATGATAACGATGGCGATGACGGTGCCCAGGTCTGGTTGGGCTGGAGCAAAGAGTTCTAAGAAACTTTGTTAAATTTAAACTTCCAATCACGGATCCGCTTCAACAGCGGATCCGTTCAGGGGAATCAGCAATGAAATTAGTAACAGCAATTATCAAGCCCTTCAAGCTCGACGACGTGCGCGAAGCATTGTCCGAGATTGGCGTGCAGGGCATAACCGTGACTGAGGTCAAGGGTTTCGGCCGTCAAAAAGGTCATACCGAATTGTATCGAGGTGCAGAATATGTCGTGGATTTTTTACCCAAGGTTAAATTAGAGGCGGCTATTGATGACGAACTGCTTGAGCAGGTATTAGAGGTCATTGCCAAAGCAGCGAACTCCGGCAAGATCGGTGACGGCAAAATATTTGTCACTAACATTGAACAAGCCATGCGCATACGGACCGGTGAAACCGGCCCTGAAGCACTCTAAGGGGAGGAACAACCGTGGATGAATTAACCAAAGTTGCGGGCAGTGTCACTGAGCTCGCGTATGCATTAGACACGTTTTATTTTCTGGTATCCGGTGCGCTGGTCATGTGGATGGCGGCCGGGTTTTCTATGCTCGAAGCCGGGCTGGTGCGTGCTAAAAGTACCACAGAAATTTTAACCAAGAATATTTCTCTTTTTGCCATTGCCTGCATCATGTATATGCTAGTGGGCTATTCCATTATGTATCCGGGTACCGGTGAAGGCGGCTGGATGCCGATCTTTGGCAGTATTCTGGGCAATTCTGATAATTCTGCAGCCGATGTACTGGCCAGTGGTGGCGAGATATATTATTCCAATCTGTCAGACTTCTTTTTCCAGGTGGTGTTTGTTGCAACGGCTATGTCAGTGGTTTCCGGCGCTGTTGCTGAGCGCATGAAACTCTGGTCGTTTCTGCTATTCGCCGTCGTGTTTACCGGCTTCATTTACCCGGTGGAAGGTTACTGGAAATGGGGCGGTGGTTTCCTGGATGCTCAGGGCTTCAACGACTTTGCAGGTTCTGGAATTGTGCATATGGCAGGTGGTGCTGCTGCACTGGCCGGTGTGTTGTTACTCGGTGCGCGTAAAGGTAAATACGGTGCTGATGGAAAGGTTCACCCAATACCTGGCGCCAACTTGCCGCTGGCAACATTAGGTACCTTTATTCTCTGGCTAGGCTGGTTTGGCTTCAACGGTGGATCTGAGTTGAAACTGTCGGATGTCGGCGAGGCCAATGCGGTTGCGCTGGTATTTGTTAATACCAACATGGCTGCTGCGGGTGGTGTTGTGGCTGCCTTGGTCACTGCGCGGTTGCTGTTCGGCAAGGCGGATTTGACCATGGCATTAAACGGTGCGCTGGCAGGCCTGGTGGCGATTACCGCTGAACCACTGACTCCGACACCGCTGATAGCTACCCTGATCGGTGCATTTGGTGGTGTGCTGGTTGTCTTCTCCATCGTGTTTATGGATAAACTGAAAATCGATGATCCAGTCGGTGCGATTTCCGTCCACGGTGTGGTCGGGATGTGGGGTCTGATGGCTGTACCACTCACCAATACAGATGCCAACTTCAGTGCCCAGCTACTGGGGCTAGGATCGATCTTGGCCTGGGTATTTATCACTTCGCTGGTGGTCTGGTCGATCATCAAGATGCTCATAGGCATTCGTATCTCCGAGGAAGAAGAGTACGAAGGCGTGGATATCGGCGAATGTGGGCTGGAAGCCTACCCTGAATTTACCGGAACCCGTGGTTCCGGTATGTAAGCCCTTGCCTTGACCGGGCAGGGTTGTCGTTTAACGGGCGCTTCGGCGCCCGTTTTTTTATTCGAGTAAAAACTGATCCGTAGGTCTCGCCACAGGGCAGGATGACTGAACACTTATGGCTTGTATTTTTTTGCCACGGAAATATTCTTTATCAAGTTTTTTATTTTTCCGTGTTCTTGCGTGGATTCAGTGGCCATAATCTTTTCGTTGTACGCCTGAAATGCCTGGCTAGTCGCGGAGCGGCTTATTACAATAACTGAACATTGTGCATGCAGTCATCGGAAACCAAGACCCTGCTTACCGTCACCCACCTTCAACGCCAAGGCTTGCTGCCACCGGTTTCCTTTAACCTGGAAGCCGCTGAAACGCTGTGTCTAAGCGGTTCATCCGGCGTAGGTAAAACAGTTTTACTGCGCGCTATTGCTGACCTGGATCCTAATCAGGGCGAAGTGTCATTCAACGGCAAGCCCCGCGAATCCTGGCCAGCGGCCGAATGGCGCCGGAAAGTCATGCTGGTGCCATCTGAATCTTACTGGTGGGCGCCGCGGGTGGGCGATCACTTTGAATCTGCCGATATTACTGCACTGGAAAAACTTGGATTTACCGAGTCGGTGCTGGGCTGGGAGGTCGCCAGGCTGTCGAGTGGTGAACGCCAACGGTTAGCCGTGTTACGCGCACTATCGTTTAGCCCCATGGTCGTATTACTGGATGAGCCTACAGCCAATCTGGATGAAGAGAATATACAACGCCTGGAAAAATTTCTGCGGGCGTACCAGGAAAAACATCAAGCCGCGTTGTTGTGGGTCAGCCATAGTGAAGTACAGCGGCGGCGGGTGGCCAGCCGGGAAATGCGCTTGACGGAAAGCGGACTGATCGCATTGGCAACGCGCCTATGATCCATCTCTCGTATATTGATCTATCTCTGGCAGCGGTGCTTGTTATATTGCTGGCGTTGACAACCCGGCAATTCTATTCAGGTGTTGCAGGCCAACTGTTGATCGCAGCTACCCGCATGGTTATACAGTTAACGCTGATAGGCTTTGTATTAAAGGCATTATTTTCATCGGTCAATCTTTTTTGGATAGCCTTGCTGTCTTTGGGCATGCTGTTGATCGCAGGCCGGGAAGTAATGGCACGGCAGCAGCGGCGCTTTGTCGGCCGTTGGGGGTATGGCATCGGTTTTGTATCGATGTTTATTTCATCTTTCTCGGTAACATTATTTGCAGTGTTAATCGTTGTGCGTAACGAACCCTGGTATCAACCGCAGTACGCCATTCCGTTATTAGGTATGTTATTGGGCAATACCATGAGTAGTATTGCGCTGGCGCTGGATCGGTTGACTCAAATGGCCTGGGATCAACGAAATATCATTGAAGCACGCCTGATGCTGGGGCACAGCATGCAACAAGCTATAGAAGATATAAAAAAGCAGGTATTCCACACCGGGCTGATACCGATCATTAATGCCATGGCCGCTGCCGGAATTGTCAGCCTGCCCGGCATGATGACCGGTCAGATACTCGCCGGAGCGCCCCCTGTCGAGGCAGTAAAATACCAGATCCTGATTATGTTCCTGATCGCCGCTGGGGCCGGCTTTGGTACGCTTGCCGCCGTCCATCTGGGTGTGCATCGTTTGTTTGACGAACGCCAACGGCTGCGTTTGGAAAGACTAAGCAGATAAACAATAAGCCAGCACCTTAGCCACCCTCGCTACGGTTCAACTAATTTTTCTAGGTTTAAGCCTGTTCAGCTCGCTGCAGTGCGCATTTCATCTTGCTCAAAGGGTTCGCTTTCAAGATAGTGTTCGCCAGTTTCATAAATGGTTTTAGCAGAACCCACAATCAATGGGTCGGCGCCACGCACTACCTTGTTGTCTTTGTTTGGATAATCCAGCTGGCTTAGAACAAAACGCATGGCATTAATCCGCGCGCGTTTTTTGCAATCTGATTTAACCACTGTCCAAGGCGCATCAGCCGTATCCGTATAAAAAAACATAGCTTCTTTGGCCTCAGTATAGCTTTGCCATTTATCCAGCGAAGCCATATCAATGGGGCTGAGTTTCCACTGTTTTAACGGATCTTGCTTGCGCGCCTGGAAACGGCGGAATTGTTCATTGCGGCTGACCGAAAACCAAAGTTTAAAAAACTTGATACCACTGCGTACCAACATCCTTTCCACATCTGGTGCCTGGCGCATAAACTCAAGGTACTCGCCAGATTTGCAAAATCCCATTACGCGTTCAACACCCGCCCGGTTGTACCAGGAACGGTCAAACATCACGATCTCGCCTGCGGTCGGCAGGTGTTGAATATAGCGTTGAAAATACCACTGGCCACGCTCTTCAATCGAAGGCTTTTCCAACGCAACTACGCGTGCGCTACGAGGGTTCAGGTGTTCCATGAAGCGCTTGATGGTGCCACCCTTACCCGCTGCATCCCGGCCCTCGCATATCATGACAATACGTTGCCCGCTTTCCCTGGCCCAGTTTTGCATTTTCAATAATTCGATTTGCAGCTGCTTTTTGGTGGTTTCGTATTCTTCCCGCCGCATTTTTTCTTTATAGGGGTAATTGGCATCGGTAAAGATTTTTCTTTTGCCTAGGCGCTTGATTTCCTTGATAGTTGCCAGCTTGGGTTCTTCTCTGTGCAGGGCCAGTTCAGCCAGGGCACTGGTATATACTTCGGTCATGCTTGGATCCCCATCATTTTTCATCTAGACACTTAATAGAGATAGCGGCGGTCAATGAATATGATGTAGGTCAAACTACTCAATATTGTAGTGAGAAATACGGATATTTACTTCATCAATTCTGGCACCGCAAAAGCGGCCTGGTGAATGTCGGCGTTGTAGTATTTTGTTGCATAGGGTTTGTGCACCGCGTCCTGTTCCCTAAACCCGAATAAATTATTTTTACCCGCCATCGTGGCTGACCACCAGCCACTGGGGTAACAAGGCTGCGGGAACTGCAAGGTTTTGGTGAGGCTAAAACCACCTTCACGCATAGCGCTGTGGAGCGGTTTGATGATGCTTTCCAGGTGCAATAATGGCGATTCACTTTGTTGTACCAGTAAACCATCTGCCCCTAGAACGCGGCAACAGTCTTTAAAAAAATCAGCCGAAAATAAACCTTCGGCTGGACCGATTGGGTCGGTACTGTCGACGATGATCACATCGATGCTGCTGGACGCTGCCTGCTGCATCCACTTCAAACCGTCAGTAAACAATAATTCTGCACGTGGATCGTCGTTCTGTTCGCAGAGTTCGGGGAAATAGCGTTTGGATAAGTGTGTGACTTGCTCATCAATTTCAACTTGTATGGCGTGCTCCACTTCCGGGTGCAGCAGTACCTGTTGCAGCGTGCCGCAATCGCCGCCGCCGATAATCACCACTCGCCTAGGCGCAGGGTGTGTATAGAGCACCGGGTGGGACATCATTTCGTGATAGAGGAAATTATCCCGGCTGGTCAGCATGACGAAACCGTCGATGACCATCAGATTTCCAAACTGTTCGGTTTGGTATATTTCAATGAGTTGGTAGGGCGTTTTTGCTTCGTGCAACTTGCTTTTAAGCTTGAATGAAATAGCGCTACCGGCAGCCTTGCAGATTTCACTAAACCAGTTGTCGTTGAGTGGGCTAGGCATAATTTTTAAAGATGTTGCCGCAGTTATTTGCTATCTTTGCCGGCCATGAACTGGCGCGTTGAACAATCCCGGCAATTGTACAGGCTTGCTGCCTGGAGTGAAGGCTATGTTGATGCCAATGCGGATGGTCACCTGGTGATCCGGCCGCGAAATGCGGAAGCAGCGCCAGCGGTAGATATACAGCTTGTGGCAAATGCGATCCGCGAGTCGGGTTTGAGTTTTCCAGTATTGGTGCGTTGTCCGGATATCCTGCGTGATCGGGTCAAACAATTGCAGTCTGCTTTCTTAAATGCCGCAACCCGCCTCGGCTACCAGGGTAAGTACAGCCCTGTCTATCCCATCAAGGTCAACCAGCAGTTCAGCGTGGTGTCGGATATTCTGGCCAGTTCGGATACGGTTGGTCTGGAAGCTGGCAGCAAGCCGGAGTTGATGGCGGTGTTGGGATTATCACCACCGGGTGGTCTGATCATCGGTAACGGTTATAAGGATCGGGAATACATCCGTATCGGTTTGATTGCCCGCCAGCTGGGGCAACGCATTTATCTGGTTATCGAGAAACTCTCAGAACTCGAACTGATCATTGAACAGGCCGGCGTAATGGATATTAAACCCTTGCTGGGTGTGCGTATCCGTCTGGCTTCAATCGGCGTGGGCAACTGGCAGAATACCGGTGGTGAAAAATCCAAGTTCGGATTACATACCGCGCAAGTTATAAAACTGGTCGAGCGTTTAAAAGCCGCCGGTTTGCTGGATTGTCTGCAATTGCTCCACTTCCACCTTGGGTCACAGCTGACTGATCTCGAAGACATCGCGGCGGGCACCCGTGAAGCGGCACGCTTTTACAGTGAGCTGCATAAACTGGGTGTGCCGCTGCAAGTGATGGATGTCGGCGGCGGGCTGGGTGTTGATTATGAGGGTGCGGCGTCTAAAAGTTTCTGTTCCATGAACTATGCGCTGGAAGAATATGCGCAGACAATTATTTCCATTATCCATAGTACCTGTCATGAAGCGGGTTTGCCGGAACCGGAAATCATAACGGAGTGCGGCCGCGCTATGACTGCACACCATGCTTTTTTGTTGACTAATGTGGTTGACGTTGAGACTAGCTGTAATCTGGCTGAGACGGATAAACAAAATGTATTGACAACAGAAACCGCCCGGCGCTTTTCAGATTTACAGACGAGGGTAGGTAATGAGATGCCGGAAGAGCTATATGGCAAGGCGCGGACTGTCTACGATGAAATGATTACTGACTATGTGGCGGGTAAAACCAGTCTGGATGAACGTGCTGAAGCTGAATCAGGCTATTACCGGTTTTGTTGCAGTCTCCGGGCATCAATCATTGAGAATCATGCGCAGCATGAACTGCTGGAATCGCTGAATGATAAATTGGCCGCAAAATATTTCATCAATCTTTCAGTGTTTCAATCCTTGCCGGATGTCTGGGCATTGGATCAGATTTTCCCTATTGTGCCGGTGAGCTATCTGGATCAAGAGCCTGACCAACGCGCAGTGCTGTACGACATGACCTGCGATTCAGATGGTCATATTGAGTATTACGCCGTTGCTGAGGGCGCCGGAAGATCATTGCCATTGCATGGCATCGATAACAAGCCGGATTATCTACTGGGTATTTTTCTGGTAGGCGCCTATCAGGAAATTCTTGGTGATATGCACAATCTGTTTGGTGATACGGATACGGTTAATCTGATCATCAATCCGGATGGCAGTTTTAAACTGGATCATGCCGAACAGGGTGATCGGGTCGATGAGTTGCTCAAGCTGGTGCACTTTGAACCGAACCGGCTACGTACCGCATACCGGCAGCGTATCCAGCAAGCGGGGCTAGGAGGTGATCTTGGAAGACAATATATTGCTGAGCTGGAAGCCGGATTGACGGGTTATACCTACCTCGAAGAATGAAAAAATCCGGGCCAACTCTAAGAACCCATATTATTTTTTCAGGCGAATCAAGATAGCATCGATACCGCTTTGTTTCAGCGTGCTGCGTGACGTGTTTAAGTCTTCAAGTTTTTGATAGGGTCCAACCCGAACCCGGTGCCACTTGCCACTGTTGGTGTTGACTGAATCAACGCGGGTTTCCATGCCCAGCATGGCAAGTTTGGCCTTGAGTTGATCTGCCTGTTGCGGATTTCTGAAAGAACCGGCTTGCAATAAATAAGTTCCGGGTTTCTCGACCAGCTTGACCCCGGCCTTTTTTTTGCCGGTAATTTCCTGATCGGGAATGACCACCTCCATTTCCGGTAATATTTTATAAAAATCGAAACGTGGCTTTGGCGGTGGCGGGATAGATTTTTTTTCAGTCTTGTGTACATCCTGGACTGTTTTTATTTCCGGTACGCTGACCGGCTCGCGTACCGACGCTTGAGCGGGTTCGTCCGTATTGGGCCGCATCTGTAAATAAACCAGGAAGGCCCCGAATAGGCCGATGGAAAGACCGGCCAGCAACCAGGTGAAAGGTGACTGTTTGCGGGGTCTCTTTCTGCGCGAAACGCGGTACTTATAATCTCTGGGCATTGGTTAATCTCAGTGTGTGAACAAATCTTCTGTTCAGACTATATATTACAAGGCAGTGCGTTGATTATGCGACACATTATTTGCAGACCATCGGCAGCAGGGAGGCTGCCGCTGAGCGTACAGGGATGTATTCACAGCGGGTCTGCAAATCATGTGTCGCATAATCAGCGTGCGTATTGTTACATGCTGTCCGGTGCGGATACGCCCAGCAGATTCAATCCATTGGACAATACCTGTTGGGTGGCTTTGATCAGGTTCAGACGGGCATTGCGTAGACCGGCAGCCTCGACCAGAAACTGGTGGGCGTTGTAGTATGTATGAAAGTCATTGGCCAGATCGCGGAGGTAGTGGGCGATCTGGTGGGGCTCATGATTGATAGCCGCTGATTCCAGAATTTCAGGATAGCGAGACAGCTTGACCATCAGTGCCTGCTCGTGTGGTTCACTTAACAAGGCTACATTTTCTTCGCCATTTAATTGATCCCAGCTAAGATTCTTTTCGTCGAGTTGGCGCAAGACACTCGCTACCCGCGCATGGGCGTACTGAATGTAATAGACCGGGTTGTCATTGGACTGGGATTTGGCCAGGTCGAGGTCAAAGTCCATGTGTTGTTCACATTTACGCATGCTGTAGAAGAAACGCGCCGCGTCATTGCCGACCTCGTGGCGTAATTCCCGTAGCGTTACAAATTCCCCTGAGCGGGTCGACATTTGCATTTTCTGTCCGCCCCGGTAAAGGATAGCAAACTGCACCAGCAGGACATCGAGTTTTTCTGCGTCATCGCCCAGCGCCTGCAAGGCGGCTTTTACCCGCGCCACATAGCCGTGATGGTCGGCGCCCCAGATATCAATAACGCGAACGTAACCGCGTTCGAGTTTATTCAGGTGATAGGCGATATCAGAGGCGAAATAGGTCGTTTGTCCATTATCACGTACCACGACCCGGTCTTTTTCGTCGCCATAATCCGTCGATCGAAACCACCAGGCGCCGTTTTTCTCATACAGCTTATCGTTGGCTTTGAGCCGCTCGATGGCGGTTTGAACGGCATTGGATTCTGTCAGCGTGCGTTCTGAAAACCATTCATCGTAGGTAACACCGAATTCTTCAAGATCCAGACGGATATTGTGCAGAATTTCATTCAGACCGGCATCAAAGACTTCCCGGAAGTGGATAGCGCCCAGTAATGATTTAATACGTTCAATCAGGCCATCGATATGCGCTTCCTTGTCGCCACCGGCCGGTTCATCTGCAGCTACATTTTCGAAAATGGCGGTCACCGGATGGCGTAACGCATCCGCGTGTTTACGGTGCACGCTGGCAGCAATATCCCAGACATAATCACCTTTGTAACCATTCGACGGAAAGGTGATTTCCTCGCCGCATAAATCCAGATAGCGCAAATAGACACTGGCCGCCAGTATATCCATCTGCCGGCCGGCATCATTCACGTAGTATTCACGGTGCACTTTATAGCCAATAGCCTCAAGTAAATCGGCGACCGTAGCGCCATAAGCGGCGCCGCGTCCGTGACCCACATGCAACGGACCGGTCGGGTTGGCGGAGACAAACTCGACCTGTACCGGCTGGCCCTGACCCAGGTCACTGCGCCCGTACTCGCCCGCTTGTTGCAAGATATCCTTGATGACGGCGTGGTAGGCTTTTTCGCCCAGGTAAAAGTTGATGAAGCCTGGGCCTGCGATTTCGACCTTTTCTACCAGTTCAGAGTCCGGCAGCTCGGCTATCAGCTGTTCGGCGAGATCGCGAGGCTTGCATCGGGCCGCCTTGGTCAGCGTCATGGCCAGGTTACTGGCAAAGTCACCGTGCTTTTGGTCGCGGGTACGCTCAATTTGAATGTTGACCTGGGTTTCCCGGGGGAGGGTGCCATTCGCCTGGAGCCGGGAACAGGCGTGAGCGAGGAGTTCGGTGAGCTGTTGTTTCATGGTTGTACGCGGCACAGGAAAGCCGCCTATTATCCCTGACGCGGGCTGGGATTCAACTCTCCATGATAAGCATTATTAATGGTTACGGCAGCCCGCTGTGGATTTAGCTTCGACGCTCAGTATTGCGCGCTGGTGAAACCTGTCGGATGTTACAGGCAAGGGTGGGTTGCACCCACCCTGCAAAGCTATGGTTGTTCTGCAGCCTCGCCAGAATCGCCGTTATTTTGCCGGAGAACCCGGGCTATATCCGCCGCGAGTTTAGCCACATTGATTTCATGTGCGCTGACCAGGTCTGAATAGGCGCGTCCTTTGACAGGTCCGCTTATGACCGTCCTATGTACTTTGCCGATTCGATTACCGGATTTGCCGATCAACAACCAGTCTGCTTTCAATACAGCCTGTTTATTCAGCTCGCCTTCAAGCTGACGGATATTGATCCTGACCTGAAAGACAGGCCGCAGGCCACTGATCCAGGGATAGGCAAAGACCGCTTTATTACCCAGCAGATGCGCGATTTCATCGGCCAGGACGGCGGATAGGTTATCGGCGAGCGAACCACTCCAGCGGTGAAACTCTGCCGGTTGCAGATTACCGTTGCGGTTACGCGTGACTATTTGCGAACGGCCAATGGGGTCGGCAAGGTTGATCGGGCCAATCCCGATCGCGCCGGCCTGTTGTTGTGTCTGGCCGGCGACGGGTGCTGTCCCGGTGGACAAGGCTTTCAATGTATAAAAGGAAGTCTTTGGACTGGTACCCGTACAAGCGCTTAACATGACAATGAGCAAGCCGCACAGCAGACCGCTGCGGGTGTTTATTTCAGTCATTCTGTTCCCCTTGCTTGCCTTTGATCAGTGCATCCGGATGCTGTTCCAGGTAGTCTGCCATGGCCCGTATCGAACGCGATGCGGCAGAAAGTTCGCGCAACAGCTGGAAAAGTTCAAAGCCAAAGACCGATTCCTGACTCGGCAACGCCTGGTACGTCGATACCGTATCGCGGACAGCGGATAGTGTCTCTTCCGAGCTGTCTGCAACGTCGTTGAAGCGTGTCAGCAAGATTGCCAGCTTGTTGTCGATACTGGACACGGCTTTCTCGCCCTGATTGATCAGCTGGTCGGCCGCCTTTACGGTTGTCTGCAAATCGTTGCTGAGGCTATCGAGTTTGTTATTCAGATCGATAATCAGCGTATCCATCCCAGCGGCGGCGCGTTCGACAGATTCAAGCGTCTTGAGTATGTCCTGGGATCCAAAAAACCGGCTGATGCCATCGAGGGCAACGATGGCCTTGTTGGCGATTTCAGACAGTGGCAAAGCCTGTACTTCTTCGGCAAGTTCACTCAACCGGGATACTTCGGTGGGGAATATGAATTCGCCATCACGGACTTTGATGTAGACCGGTTTAACGTCCTGCATGAATTCCAGCTCCACATAGAGCTGGCCAGTCACCAGGCTCTGCAGGGCTAATGTTGCCCGCAATCCTCGCGCGACTAATGATTTGACCTGCTCGTGCGACTCATCAATGCGGGTAAATTTTGTGGCGCCGGTGGAGCGGATGCGTTTGACAATTATATCTACGGTTACCGGTGCGGTAATCTCATTCGTATCGGCATTATGTAATATGGCGACATCCGTAACAGTACCGATTTTTACGCCCCGCAAGGCAACCGGCGCACCGACCGACAAGCCCTGCACTGAGCCATCAAAGAACATGACATACGTCAGTTTGCGGGTAAATAACCGATCTCCGCTGAAGATGATAATCGCCCCGATAAACAGGACGACAGCGCCAATTACAAAACCGCCAATCGCCGCCGGATCCACTTTCCTTTTCATGTGTATTTCACCACTTGTTTTTTATCACTGTAATCCACGCGTCAGAAACCGTTTCACCCGGGGATCATTTGATTCCGCCAATAAAGTAGTTGGATTGCCACTGGCAATCATGGTTTTAGTCTCCGGGTCGAGGAAAATGCAATTATCTCCAATCGCGAAGATACTTGCGAGTTCATGCGTCACTATGACGATAGTTGCACCAAGACTGGCGCGTATTTCCAGGATTAAATCATCCAGCAGCTTGGCGCTGATGGGATCCAGCCCGGCAGAGGGTTCATCAAAAAACAGGATATCCGGATCGAGGGCCATGGCCCTTGCCAGGCTGGCGCGCTTGCGCATACCACCGCTGATTTCGGCTGGCAGATAGTCTTCAAACCCGGCCAGGCCCACCAGCGCCAGTTTCAGGGCAACAATGCCGCGGATTTTCAGGGCGGATAAATCTGTATATTCGTGTAACGGCAAAGCGATATTCTCGGCCAGTGTCATCGAACTCCAGAGTGCGCCGCTTTGATAGAGAATACCCATACGCCGATTTATTTTATCCCGGCTTGTCTGCGGTATCGCCCAGTAATCAGTGTCGCCATAAAAAACCGTTCCCTTGGTAGGCGCCATTAGGCCGACAAGATGCCGTAACAGCGTACTCTTGCCGCAGCCGCTGCCACCCATGATGATAAAAACATCGCCCCGGGAAATACTGAAGTTTAAATCGCGCTGAATGACGAAATCGCCGTAGGCCATGGTCAAATCATTGACCACAATATGCGCAGCGGACGTGTCAGTGTTCATCTATAATCCAATCACATCGAAAATGATCGTCAATACGGCATCTGACACCACAATAAGGACAATGCCGGTAACCACGGCTGAGGTGGTTGCTTGGCCAACGGCTGAGGCACTGCGGCCACATTGAATGCCGCGCATGCAGCCGGCCATGGCTACCAGCACACCAAACACGATGGACTTGCTCAGACCGGCAAAAATATCCCTGAAGCCGATCGCGCTACGTGTTTGAGCGTAGTACTCAAAAAATGAAATATCCAATGTCATGGCGCTGACCAGCGCACCACCGAGTATGCCCATAAAATCAGCATACAGGCATAACAGCGGCATCATTAAAATCAGCGCCACCATGCGCGGCAGCACCAGAAAATCTATGGGTGAAAAGCCCATGGTTTTGAGGGCGTCAATTTCTTCATTGACCTGCATGGTGCCGAGCTGGGAAGCAAAGGCTGCACCGCTGCGCCCCGCCATAATAACCGCCGTCATCATGGCGCCCATTTCACGGGTAACGCCAAGGCCCACCAGATCAGCGATGTAAATTTCAGCGCCAAAGGGCACCAGTTGGAGGGCGCCCACGTAGGCCAGGATCATGCCGACCAGAAGGCTGATAAGGCTGACGATAGGTAATGCTGAAGCGCCGGTCTGCTGTATCACGACGGCAAAATCGATATCCCTGAACACCGCATCTCCACGTACGAAGCGCCCCAGGCTGGAAACGGCCTGGCCCAGAAAGTGGATCATCTTATTGGCTTCGTTAACCACTTCCAGTGTGCTTTCACCGACCCGGTGGAACAGGCGTTTGTGCGTTTCGGTCTTGCGCGCACCTTTGCGTTCCGGGACGACTGTGGCGAGATTGAGTAAACGTTGTGCGCCTGCGGGGATATTTTGGTATTCGAGTGATATATGCTGGCGTTGAGCGTACTCACTAAATTGATACAGATTGGAAACAAATAATATATCCCATTCAGTGACGGCCTCACCGTTCAGCACCATCAGCTTGCAGGCTTCACCCTGGGGTAACTGGTCGAGATAAGTCTGTGCATCAGGCGTGTCAGCCTGTTTGGTCCAGTCACCTGACCATGCAACCCGGCATTGCCCCGGTTCAACTGATTCAATATGAATTTGTGCTGCAGTTGCCACTCAAAAGCCTGTGCTATGCGAAGAGTATGAATTGATTATACGTGGCTACTGCGACTAATAGCATAAATATAAAACCGGGTTGTTGGATAATCTACAACCCTAAAGCATATCCTGCGGATCCACATCAATAGACCAGCGCACCTTACGCGCCAGCTTGCTACCTTCAAATTGCGGAATGAGGACATCGAGTAGTTGATGCAATTCGCGGCGCTGCGAAGCCTGAAACATCAACTGCGCACGGTAACGCCCGGCACGGCGTTCCATCGGGGCGGGAAGCGGCCCCCACAATTGAATATCCAGCTGCAAACCCAGCGCCAGGTGGCGGGCATAATCCAGAAAGGCCATAGGCGCATCAGCCTGTGTCGCCTCGGCACGTAACAAAGCAAGATTGGTGTAGGGAGGGAATTGTGCTGCACAGCGTTCTTGTAATGCGGCTTTGGCGAAAGCCTGATAATCCTGTTCTGCCAGTTGGCGTAACAGCGGGTGATCGGGCTGGTGGGTCTGAATAATAACGACACCGGCCTGTTCACCGCGCCCCGCGCGCCCGGCAACTTGCACGATCAACTGGGCCATGCGTTCACTGCTGCGAAAGTCCGAACCGAATAATCCCTGATCGGCATCGACAATCGCAACTAAGGTGACGGCGGGGAAGTGATGTCCTTTGGCCAACATCTGGGTGCCCACCAGGATGTGCGCTTTGCCAGAGGTGGCGTCTTGCAAAGCGGTCTGCAAACTGCCTTTGCGGCGGGTGGTATCGCGGTCTATGCGTAGCACGGTCTGATTAGGAAAGCGTTCAGTCAATGTCTGTTCCATACGCTCAGTCCCTTGACCGATGGCAATCAGTTCACCACTGCCGCAATCCGGACAGTGCGGTGTTACCCGGCGTTGGTGGCCGCAATGGTGGCAGCGTAGTTGTTGGTGCTTGCGGTGGTAGGTCATGCGCGCATCACAGCGTGGACAATCAGCGTGCCAGCCGCAGTCGTGGCATAACAGCACGGGTGCAAAACCGCGCCGGTTCAGGAACACCAAAACTTGTCCACCCTGGTCTAGATGTAATTGCATCTGTTTGAGTAAAGGCTCAGACAACATATCCTGCATTGGCTGGTGACGAATATCCAGCAAGTGCAGTTTCGGCATACAGGCCTTACCGGCGCGTTCAGGAAGGCTCAATAAGCGGTAGCGTTGTTGCGCTACGTTATACAAACTTTCCAGCGAAGGCGTCGCCGATCCCAGCATGATAGGTATATTTAATTTATGCGCCCGCCACACCGCCAGGTCCCGCGCTGAGTAACGAAACCCTTCTTGTTGTTTGAGCGAAATATCGTGTTCTTCATCGACGATAATCAGCCCCATGTTTGCCAGCGGTGTAAACCCGGCAGAACGGGTACCGATCACAACCCGGGCTTCCCCGCTTCGCGCCAGTTGCCAGTTATCCAGCCGTTGCCGGTCAGTCAGTCCTGAATGCAGAATCGCCAGTGGAACCGACAGGCGTTTTTCAAAGCGGCTAACCAGCTGGGGTGTCAGGCCAATTTCCGGTACCAGTAGCAACACTTGCCGCTGTTGGGCGAGGACAGTCTCAATGAGTTGTAAATAGACTTCAGTTTTTCCACTACCCGTGACACCTTCTAATAGATAGGCATTGAAGCGCTCCAGGCTGGAACTGACAGTATCGACAGCGGCTTGTTGGTGTGCATTCAGTGGTAGCTTATTTTCAGGTGTATTTGTCCGCGCTTGCTGTACCGGCCTGACAGACTCGTAATCAGTTACCCAGTTTCTATCTTTGAGCGTGGTTAACACATTGAGCGGTACATCCAGCGCTTGCCGCGGCAAGCCTTCTGCATGATTAAGTAACTGTGCAATGACAGCAGCCTGGCGTGGCGCACGCACCAGGTCATTGGGATCGAGCTGCCGTCCAGCTTCTGTGAGCGACCACCACTGTTGTGCGGAGGTTTTAATGGCGGCGGGTTTTCTCAACAAGACCGGTAACGCGGTCGCAAAGGCATCACCGATAGGGTGGTGGTAATACTCAGCCGTCCACTTCACCAGCGCGAGCAAATGTGCATCGAATACCGGCTGGTCATCTAGTAACTCCAGTACGGCTTTAAGCTTTTCTGGCGCGACCTCAGTTTCTGCCACCAATTCAGTCAGGATGCCCACCATCCGCTGCCGGCCAAACGGCACCAGCACACGCATACCCTGCTGCAGTGAGGCAGTATCAATTTTGGCGGGCAAACGGTAGTCGAACAACCGGTAAAGCGGTGAAGGTACTGCCACACGGGCGATCGGATTCTCAGCAGGCATTTAATAATTATTTATTAACAGACAAGCACTTGGCGGTTGAGCGCTATTGTACGCGAATTTTTTTGCCGACAGTTGTCAACACCATCCGATCGACTGCGTTGTACCGGGTGAGAGGCGTAAAAACGCGCTAAACCCAATATAAGAGGATTTAACATGCACACTAAAACATTGATCTCAACAGTTTTCGCGGGAATTTTCATGCTGGGGGCCGGACTGGCTG
>CAYPEL010000014.1:0-30719 GCA_964409635.1 uncultured Gammaproteobacteria bacterium | reverse complement strand
CTTGAGGACGATCACTGATGAACAGACAACCCTCTCATCCCGGCGCCCTGCTAAGTGTTCAGTGAATTAATGACTGCTATCACCTGAACTCCGAAACTTGAGTTATTAAGATTGGGTAAATAATTAAATTTGGGTAATAACAATGCCGAGTACGGACAATGGCATTGCGTCACCTACGACAGCTGCCTGAACGGCTCTGGTCGCCTGTGCCAGGTTACCTATGCACGCTTCCCGTTGTGCAGCACTGTGCATTACAATATAGCCGCGCTAAAGCATATATCCCACAATAAAATCCAGTCTTTGCTCAGGCGTTGCGGGCAATTAGACCGGGTCATCAAAGGCCGGGCCGCAGGCAGTAGCTGGGACGAAATGTTACAATTGGCTATGAATATAGTCGGTGTACGGCTATTAGAGAACGCGGGCAGGAATGTTAGTCAATGAACGCTAGAGCAGACACCATCGGGCTGGACATCCCCCGCTACATGCGCAACCTGGGCGAGCAGGCCAGGGCAGCTGGCCGGCGGATGAACGCGGCGCACAGCGGGGACAAGAATGCCGCTCTGGCGGCTATCGCCGAGGCTATTCTGGCAAATCGCCAACAGCTTGCGGCTGAAAATGCGCTGGATCTTGAAGCCGGCCGTGCACAGGGTCTGGATGCAGCCTTACTGGATAGACTGGAACTGACCGATGCACGAATCGATGCGATGGCCGAAGGCTTGCGACAGATCGCAGCTTTACAGGATCCGGTCGGTGAAATCACTAATCTGGCTTACCGCCCTTCGGGTATCCAGGTCGGCAAGATGCGGGTGCCGCTGGGGGTGATTGGTATTATTTATGAATCCCGCCCCAATGTAACGGCGGATGCAGCGGGTTTGTGTCTGAAATCAGGTAACGCATGCATCCTGCGCGGCGGCTCCGAAGCGCTGCATTCCAACCAGGCCATTGCCGCCTGTATCCGCACCGGCCTGCAGAGCGCCGGTTTGCCGGCAACGGCCGTGCAGGTTGTTGAGACCCGCGACCGTGCGGCGGTGGGTGAGTTGTTGCAGCTGGAAGGTTTTGTCGACGTGATTGTACCGCGCGGTGGTAAAGGTCTGATTGAACGCATTAGCAAGGAATCAAAAATTCCTGTCATCAAGCATTTGCACGGTGTGTGTCACACCTACATCGATGATCAGGCTGATATTGAAAAAGCCATCCGTGTGGCATACAACGCCAAGACGCAGCGTTACGGCACCTGTAATACGATGGAAACTTTGCTGGTTGCGAAAGGTATTGCCGCCGATGTGCTGCCAAAACTCGCCGCGCAATATCGACAGGCCGGTGTCGAGTTACGCGGTTGCCCGCAGACGCAGGAAATTGTTAGCGGCATTAATACGGCACAAGATTCAGATTGGGACGAAGAATATCTGGCGCCAATTCTCGCCATACGCGTCGTCGCTGATTTGGATGCAGCCATGGCGCATATTGACCAACACGGCTCGCAGCATACCGATGTCATTATTACCGAGAACATTACCCGGGCGCAGCGTTTCTTGCGGGAAGTTGATTCAAGTTCCGTCATGGTCAACGCCTCATCACGCTTTGCCGATGGTTTTGAATACGGTTTGGGCGCGGAAATCGGCATCAGTACCGATAAGCTGCACGCCCGTGGGCCGGTTGGCCTGGAAGGATTAACCACAGAAAAATTTATTGTGCTGGGAGACGGTCATATACGGACATAAGGATTTGTATAGCCTGACGGCTAGCCTGGCCGGTAGTCCTGACAGATGATTTGTCTGTATGGTGGTACTTTCGACCCGGTGCACTTTGGCCATTTGCGGACTGCAATTGAAGTACAACAGGCGGCCGGTATCGACCGGGTTCATCTGCTGCCATGCCAACTTCCTCCTCACCGGGATCAGCCCATCGCAGCGCCCGAGCAGCGGCTGGCAATGCTTGAGTTAGCGATAAAAGAACAGCCGGCGCTGGCAATTGACGCGCGTGAACTGCACCGGGAAGGGCCTTCCTATATGGCCGATACGTTGCAAGCGATACGCAAAGAAGTCGCCGACGAGCCGATTGCTTTGGTGCTGGGAATGGATGCCTTTCTGGGCTTGGAAAGCTGGTATCAATGGCCATCTATTCTGGAGCTGGCTCATTTGCTGGTTATGCAGCGGCCTGGTAGCAATTGGCCGGAGCTGGGTGCACTGGCTGAGCAAGTAAATAAAAGAAGGACAGATAAATATCCGGCGCTGTTTAAGCAACCGGCCGGGTTGATTTGCGGTGTGCAAGTGACCCAGCTGGATATTTCGTCAACCCAAATTCGAACCTTACTGGCAACAGGCAATAGTCCGCGCTATTTATTACCGGACGCCGTACTCGATTACATTCAGCAACATAAATGGTATTGATTTATGCAAGCAAGTGAATTAAAAGCTATCGCCCTGCAGGCACTGGAAGCTTTAAAAGCTGTCAATATGACTGAAATAGATGTGCGTGGCATGACATCGGTGACGGACGTTTTGTTGATTGCCTCTGGAACATCAAACCGGCATGTTAAATCGCTAGCGGATGCAGTGGCAAGCGCGTGTAAAGAGGCGGGTGTTAAACCCATTGGTATAGAAGGTGAACGCGAAGGTGAATGGGTGCTGGTTGATTTGGGTGACCTGGTAGTGCACGTGATGTTGCCTGCAGCGCGTGATTTTTATGCTCTTGAAAAACTCTGGACAGTAACGGAAGAAACCCGCGAACAAAGTCAGCAGTAACTTGAATGGATACAGTACCAGGCAGTACGTTGATTATGCAGCACATCATTTGCAGACCCGCTGTGAATACATCCCTGTATGCTCAGCGGCAGCTTGCCTGCTGCCGATGGTCTGCAAATGATGTGCTGCATAATCAACGTAGGTGTTAGTCAATGCAGATAAACCTGGTTGCAGTTGGTACCCGGATGCCTGCCTGGGTTGATCAAGGGTTTAACGAATACGCCCGCCGCATGCCGTCTGAGTGCAGCTTGAAGCTGCAAGAAATAGCCCCGGGTCAGCGTGGCCGCAGTTCACCGGCGGCACGTGCCATTGCAGAAGAAGGCAAGCGGATTGACAAGGCAGTTCCTAATACACATAAGATTATTGCCCTGGATGTCCAGGGCAGTAGCTGGTCTACAGAAAAATTATCAGAACAACTCGAGCGTTGGCTGGCCGGTGGCCGCCATCTAAGCCTGCTTGTCGGTGGCCCGGATGGCTTAGCTGACAGCTGTCTGCAACGGGCTGAACAACGCTGGTCACTTTCGCCGCTGACACTGCCGCACCCGCTGGTGCGAATCCTGGTTGCAGAGCAACTTTATCGGGCCTGGAGCATCCTCTCCGGGCACCCCTACCACCGTTCATGATACAGTCAGCTATAAGCAATGCGGGCTGAATCCGCACAAATAATTCTGGCGTCTGCTTCCCCCCGGCGCTGTGAATTACTCGGCCAGATCGGGGTGCGTTTTATCCAGTCAGCCATTGATGTCGACGAAGCGCACCGGCCTGGAGAATCGCCGCCTGATTATGTTGCCCGGTTAGCGCTGGCCAAGGCGTCCGTAGTTTGGCAACGGGGTAGCGATCATCTCCCGGTACTGGGGGCCGATACGACGGTGGTTATCGATAACCAACCGCTTGGCAAGCCAAGGGATGCGGCTCATGCAAAAGCAATGCTGCAGCAGCTGTCCGGTAGCGTTCACCGGGTATTGAGTGCTGTTGCCCTGGTAACGGATCGGCAGGCTGTCCTGAGCAGTGAAACTTTTGTCAGCTTCCGGCCGATAACAGATACAGAAATCAGTCAATACTGGGCTACGGGTGAGCCGAAAGATAAAGCCGGTGGTTATGCTATCCAGGGCGTGGGTGCAATATTTATCGAACGCATTGAGGGGAGTTATTCGGGGGTGATGGGCTTGCCCTTGTTTGAGACGGCTCAATTGCTTGGACGGTTCGATATCGCCTGTCAGGCGCAAGAGGAATTAATGTAGTGAGTGTAGAACTGCTGGTTAATGTGACACCAAGAGAGACGCGGGTTGCCGTGGTTGAAAATGGCGCTTTACAGGATGTGTTTATAGAACGTGCCCGCAGACGTGGCTTGGTGGGTAATATTTATAAAGGTGTTGTCAGCCGGGTATTACCGGGTATGCAAGCGGCGTTTATTGATATAGGTCTTGACCGGGCGGCATTCCTGCATGCCTCCGATATAGCCGTCTCTGTTGATACTGGTACAGTAGAGTTGACGGATAACGAAGATAATATAACAAGCCTGTTACACCAAGGACAAAAACTGCTGGTACAGGTAATCAAGGACCCGCTTGGAACCAAGGGCGCACGTTTGACTACCCATTTAACGGTGCCATCGCGCCACCTGGTTTATATGCCTGAGTCCGAAAACATTGGCATCTCTCAGCGTATAGAGGATGAAGCCGAACGCCAGAGACTACGCGATCAGGTGGTAGCTGCGCGTGGTGAAAACGTGACCGGTGGTTTCATAGTCCGTACCGCTGCTGAAGGTGCGAGTGGTGAAGCGATTGCCTCCGACTTGCATTTCCTCGATAAATTATGGTGTTCAATTAAGGATCGAATAGATTCGACCGGCCCCGGTGGTGTCATCCACGAAGATTTGCCGCTGGTGTTGCGTGTGTTACGGGATATTTCAGACACCGAAGTTGAAAAGATGCGCATTGATTCCCGCGAGACTTTCCAGCGGGTTGAAAAGTTTGTCGAAAAATTTACGCCGGAGCTATCCGGCAAGCTCGAATACTACCCGGGTGAAAGACCAATATTCGATATTTACGGTGTCGACGATGAAATCCAGAAAGCGCTCGACCGTAAAGTACAGCTGAAATCCGGTGGTCACCTGGTTATAGATCAAACCGAAGCAATGACCACCATAGATGTCAACACGGGCGGCTACGTCGGCCACCGTAATCTTGAAGAAACAATCTTCAAGACAAACCTTGAAGCTGCACAGGCGATTGTCCGGCAACTGCGGCTGCGTAATCTGGGTGGCATCATTATTCTGGATTTTATCGACATGCAGCAGGAGGAGCACAAACGGCAAGTGTTACGGGCGCTGGAGAAACACGTTGAACGGGATAACGCACACTGCCATATCAGTGAAATATCCAGCCTGGGGTTGGTACAAATGACCCGCAAACGCACCCGTGAAAGTCTGGAACATGTGTTGTGTGAAACCTGCCCGACCTGTTCCGGCCGGCGTTCAATCAAGACGGCGGAGACCGTTTGTTACGAAATATTCAGGGAGATTTTACGCGAAGCCCGTCAGTTTGAAGCCGGCCAATTACTGGTACTGGCCTCACAAGAGGTCGTCGACCTGTTGCTCGATGAAGAGTCGACGAGTCTTGCCGAACTGGAAGACTTTATAAAGAAAACCATCAAGTTCCAGGTTGAGTCGTTATATTCACAGGAACATTTTGACGTTGTGTTAATGTGAGTGACCAAGCGGTACTCAATTTCCCCGGCAACTCCGCTTGTTACTGGTTAAATTCAATACGTGATTAAACGATTTGGTGTAACTGTCTGGTATTTTCTGGTCGCAGCAGTCATCGGTCTGGCTGTGCTCCTGTCAGTTGCGCGTGTTTTATTGCCAAACATGTCCGAATATAAATCTAACCTGGAAGCGCTGGCAAGCGAGCAAATTGGACGTGTGATTGAAGTAGGCAGCCTGAGCGCTGGCTGGAGCGGCCTGTCACCGGTTTTGGCGCTTGAGCAGGTCAGTATTTCCAGCCAGGATCGCACAGATGATACGGTGAGGATTAAGGAGATCCATCTTTCGCTCGACCTCTGGCAATCATTGTTAACGCAGCGCTGGAAAATGCGTTCGATAGATTTAGTAGGCCTCAAATTAACGGTATACCGCTTGATCGATGGCCACTGGTCGTTGAGTGAATCCAGGGATGAAGACAGTCAACCACCGGATCTTGAACTGGTTCTGCAACAAAACCGGCTGGGCCTGCGGGATGCACAGATAACCTGGGTTGACCAGATGGAGGGTGGGCTGACACGGAACTTTCATGACGTAGAGGCGCAGCTAATCAATGCAGGGTACAAACACCGGTTTTCTATGCGAACGGTATTACCTGTTTCGCTCGGTAAATCGCTTGAGTTGATCGGAGAGGCGAAGGGATATGGTGCTGACTTTGCGCACTGGTCTGGCCAGATTTTTTGCAAAATAGAAGACTTGCAGCTGCGCCAATGGACGCGTTGGATACCGGACTTGCCGGTCTCGGCTAAGGGATTGTTAAGCGCCGAGTTCTGGGGCGATTGGTCAGGTGCGCAGCTGACAGCGCTTTCAGGCAAGGTAAGTGGTACGGATTTAAATCTGGCCATGACCGGCTCCGGCCGTCAACCCTATGAACTTGAGAAATTGAAAAGCCGTTTTGAATGGCAGAAAACAGACCAGGGCTGGCGCATAAATGCGGACGAGATAGACCTTTACAGAAACCAATTCGCCGACTGGTCCGGAATTAAATTGGGCGCCTTATGGCATCAAAGTAACCGACAATTAAAATTATCAGCAAGCCTGGTGCCGCTCGAGGAACTCGGCCTGATATCAACCCAGTTTGTCTTCCTGGATGCCCGGCTCCGCCGCTGGGTAGACCGGCTCGAACCGAGAGGTTTACTGCACGCGTTCGAGCTGGTTTCCCGGCTACCGGATGATTTTGAAACGCCGCAACTATCCGTCCGTGCAGAGTTTAGTGATCTGTCTGTGCAGGCGTTCGATAATTTTCCAGGTATTACCGGCCTTGCTGGCCGTCTTGAAGGTAACCTGCAACAAGGGCAGCTACACCTGGATTCGGATGCACTGGTGGTGTTGGCGCCCGCATTATTTAGTGATCCAAAGATTCTGGTCGAAGCGGTCGGCGATATTAACTGGCGGCGTTATGCGGACCGGGTGCTGGTGAATACGCCACAGTTACGCTTGGCTACAGCAGAGGGTATTAAATTAAAGGCACGAGGTCAGCTCGATTGGGTGTTTTCTGAACCGGCGCCACTGCTCGATTTGCAGCTAAGGTTTAACGACTTCGGTCTGGAAAAAGTACAGCATTATCTACCGGTCGGTATTATGTCACCTAAGCTTGTTGATTGGCTCAGTACTGCATTGGTATCAGGAACAGTAACCTCCCCACGGATATTATTTAATGGCCGTGTGGATCAAATGCCCTTTGATCATGGCGAGGGTGTATTTCTGACCTATTTTGGCCTTGAAGAGGCTGTTCTCGATTACAGCCCAGAGTGGGGGAAACTGGATGGATTAACCGGGACTGCAGAATTCACCGGCCG
The DNA here is from genome assembly GCA_964409635.1 of uncultured Gammaproteobacteria bacterium. Lineage (GTDB taxonomy): Bacteria > Pseudomonadota > Gammaproteobacteria > DSM-19610 > DSM-19610 > CAYPEL01. Next base: position 23,415 of record CAYPEL010000014.1, on the reverse strand, counting down.
CACAATGCACATACGTGGAGAACGTGCACGGCTTATGCGGGCGGCCTTGAGCGATACGGTTGTTAAAATTGATGACCTTGCAAATGCCGTGCTGACTGTCAAAGGCAAGGCGCAGGATAGCGTAGCTGGAATGTTGAATTATGTGATGACCACACCGCTCAGGAATCGTTTTGGCCCGTTGGTGGAAGCAGTTGAAACCCGGGGTAAGGCGGGGCTGGAGCTTGATCTGAAAATCCCGCTGAAAAAAAAGTTGGGAAAGGTAAAAGTCAGCGGCGATGTTACTTTTAAAAACAGCCGTATTAAAAGCCGGCAGGATGCCTTCGATTTATCAGCTATAAAAGGCAAGCTGCATTTCACCGAGCAAGTGCTATCTGCCAGCAATATAGAGGCGCGATTATTTAACGCGCCAGTTTCTGTTGGGCTTTATGGCGGCGCAGGTACCAGTCGCGCAACTGTGCTGGATATACGAGGGCCAATGCAACTTGTCGAGCAGATACAATCGTTTGGCTGGAGGTTTGCGGATTATCTGTCGGGAAATGCACAATGGCAAACGCGCCTGTTTTTCAAACGTGATGAAGCGGCTGGTAGAACTGATATTTCTATTCGCCTTGATTCGGATATGCAGGGCATTGTGTCAGGGCTTCCTGCGCCGTTAAAAAAACCTGCAGATAAATCTGTGCCACTTACTGTTGAGTGGGATGTGAATGAGACTCCAGGCTCGCCCGTGTATATAAAATACGGTGACAAGGCCAGCGCGGTTTTTGCGGGCGATGGAGCGGGGGGTATAAGGGCAGGTGAAGCCGTGTTCGGGGGCGAGCCTGCCAAGCTACCGAAACACAATGTCTTTAAGATTACTGGCCGGGTGGCTGAGGTTGTGCCACTTGACTGGGCGGCAATCTTTACTGGCGGGGCATCGAAATCCAGTCACCTTCCCCGCCTTGATTTCAGCCTTAGGGCCGACAAACTGTCATTATTCGAATACAGTGTTAACGATGTTTTCGTTAAATCACCGGCTTCCTCGCCCTGGGAATTCACCCTTTCAGGCGATGCTGCTGAGGGTAGTTTGCAATTAGTGTTCGGCGAGGGAAATAGTTTACAGGCTGTGAAGGCTCAACTTGAGCGCTTGCACCTGATACCCCCTCCAGAAAAACCCAGTCAACAAGGACGCGAAATAGTCCACCCCGATACAATACCGGACTTATCAATTTCAATAGGTGATTTGCGTTGGGGTGAACCGGTTCTTGGGCGCCTCATTCTAGAAACGTCTTCAGTATCAGATGGTATTGATATCGAGCAATTGCAGCTTACATCCGATGCACTCGCCGTTACTGCAAATGGACAATGGAAGGAAACCGGAGCCGTACAAGCGACACGCTTCGATATTAAAATTAATGGCGGGACTCTTGGTCAGTTGCTGACCGAGTTTGGTGACAGCGATGCGATAGAAAAGGGTGAGCTTTCAGGCACAATAACGGCTGCATGGCCAGGTTCTCCGGCTGATTTTTCTCTAAAGACCCTGGAAGGTGAATTAGTGTTAAAAGTAGGCGATGGGCGTCTGAAAGATGTTGATACCGGTGCCGGCCGTTTGCTTGGTTTGTTAAGTTTGCAATCAATTCCGCGCCGTCTATTCCTTGATTTCAGTGATTTATTTAACGAAGGCTACAGCTTTGACAAACTGGAAGGTTCGTTTCTATTTAATGATGGCGATGCCTTTACCAAGAACCTTAAAATCTACGGACCTGCTGCCGACATTGAAGTTATCGGGCGCACTGGACTCATTACCCAGGATTACGATGAGCTAATTACGGTAATACCGCATCTAACTTCAGCTTTGCCGATTGCTGGCGTCATTGCCGGTGGCCCCGGTGTCGGTGCGGCTATTTTATTGGCTGAACGGATAATAGGTGATCAGGTTAATAAAATGTCAAAAATACAGTATCAAGTAACGGGAAGCTGGAAGGATCCTCAATATACCCGGTTTGAAAATTCTGAAGTAACCAGTGGTGAACCAAAGTATGGTGACGATGAATAGCGGATCCAGAATTGCTGGCTGTGCTAAGCTTTCAGGATTACATTGAACCTTGTCGGAGTGTTAGATTCGCTAGAGTATAGATCATGATTCAAGTTGCGTGTATTCAAATGGCTTCCGGCCCTAACGTGTCAGCAAACTTGCTGGAGGCTGAGCGTCTCATTGGTATGGCTGCCCAGCAGGGGGCAAGTTTAGCCGTTTTACCGGAAAACTTTGCCATAGTGGGTTTAAACGAGACCGATAAAGTGGCGATCCGTGAACCGGATTCCGGCGGCCCGATACAGGAGTTTCTGTACCAACAGGCGTTAAAACATAAAATCTGGTTGGTGGGTGGCACCGTTCCAATGGTCTCGGCAAATAAAAATAAAATCAAGGCGGCCTGTTTACTCGTTGATGACGCGGGTCAGCAGGTAGCGCGATATGACAAAATCCATCTGTTCGACGTAGCCGTTGTCGATAGTGATGAACGTTATACTGAGTCAGATACCATAGCACCCGGTGATCAAATAATTGTCACTGAAACCCCATTCGGCAAGCTGGGATTAGCCGTTTGCTATGATTTACGTTTCCCTGAAATGTTCCGTAGCATGATCGATGCGGGTATGGACATCGTTGCTATACCCTCAGCGTTTACAGCGCTTACCGGAAATGCGCACTGGGAACCGCTGATCCGTGCCAGGGCGATAGAGAACCAGTGTTTCGTACTGGCCGCGGCGCAGGGTGGCTACCATCTAAATGGACGTGAAACCTATGGTCACAGCATGGTTGTGGGGCCCTGGGGGAAAGTACTGGATCAGCTACCCAGTGGTTCCGGCATAGTGTGCGTAGATTTGGATACGGAACGTTTGAAAAGTATCCGGCGTTCATTTCCTTGTCTGGAACACCGCAATATTACCTGTAAAATTTAAATTACTGATTTTCCCTATTCAATTTTTCGATGCAATAACGCCCATCAAGCGTTAACCAAGCTCTTTCAAATAGCGGAATAAAGCCCGTGCAGATTTTGGAGGGTGTCCAGCTTCACGTTCCCGGTTAGCTTGCCGCACGAAATGATTGAGCTGCTTCTTGCTGGCAGCTGGATGCACTTGAATGTAGGAATTGACAGCTTCCTCGCCGCCGGAGATCAGTGTATCCCTTGTTTTTTCTATAGCATGATGCTGTTGTACTTGACGACTTTTATCCAGCTGGCGCGTGTTGAAAAAAAGTTTGACCGGCGCCGTGTCGATATCGCGCATCAGTTTGCCGATGTATTGTAAATGCCGTTTCTGGGCATTATTGGAATGAATCTGCCTGGCTTCTTCCAGCGCCTCTATAAGTATTTCCGGCAACTGCATCAGTTTCCAATCTGCTCCGCTAAGCGTGATTAAATCTTTTCCCATTTTCCGTAAGGCATCAGCTTCGCGCTTGAGCTGGGTTTTGCTCGGTGGATTATTTTCCTGCATGGTCGTCATTGACGGGTTTGAGAGAGTGCTGCCATCATACTTTGTTACCAGGCTGGATTAAAATAGTTGTACTCATCAATACAATGGGGAAATTGAATATGCAGGGGCAAGGTAGTGATAAGCTATATTTTGAAGCTGTGTTGCCGGGAGACAGTCCGCTGGTCAACGGCCAGATTTGGGAACAATATGCGGTGGCCCGGAACCAGGCGGGGAGTAAGCGTTCGCACCACTTTTCAGGCCGCTACGAAAATATCTATATCGACAGGGAGTATGTACCGGCATTAGAGTCCGTGCTTGAGGCCGCCAGAGACCGTGCTGGCAGGTTTTTATTGCGTCCCGCTGACGATTTGTCGATTGGGTTTTGGTTCAATGAAATGCAGCCTGGTCATGTTACTCAAGCGCATCGTCATGATGAAGATGATGAACTGCTGTCGGCCGTTTACTATGTCCGTGTACCACCAGATGCCGGTAAGCTCATATTAACAAACAGCGATGTAAAAAATGTTATTACGCCCAGGGAGGGCGTGTTTATTTATTTTCAGCCGGATGTGCTGCATGAAGTGACAGAAAATAAAAGCACTGCCACACGGTTATCAATTGGAATGAATTTTGGGATGCATGTGTAGTTACTCTACTGTTGAGTAAGTGCTAGACCAGATAAATAGCCCCTAGCCCCAGAAAGGCCATAAAGCCGACGACATCGGTAACGGTTGTTAACAGCACAGTACCGGCCAGCGCCGGGTCGATACCCACTCGTTTTAGAAATAGCGGCAAAGAAAAGCCGGCAATTGCGCCACACAGCAGGTTGATAACCAGTGCCGCGGCGATGACCAGACCGATGCTGGTGTCCTGGAACCAGGCCATCGCCACCAGCGCAACCACCAGCGACCAGATCAAGCCGTTCATGAGGCTGACCATGATTTCCTTGTACAACAGAGAACGCGCATTACTCGCCCCGACTTGTCCAAGGGCCAGGCCGCGTATCATGATTGTCAGTGTCTGACTGCCCGCGATGCCACCCATGCTCGCTACAATCGGCATGAGTACAGCCAGCGCGACAACTTTTTCAATGGTATTTTCAAACAGCCCAATGACCCAAGAGGCAATGAAGGCAGTTGCCAGGTTGACGCCCAACCAAAGTGCACGCCGTTTTGCGCTGGTAATAACGGGCGCAAAAATATCACTTTCTTCATCAAGCCCGGCCATACTCATCAGAGAATGATCGGCCTCGTCGCGGATTACATCTACGACGTCATCAATGGTGATGCGGCCGACCAGTTTACCCTCATCGTTTACCACCGGTGCTGAGACCAGATTACGGTCCTGGAACAGGCGGGCAACGTCGACATCAGGCAAGGTGGCCGGTATGCCTTCAATGGCGCTGTCCATGACCTCAGCGACAGATCGCTCCGGATCGCTGGTTAACAGGGTCGTCAAGGGCAGTAATCCCTGGTACCGGTCAAAGCGGTTGACAACGATAAGGCTGTCAGTGAGATCGGGAAGATCTCCGCGCAAACGCAGATAGCGCAGCACCACGTCCAGGGAGACGTTAGTGCGGACGGTGATGGTATCAAGGTCCATCAGGCCGCCAGCGGTATCTTCCGGATAAGACAGAACGGCTTCGAGCCGTAGCCGGTTTTGTTTATCCATGGAACGGAGTAATTCCTGGATGACTGCGCCTGGCAGGCTTTGTACCAGGTCGGCGAGGTCGTCAGTGTCCAGCCCTTCTGTGGCGGCGACCAGCTGCTGGGTTTCCATTTCTTCAATCAGCCGGCTGCGTAATTCTTCGTTAAGTTCCAGCAGTACTTCGCCACGTTCTTCCTGATTGACCAACTCCCAGATAAGTTCACGCTTTCCCGGCGGCAAGGATTCCACCAGGTCGGCAATTTCCGCCGGGTGCAGATCGGCTATCAAGCGTCTGGTTTGTTCTGCGGTGCCGCTCTGCAGGGCCGTGGTCAGGGCTTCAAGACGGTTTTGAGTATTTTTCTGATCGGCTGCTTCAACCATAACGTGCCTCAGTCGTGGTGATATGTTCTAGAAATATGTGCAGTGTAGTGTAGCAGTCTGCAGGGCAGGAAAAAAATGTCGTGAAAGGGTTACAGGCTATTTATCAAGCTGAGTTGTTGACGGATTTCTTCAGCGTCATCGCAATTCAGTAAATCGCGGACCTGTTTGTCCAGCCGCGAAACGTCGGTATTGATGATGACATTTTTTACTTCCAGAAGTGACGTGGGCGGGACACTAAAATCGGTTAATCCCATGCCCAGCAGCAAACGGGTATAGAGCTCGTCGCCGGCCATTTCGCCACACATGGAAACAGGAACCTGGTTGCTTCTCCCGGCTTCAATCGTCATTTGAATCAGGCGTAAAACAGCCGGGTGGAGTGGGTCATACAAATAGGTGACTTCGTCATCAATACGGTCAATTGCCAAGGTATACTGAATCAGGTCGTTGGTACCTATTGAGAGAAAATCCAGGCGGCGGGCGAATGATGAGGCAGATAGCGCTGCCGCTGGCACTTCAATCATGCCACCGATGGGTGCTGCTGGATCAAAGTCGATGCCTTGTTCTGACAATTCCTGTTTAATTGACTCGATTAATTGCAAGGTTGCCATTAATTCCGCATTGCTCGACAGCATAGGAATCATCAATCTGACAGGCCCTTTGGCTGCAGTACGCAGGATGGCGCGTATCTGTGGCCGGAACAGCTCAACGTGCTTCAGACATAAGCGGATAGCCCGCAATCCCAACGCCGGATTGGTAGTCGATGCAACCCGGCTAGAAAAGGAACTCAGTTCCTTGTCGCCGCCCAGATCGAGCGTGCGAATGGTCAGTGGTATGCCCTTTAAGGATTTCAGGATAGAGCAATAGTGCTGATACTGTTCCTGTTCATCAGGCAGGTCTGGCCGGTTCATATAGAGAAATTCAGTCCGGTACAGGCCGATTCCTTCTGCGCAAAATCGGCGTGCCGCGCGGATGTCTTCCTTGAGTTCTATGTTCGCATTCAACTTGACAGGAATGCCATCCAATGTGGTCGACGCAGCGTCTTTGAGCCGATTGAGTGCTGTGCGGCGTTTTTGTTGTTTACGCTGCTGGCTGCGATAACGCTTGAGCGTCGGCTCGTCTGCGTTGTATATCAGCAGTCCCTGGCCGCCATCCAGAACCAGAATATCTTTTTCGTGAATGTTAAAGTTGCAACGCGCACCGGTTATCGCGGGTATGCCCAGGCTCCTCGCCAGTATCGCGGTATGCGAGAGCGGGCCGCCGCTTTCGGTAACAAAACCGGCTATGCCCTGGTGTTGTAACAGCACCATTTCGGCTGGCGTCAAATCGTGCGTAATGATAATTGAACCGGAAAGCCGGGAATTTTCCAGTAAGCCGTCTTCGAGGTTATCCTGGTCAAGCAGGATACGCATAATTCGGTTTACCACGTGGTCAACATCATCTTTCCGGGTGCGCAAATAGGGGTCGTCCATCTCGTCAAATACAGCCGCCAGTGCATCACGCTGTGATTTGAGCGCCCATTCGGCATTGCAATGTTTAGACCGGATAAGCTCTACCGGCGCCAGGGTCAACATGCTGTCTTCCAGCATTAACAAGTGCGTATCTATAAAATCAGTTATATCGGCGCGGGTTGTTTTCGGGATGCTATTACGAATACCGCGTAGCTGTTGCCGGGCCAGGCGAACTGCCCGCCGGAAGCGCGAGACCTCATCCTCGATATTCTGTTTGGCAATGGAAACCTCCAGCGCTTCGACCAGACCTTGTTGCAGGCGGTAGGCGTGGCCAATAACAATGCCACGGGATACGGCAGTTCCAGAAACAGTCTGCATCACTCGTCTTCTCCAAAGCTGGCCGCTACCAGGCTGGATAATTGTTCTATAGCCGTGGCTTCGTCGGAACCCTCTACGGATAGTACCAGTTCGGTATCCTTGGAAGCCGCCAGCATCATTACGCCCATGATGCTTTTACCATTAACTTGCTGGCTATTCTTGGCGAGCTGCACTTCACTTTCAAAAGTAGAGGCAAGGGTGACAAACTTTGCGGCTGCACGCGCGTGCAAGCCGAGTTTATTGACAATGATTACGGTTTTATTTTGCACGGCTGAGCGTCTCCCCTGCAACGCATTGCTGGACACCGTCACGGCCACCACTGGCGGCTTTTTCTACGAGCTTATCCAGTGATAGATCCGGGTAGTTCAACAAACGTACCAGCATGGGAAGGTTCAGGCCGGATACAATTCTTACCGCGTGATGATCCTGTAAACGGCAGGCAATATTGCAGGCTGTCGATCCGTACAGGTCAGTCAGCACCAGGACGCCGTCGCCGTGGTCCAGCTTGCTGATGGTATTTAGTGCTGCATGGAAAATATCTTCCGGGTCACAATCCGGGGGTGCAGACAGGGTTTGCGTGGCAAGCGGGCATACGCCGAGCACATGAGTGGCCGCCTGCAGTATGACAGCGCCGATATTTCCGTGGGTGATCATTAAGATACCGACGTTCATGCAAGATCCCGGTGGCGGATTACCAGATTTGGATGGTTATTCCGGAAATGTTTTGCAAGCGCTTCTATCAAGTAGACAGAGCGGTGTTTACCGCCGGTACAACCGATTGCAATCGTTAAATAACTGCGGCTTGCCCGGGCAAATTCTGGCAGCCAGGTGAGTAAATAATCCTGGAGCTGGTTACGCATTGCAATAACCTGTGGCTGCTTTTCCAGGAATTCTATGACGGCTGAGTCCAGCCCGGTTAAGGCCCGGAGCTGTTCATCCCAGTAGGGATTCGGCAGGCAACGTGCATCGAATACAAAATCGGCGTCGCCCGGAATACCCTGTTTGTACCCGAAAGACTCGAACAGCAGTGACATGGATTCCCCCTGACTGTGTTCGATTCGTTGGTGCACCAAATCACGTAGCTGGTGCACATTGGTATGGCTGGTATCGATAACCATATCGGCTTCGCCGGCGATCGGTTGCAGTAGGGTTTGTTCGGTATTAATGGCTTCCTGTAACGAGGTACGCGAGTTGCTGAGCGGGTGTTTGCGGCGGGTTTCGCCGAACCGTTTTAGCAAGGTTTGATTATTGCATTTGAGAAACAATATCTGATAGTTGATCCCCTGGTTGCGCAGGGAACTCAAGATGCCACCAAATTTTTCAATCTGGGTAGACAGGTTGCGTACATCGATACCGACCGCAATACCTTCAACCGGTGTAGTCGCTTGGCCGATTTCTTCGATAAACTGTTCGAGCATGCTGATCGGCAGGTTGTCAACGCAATAATAGCCAATGTCTTCCAGGGTGTTGAGCGCGACCGACTTTCCAGAGCCGGACAAACCGCTGACGATAAAAATATTCATAACATAGGTATGATGGTCAGGTTATATTTTTTGTTCATTGCCAAGTTGACGTGATTGTTTTTCAATAAAACGCTTGCCGGCATCGAAACCGCGCAAGTTCAACATATGGTTACGGGCAGCCGCTTCAGCCAGCACCGCAAGATTACGCCCGGGGGCGACAGGCAGTGTAATCTCAGGGATTTTTACGCCGAGTATGACCCGAGTGTTGCGGCAGCCCTCTAACTTATCGATGGTACGAATCTGGCTCTCATCCATGTGTTGGAGTTTGAGGATTAGGCGTAAATTCCGATTCTGTTTTATCGCACTATCGCCAAACATCGCGCGAATGTTAAGAATGCCCAGACCACGTACTTCCAGTACATCCTGAAGCATGCCTGGACAATGCCCATTGATGGTATCCGGGGCCGTTCTCGCAAAGCTGGGCGCGTCATCTGCAACCAGACGGTGCCCGCGGGTTATCAGTTCCAGGGCCAGTTCACTTTTTCCGGCGCTGGCCTCACCGGTAATGAATAGGCCGAGACTGAAGACTTCAAGATAAACGCCGTGCAGGGTAATTTTCTCGGCAAACAAACTAGTTAAGTAATACTGCAGGTAGTTGACCAACAGTTGTGAAGTCTGTGTGGAAGTAAACAACGGTGTATTGGTAGCTGCGCTGCGTTGTTTAATGTCGTCGGGTGGTTGTAGTGAGCCGGAAAAAATAATCAGGTCTGTGGTGCCTGAAAATAATGTCTTGAGCAGCTCTTTCCGGGCTTGTACGTCGAGGCTGTCTAAGTAGCTTAATTCAGTATGACCGATGATCTGCACCCGGTGCAGGTGAATCAGGTTCAGATGGCCAACCAGGGATATTTCTGCATTTTCGGGCGGACTGGACTCAATGATCCGGCTGTTGCCCCGCCTGCCGCCAGGCCAGGATAAATCTAGCTTTTCCTGCAGTGAATCGAATAATGCCCCGACTGATGAGTCGACGGTCATGCGGACAGTGAGTGTTGATCCTGCGCCTGAAGGAGTTCGTAGCAACTGTCTCCATCCTGGCTGAGCCTAATCTGCTGGCACAAACCAGGTTGGCTGAATAGCTCGGCTAAAGTGGCGAGGATCTGTAAGTGCTCCTCGGTGGATTCTTCAGGTACCAGCAAGGCAAAGAGTAAATCCACGGGTTGTTTGTCTAGCGCATCGAAATCCACACCCTCGTCGAGGGTCAGTAGTGCGCCCATCGGCTTGGTCAATCCTTGAATCCGGCCGTGTGGTATGGCGACACCCTTACCCAGTCCGGTACTGCCGAGCCGTTCCCGCCCGATCAAACTGTCGAAAATTTCGCCTTCGGTTAGATCGGGTGTCGAATCGGCTAGCAGCCGGCTGAGTAATTCCAGGCTGCGTTTTTTACTGGCGCAGCTTTGTTGGCAGGAAATTCGTGCCGGGTGAAAGAGTTCGCTTATCTGCATATTCTTCAAGCTGCCGCTGAGGCGGTGAATCGGTTGCCGGTGATTAGTTAGATCAACTGGTTCTTGATAGAGCCTTCACTGCGGTGGTGATCTGTCAGCTTCTCCTTGTGCTTTTTAATTTGTCGGTCGAGTTTGTCGGTCAAGCCATCTATAGCGGCATACATATCTGCTTCTGTGCTATCGGCGAAGAGTTTGCCGCCGGTTATCATCATGGTTGCTTCAGCTTTATGGCGAAGTTTTTCTACACTAAGAATCACATGAACATCGGTTACATGGTCAAAGTGCCGCTCCAGCCTTTGAAACTTCTCATTAACGTAATTGCGTAAAGGATCGGTCAAATCCACGTGATGTCCGGTCAAGTCTATTTGCATGTGTGTCTCCTCTTTAAGCTGGCCTCAGGCGAGGCGTTTACGTTCATTCGATGGTGGTATCGCCATAGCCTCACGGTATTTTGCAATGGTTCTGCGAGCAACCCTGACTCCTTGATCGGCCAACAGGCCGGCAATTTTACTATCGCTGAGGGGTTTTGTTACATTTTCTGCCACCACCAGTTTTTTGATAATGGCGCGGATAGCCGTTGCAGAGCACTCACCGCCTGCATCGGTGCTCACATGGCTGGAAAAAAAGTATTTGAATTCAAAGATGCCGCGGGGGGTATGCATATATTTCTGGGTAGTGACACGGGAAATAGTGGATTCGTGCATTTCCACGGTTTCAGCGATATCCCGCAGTACCAGCGGCTTCATGGCCTCATCGCCGTATTCGAAGAAATTCCGTTGCCGTTCAACAATGCAGGTCGCGACTTTGAGCAGCGTTTCATGCCGACTTTGCAGGCTTTTCAGAAACCAGCGTGCTTCCTGTAAATGGTTACGCAAGTAACTGTTATCCTTACTATTATCTGCTCGTTTTACGAGGCTCGCGTAGTGACTGTTAATGCGTATTTTCGGCGCTGCGTCGATATTCAGATCCACTGCCCACTTGCCTTTGCGTTTTGTAACATATACATCAGGAACAACGTACTGCGGCGTACTGCTGGTTATCTGCGACCCAGGCCTTGGATTGAGTGACTGTACCAGCCCGAGTACTTCCTGAAGCTGCGTTTCGGACAGCTTCATACGCCGCATAATCTGATTATAGTCCCGATTTCCCAGCAGGCCGACATGTTCATTGACCAGTTGGTTCGCCTCGGCCAGCCAGGCGGTGGCCGGATCCAGCTGGGCAAGCTGGATTTGCAGGCATTCGGCCGGATTACGGGCAGCGACACCGACCGGGTCAAAATGCTGGATGCGTTTTAATACCGCGCAGATTTCCTCATCGCCGATTTCCAATTCGTCCGGCAGATCCAGATTTTCACGGATTTCTTCGACAGATATTTGCAGGTAGCCGTCATCATTGATGGCATCAATGATGATCTCGGCGATCACCTGATCCACATCGCTGAAGGTGGTGAGATCGAGTTGCCAGCGCAAATGATCGTAGAGGCTTTCTCCTCTGCCACTCTGGATTTCAAGAAAATCGCGGTTGTCATTGCTTGCAGGTGCGCTGTAGCTGGTTGCACCCATGTCATAAGTGTCTTCCCAGTTGGTGTCGACGGGTAACTCATCGGGCAGGGTATCTGTCGAACCACTTGCTTCCGTGGTATTTGCTTCGGCGGATTCTTTTTCCTGTAATTCGGTGTTAGCCAGCGGCTCGGAGGTAGCCGCGTCTTCCTCGCGTTCCAGCATCAGATTGGAGTCCAGTACTGTCTGGACTTCCATTTGCAATTCAAGCGTCGACAGCTGCAGCAGCCGGATGGCCTGCTGTAACTGGGGTGTCATGGTCAGGCTTTGACCAAGACGAAGCTGGATTGATTGTTTCATACGTCCATTGCGTAATTGTTACTGCTTATGTTTTTTGTAGAGTGGCTATCATAAAGCTGTAAGGCCTGTACCGACATTCTACTGCATTTATTATGCCAGTGAAGAAATATTTCACATTCTGAATTCCTCGCCCAGGTAGACCTCACGCACCTTCTGGTTCTTCAAAATCGCTTCAGGGGCGCCTTCTGCCAGCGTTTTACCCGCGCCCATAATATAGGCCCGATTACAGATGCCCAGGGTCTCCCGCACATTGTGGTCGGTGATCAATACGCCGATACCGCGCTCGCACAGGTTGCGGACAATCGATTGTATATCAATGACCGAGATAGGGTCGACGCCGGCGAAGGGTTCATCCAGCAGCATAAAGCGTGGATCCATGGCCAGGGCGCGGGCTATTTCGACGCGCCGCCGCTCTCCACCTGACAGGCTCATGCCCAGTTGCCCGCGTAAATGCGCTATGTGTAATTCCTGTAGCAGACTTTCAGCTTTATCGATGCGTTCCGGCTGGCTTAAATCCTTACGCAGCTCTAGCACCGCCAGCAGATTATCAGCCACGGAAAGTTTGCGGAACACCGAGGCTTCCTGGGGCAGATAACCCAGCCCGTTGCGCGCCCGGATGTGCATAGGCTGGCGGGTAAGGTCTACTCCGTCCAGGGTAATGCTGCCACTGTTACTGGGTACCAGGCCGACGATCATGTAAAAACAGGTGGTTTTACCGGCGCCATTGGGGCCCAGCAAGCCGACGACCTCACCGCTTTCGACGTCCAGTGAAACGTCTTCAACAACCTGTCGTTTACCGTATCGTTTACTGAGATTACGCGCTTCAAGCCGGCTCATTGGGAGGCTTCATTGTTTTTCTTCTTGGGCTGTAAGGTGATGCGTACCCGTTGCCCTGGATTGCTGCCGCCCGCCGTTACCTGATCGTTGCTGATGTTATAAACGATACGGTCACTGCGTAAAACGTCCCCTCCCTGTTCGACGACGGCTTCCGTCGTCAGGATAATTTTTTCGGGGGACTTGAAATATTCCATCAGCTGGGCTTTTGCGTTGACATCTTCCTGCTTGCCGTCCGGACGTTGTTTGTAGGTCGCTGGTGAGCCGGTCACAATCACTTTGCTAATATCATCGTCAACGTTGTGCACGGTCATCGTTGAGCCTGTGAGCACCAGTGTTCCCTGGGTGACTTTTACATTTCCCGTGTAGGTGCTGATGCCTTGTTTATCATCCAGCTCGGCGCTGTCAGCTTCGATCAGCATAGGCTGGTTTTTATCTGCAGATAATGCCAGGCTGGCGCCGGGCAGGACGGTCAGTGCAAGTAATAACATACCCATCGCGGACAGGTTTTCCCGGTATCTGGCACGCATCTTTTCACCCATGGCTGCGTTGCAACTCCTCGCAATATAGCGAATATTACTCGTCGTTGCGCCTTGCCATGAGCGAAAATCTACGCACCATATACCGGGAAAACCTGTCCGCGATGGGTATAATTTGTTAATTGCTGCGTTCTTCATGTCGACTGCGTACTTCATTATGTAGCTTCATGCGCTGCGTGTTCAGATTAGCATGAAAGCCGGTACCGGCCACTATACCGCTATTTGATACTATGCGTACCGGCAAGCTGCTATAGGCATGGTTTAGACGGGTGTCCAGCTGCATTTGTTCCGTATACAGCGTGCGTTTAGTACCCGAACGGTTGCGCGTGGTCAGCACAACCTGGCTGTCGAGTTGGATGATTGTACCCGTATCGGGTAACAAAGCCGTGCCCGCCGTTATAATCCAGAAAGGGTCGTGGTTAGCGTTGGTATGTACGCGCGGATTAATCAGCACGGCGGATTGCCGGGCAGGGAAATGCTCCATACGGTCAGCAAGCAGATAATGCTCAGCCTGGCCATCGGTATTCCACTGCGTCAGCTGAACGGCATCGACAAACTGATCGTAACCTGAGTCGGCTGCTGGTTCAGCGCTTGCGGGCAGAGCCGGGGACTGATTGGATTGATAGAGCCAGGCACTGACAGCAAGCGCACATATAACCGCACTGGCCAGAAAATAAAGCTCTTTGATCACAAATAACTTTCCAGCTCCTTGGTCAGTACGCCACGTGCTTCCAATAGCATCTCGCAGACATCACGCGCGGCACCCTGTCCGCCGGCACTGGGTGTTTGCCAATGAGTATGCTTCAGCACCCAGGGGTGTGCATCCTGTACAGCGATAGCCAAGCCGACCAGGCGCATCACCGGCAAATCGACAACATCATCACCGAGATAGGCAACCTGCTTGTGTTGCAGGCCGGTGCGTTTGATTAAGTCCGCATAGCCCTGGGTTTTGTCGTGCTGTCCCTGGTAAAGCATTTCGATACCGAGATTTTGCATCCGGTATTCGACGACTTTTGAAGTCCGCCCGGTGATGATTGCGCACTGCACACCGTGTTTCTGTAGCATTTTGATACCGTGACCATCGCGGGAATTGAACGCCTTGTATTCCTGGCCATCGTCGCCGAAAAACAGGCTGCCGTCGGTCAGTACACCGTCGACGTCAAAAATCAACAATTCAATTTCGCGAGCACGTTTTAGAATATCTTGCATGATAACCTATAAAACAAGTTAAAAAATCAAACCACGCCTGCTTGCAGCAGGTCGTGCATGTTCAGCGCACCGATCAGTTTATTATTCTCATCGACGACCAGCAGTGCATTGAAATGCCCATTGTCCATAATTTGCAAGGCTTCAGCCGCTAACAGTCCGGGCTGTATCAGCGTGCAGTTACGTGTCATGACTTCATCGATGCTGGCGGTGCGCATGTCAATGCCATGATCGACTGCCCGGCGCAGGTCACCGTCTGTAAAAATACCCAGCACAATGTCCTCGTCATCGACTATTGCCGTGGCGCCAATGCCTTTACGGGTGACTTCGAGCAGTGCGTCGCACAAACGGGAGCCGGATGGAACTTTAGGTGCACGTTCACCCGTATGCATGATGTCATCGATCAGTAGCAGTAAACGGCGACCGAGTTTTCCGCCCGGGTGAGAGCGGGCAAAATCGTCCGAGGTAAAGCCGCGCACTTCCAGTAAGGAAATGGCCAGCGCATCACCCATGGCCAGCGCGGCAGTGGTACTCGCTGTGGGCGCCAGACCCAGGGGGCAGGCTTCTTTTTCCACGCCGACATCGATATTCACCGACGCGGCAGTGGCGAGTGCGGATGATGCATCTCCTGTCATTGAAATCAAGGGTACGTCGAGCCGCTTGATGATCGGCAAGATAGTCAGGATTTCTTTCGTGGAACCGGAGTTTGACAGGGCCAGAACAACATCCTTGGCGGTAATCATGCCCAGGTCACCGTGACTGGCTTCACCTGGGTGGACAAAAAATGCCGGTGTGCCGGTACTGGCTAATGTAGCGGCAATTTTACCGCCGATATGTCCGGATTTACCCATGCCGATAACCACCACCCGGCCTTCGCAATTGAGCATGTACTGGCAGGCACGCACAAAGTCTTTATTGATGCGTTGTTTGAGCGCATTGATGGCGGCCGATTCTGTTTCCAGGACGGCAAGACCGAGTGTCTTAAAAGTGTCGTCGTTCATTTATCAATTAGTACCTGTCCGGAAACACTGACTCGCACCAGGAGGTAAAGCGCGAAGCCGAATAGTGATTGATGTGGAGAGCATACTAAAATTCCTGCTCGGCGTCTTTGTGGTTTGGTGATTGGAATAGCCCGGTATTATACCGTGAGCGTGTAGTATAACAGGCCTTGGTAACCGATATAGGTTGTCAGTAACAGTGCCGCTTCAAAGCGGTTGATTTGTCCGGCGGCGCTGCGCCAGCCGGCGGCCATGATGATGAGCGCCAAAGTCAGTCCAATCATGATCGGAAAGTCGCGTGTTACTACGGCGCTTTCTACAGGGCCTGGTTTTATAATGCCAGGAATCCCCAGCACCGCCAGCAGATTAAACATGTTGGAACCTATAATATTACCAATCGCAATGTCATGCTCATTTTTAAGCGCACTGGTGATCGACGCGGCGAGTTCCGGCAGGCTGGTGCCAAGTGCAACAATGGTTAAGCCGATAATAAGATCACTGATTCCCAGCTGGGTAGCGATACCGACGGCGCCCCAAACCAGTATGCGGGAGCTAATCAGAAGAATAATGATACCGGCCAACAGCCATAGCAGGGCGGCCATGGTAGACATATCGGCTGGCATTTCGGCTTTATACTCATCGGCCATTGGGTCACTTTTACGCGAATGCAGCCCGATGTAAATGGTCCAGCCCAGCATCACAAATAATCCCAGCAACAGTATAATACCGTCGCTGAAGTCGAGCGATTTGTCGAGAAACAGTCCGAATACGATCAGGCTCGCAACCAGCAGCATGGGTAGCTCCCGCCGCAGGGTCCCAGAATGCACTTGCAGCGGTACAACCAGGGCAGTAACCCCGAGGATAAGCGCAATATTGGTGATATTGGAGCCGATGCCGTTGCCGATCGCCAGCGCCGGGTTGCCATTTAAGGCGGCCATAGTTGATACCAGAATTTCCGGTGCGGATGTCCCGAAGCCGACAATCGTCAGGCCAATCAGTAAAGGCGATACGCCCAGGTTTGACGCTGTCGCTGCCGCGCCGGTAACGAATCGGTCTGCGCCCCATACCAGGAGTACAAAACCGCCAATGATTGCGATGAGCTCTGTAATCATGGCGGGTTATGGTAACGGTTCATCCACACTGGAAAAACCCTTAGCGTGATTCCAGCCACTATAAACAGTGAGATTGGCCTGCAGCTCTGGTATGGTGCGGCTGGTGGCAGATGTCATCCTCTTTAAATTCGCCGCTACTAAAAACTAGCCTGACTTAGCTAATATTGATCATAGACCCGAAAGATAAAGAGCCTATAAGAATGGAAGATATACTGGTTCAGGTGAAGCAAATGCATTTTTCGCGGGGCGAGCGAAAGATCTTTAACGGCATTAACCTGGAAATCCCGCGTGGAAAGATCACCGCCATAATGGGCCCCAGCGGTACGGGAAAGACCACCTTGTTAAAACTGATCGGTGGCCAGTTGCACCCTGATTCCGGTAGCGTGATTGTTGATGGTGAGGAAGTGACCCGGTTAAAGCGCAGCGATTTATATCGCTTACGCCGCCGCATGGGCATGTTATTTCAATCCGGTGCCTTGCTCACAGATTTAACGGTGTTTGAAAACGTTGCTTTCCCACTGCGCGAACACACCGATATGCCTGAGAGTATGATCCGTGATTTGGTGTTGCTGAAACTGCAGGCAGTGGGCTTGCGGGGTGCGCGGGATCTGAACCCCAGTGAATTATCCGGCGGTATGGCGCGGCGCGTTGCGCTGGCGCGGGCGATTGCTCTGGACCCGACGATGATTTTGTACGACGAGCCCTTTACAGGGCAGGATCCGATCTCGATGGGTGTGCTGGTACAGTTAATACGCAAACTCAACGATGCGCTGGGACTAACCAGTATCGTGGTCTCACACGATGTCAAGGAAACCGCTTCAATCGCTGACTACATCTACGTTATTTCAGAAGGCAAGGTGGTTGAGCACGGAACCCCGGACGCGCTTGGCCGTTCAGATTCGAACTGGGTGCGGCAGTTTCTGGAGGGTCTTCCGGATGGCCCGGTGCCGTTTCATTTTCCGGCTGCCGATTACCGGCATGACCTGCTGGAGTAAGCCGAGATGAACTGGATACAGTCATTGGGCCGCACCGGGTTACAGTTTTTTGAAAGGCTCGGCCGCGGGCATATTTTTCTTGTACAAATCCTGGCGGGTATTCCTTCAGTATTGAAACGTCCAGGCTTGCTGATCGCGCAGATTTACTCGGTCGGTGTGCTGTCATTACTGATCATTGTTGTGTCCGGATTATTTGTTGGCATGGTGTTGGCACTACAGGGCTATAACACACTGGCTGATTTTGGTGCCGAAGAATCGCTGGGCGTGATTGTGGCGTTGTCCATGGTGAGGGAGTTGGGGCCCGTCGTGACCGGCTTGTTATTTGCCGGCCGGGCCGGTTCTGCGCTGACAGCAGAAATTGGTTTGATGAAAGCTACAGAACAGCTTTCCGGTATGGAAATGATGGCGGTCGACCCGGTGCATCGTGTGATTGCGCCGCGTTTTCTTGCCGGTCTGATTTCCATGCCCCTGCTGGCGGCGGTATTCAGTGCAGTCGGTATTTATGGCGGTTATTTTGTCGGTGTCGGTTTGCTGGGTGTCGATGAGGGTGCTTACTGGTCACAAATGCAGGCGAAGGTCGATTTATTTGATGACATTTCTAATGGTGTGATCAAGAGTATCGTGTTTGGCTGGGTGTGCGCCTGGATTGCGGTATTCGAAGGCTATGATGCGATTCCGACGTCGGAAGGTGTCAGCCGTGCGACGACGCGTACTGTAGTGCACTCTGCTCTGGCCATATTGGGGCTGGATTTTGTGTTAACAGCAATAATGTTTTGAGGCTAAGGATTTTTAACGATGAAACAAAATAAGTCATTGGAAATTACGGTAGGTTTGTTTATTGCCGGTGGCATTGCAGCATTGTTTGTGCTGGCTATGAAGGTTAGTAATCTGACTCAATTGACTCAGGGCAACGGCTATAGTGTGATTGCCCGGTTTGAAAATATTGGCGGCCTGAAAGTGCGCTCACCGGTAAAAGTCGGTGGCGTCCGTGTTGGACGGGTTGCCGATATTGGCTACGATAACGAACGCTTTCAAGCTGTGGTAACCCTGCAACTCAACAGCCAGTACAACCAGTTCCCGGAAGATACTTCTGCCAGCGTGTATACCGCCGGGCTGCTTGGCGAACAATATATTGCACTGGAGCCGGGTGGTGCGGAAGACTATCTGCAACAGGGTTCTGAAATAGACATCACCCAGTCAGCCGTGATTATCGAACAGCTGATCAGCAAGTTCCTGTTCGATAAAGCCGCCGAGTAAGCTGCTATGAACCACTCGGATAGCAAGGCTGGTTTGGACATTGATGCCTCCGGCCAGATCCAGCTTAGCGGTGAACTCGACCACTACAGTGTGCCGATACTGTGGCAGCAGCACCGAGAACAAATGGCAAGTCTCCCGGTATGGGAAATTAACCTTGCCAAGGTAGAGCGATCCAATAGCGCAGGTCTGGCGCTGTTGATTTCCTGGTTGCGCGAGGCCCGGCGGCAGGAAAAACCGCTTCGCCTGCTGAATATTCCAGAACAAATGCTGCAAATAGCCCGCGTCAGCGAGCTGGAAGAGATACTCAATAACGAATCAGTGTAGGGTGGATGAAACCACCAATGTTTGCGGCATCCTTAGCCCGGCCGCGTGATCGTCAGAAGATTCCCGCCAGCGCTCAAATAGACAAACAGCAACTACGCTGTGCACGCGCCCGCGATAAGTTGAAAAAAGTCCGTGCCAGGCTGCGGGCCGGTTACAAATACAGTCAATATTCCAGCTTGCACGCAAGAGAAGCGGAGTACCGTGCCCGGCGTAAGGCCTATTGCCACTAATTTCCGTGTAATCTTCGGGGAAAGATAACGGGTTTCATACCCAGACTGCGGTTATTTCGGTATCATCCATTAGCTTAAGAACAGATGAGAATGAATGAACATGCAGGCAGATGAACTGAAACAATTAATCGAAAACGCTGTTGATGCCACGGAAGTCACTATTCAAGGCGAAGGCGATCATTTTGACGCCACCGTGGTGAGCACGGCTTTTGAAGGCAAAAATATGGTGCAGCAGCACCAGATGATTTATGCGGCGCTGGGCACGCTGATGCAAAAAGAAATCCATGCGCTGGCTTTGCATACCTTCACACCTGAGCAGTGGTCAAAACAAATACGGATTCAGTAGCGGGCAGATCGACAGTGAGTGACAACCTGACTATAGCCTTATCCAAGGGACGTATTTTTAAAGAAACCTTACCGCTGCTGGCGCACGCCGGGATTGAACCCACCGACGATCCTGAAACCAGCCGTAAACTGATACTGGATACTAATTTGCCGGACGTTAAACTGGTAATTATCCGCGCCTCCGATGTGCCGACCTATGTGCAGTACGGTGCGGCTGATCTCGGCGTTGCCGGCAAAGACGTGCTGATGGAGCAGGGTGGCGAAGGTGTTTATGAGCCGCTTGATCTGTGTATAGCGCGTTGCCGCCTGATGGTTGCCGGCCGCGAAAGCGGGAATGTTGGATCCGGCCGCTTAAAAATCGCTACGAAATATGTCAACAGTACGCGTCGATACTATGCCAGCAAAGGACAGCAGGTTGAGATTATCAAGCTGTATGGCTCGATGGAACTGGCGCCGCTGGTGGGCCTGGCGGATCAGATCGTTGATGTGGTCGATACCGGTAATACACTCAAGGCGAATGGTCTGAAGCCGCTCGAACACATTGCCGATATCAGCTCTCGATTGATTGTTAACAAGGCGTCGATGAAGCGTAAACATCAACGTATCAAAACCTTTATCGCACAGATTGCAGAAGCCGTACGAAAGCAGCACGGGCAGGCGGCCTGAATGGATTTGCTGCGGCGGCTCAATAGTACAGACACAGATTTTTATGCGCAGCTCGACGGTTTACTGGCCTGGGAACAGGTATCCGACCAGGTGGTGGAAAATACTGTGCGAGAGATTATTGCTGCGGTCAGGGAGCGAGGTGACGCCGCAGTCATCGAATACAGCAATAAATTTGATCGCCTGAATGCACACTCCATGCAAGATCTGGAGATCCCCCAGCAACAATTGCAACAGTCCCTGCAAAGTATAGCCAAAGATCAGCGCACTGCGCTGGAAAAAGCGGCGGATCGGATCCGCGCTTACGCGGGTCATCAGAAAATGGAATCCTGGTCCTATACCGAAAGCGACGGCACGCTACTGGGACAGCAGATAACCGCGCTTGACCGTGTGGGCCTCTATGTGCCGGGTGGCAAGGCCGCCTACCCGTCGTCGGTTTTGATGAATGCAATACCGGCGCGCGTCGCCGGTGTGTCTGAATTGATTATGGTAGTGCCGACACCGGATGCTGTCATAAACGATCTGGTGTTTGCCGCCGCTGCGATTGCTGGTGTAGACCGAGTGTTCTCGATGGGTGGTGCCCAGGCTATTGCGGCTTTGGCCTACGGGACTGAGACAGTACCCGCCGTCGACAAGATTGTCGGGCCGGGCAATATTTATGTCGCCACAGCCAAAGCTAGGGTGTTCGGTACCGTGGGTATCGATATGATCGCGGGTCCATCGGAAATACTAGTGATTTGTGATGGCAAAACGGAGCCTGACTGGATCGCCATGGATTTGTTTTCCCAGGCAGAACACGACGAAGACGCGCAAGCCATTTTGATCAGTACGGATGCCGGGTTTCTGGATAAAGTGGCGGCAAGTGTTCAGCGTTTACTGCCTGAACTGGAACGTGCCGACATCGTGCGAAATTCGCTGTCCAGCCGCGGGGCATTAATCCAGGCAAAGGACATGGACGATGCCATTGATATTGCCAACCATATTGCGCCTGAACATCTGGAATTATCGATTGAAGATCCGCAAGCTGTTGCCGGCCGGATTCGCCACGCGGGTGCCATCTTTATGGGCCGGCATACAGCAGAAGCTTTGGGTGATTACTGCGCAGGGCCGAACCATGTATTGCCGACATCGCGTACCGCCCGGTTTTCCTCCCCGCTCGGCGTATACGATTTTCAAAAACGTTCCAGCTTGATTAATTGTTCGCCGCAGGGTGCGTCAGATCTTGGCAAAACTGCTTCTGTTCTGGCGCGTGGTGAAGGGCTGACGGCGCATGCACGGTCGGCTGAATACCGGATTAATAAGTGACTATAAACTCTAAAACTCCAAAACAATTAATCCGCCCTGAAATCCGCGCCCTGTCGGCATACCCTGTTCCCGACCCCGGCACATGCATAAAACTCGACGCAATGGAGAACCCCTACCACTGGCCGGATGAGTTAAAACAGCAATGGCTTGAGTCATTACGCGCAGCAGAACTAAACCGCTACCCTGATCCATCAGCCTCGGCACTGGTATCAATACTGCGTGACACCATGCAGGTGCCAGACAATATGCAATTGCTGTTGGGCAACGGTTCAGATGAGCTAATCCAAATGCTGGCGTTAGCCGTTGCGCAACCCGGCCGGGTTGTCCTGGCACCGGAACCGGCCTTTGTCATGTACCGTATAATTGCTGAAGTGACCGGAATGAATTACGTCGGTGTACCGCTACTGGATAATTTTTCTCTCGACAGGCCGGCACTATTGCGCGCGATTGAAGCGCACCAGCCGGCACTTGTTTTCCTTGCCTATCCGAACAATCCAACCGGTAATTTATTCGAAGAACAGGCCATTATAGAAATACTTGAAAAGTCACCGGGTCTGGTCGTGGTCGACGAAGCCTATGCGCCCTTTACCGGCGCCAGCTTTATGCAACGCTTGGGCGAGTTCGATAATTTACTGGTGTTGCGCACCGTCTCCAAGATGGGTCTGGCCGGATTACGGCTGGGTTTGCTCGCCGGGCCAGCGGACTGGTTGAAGGAAATAGACAAGACCCGCTTACCTTACAACATCAATGTGCTGACTCAGCTCAGCGCGCAGTTTGCTTTAAAGCATGTTGATGTTTTATTGCAACAGGCGAAGCAAATCCGCACGGATCGCACCTGGTTAACACAACAGCTAGTATCGCTTGGTGTGGTAGCGGTGTATCCCAGTGAAGCTAATTTCATCCTGTTTCGTACCTCCGAAGGGCAGGCAGATAGTATTTTTAGCCGCTTGCGTGAGAAGGGCGTGCTGATTAAGAACCTCTCTCCATCAGGTGGACAGTTAACAGACTGTTTGCGTGTCACCGTCGGTACGGCAGAGGAAAATAAAATATTTATCGATGCCTTAACTCAGAGTGTACAAAACTAAATTATATCCCCGGACGCGACTCCGTAATTCGGTGAGTATTGAGTCTTCTCTACCTAAAAATAGGCTGTTTCGTGCAGGCCAGATTGCACAGAGTGGCTTGCTATGACGGTTTGTTATCGTTGTATTGTGACCGGCCGCGTACAGGGCGTTTTCTTTCGTGGCACCACGCAACACGAAGCGCGTAAACTCGGTTTGACTGGGTATGCTAAAAACCTGCCGGATGGGGCTGTTGAAGTGTTCGTCTGTGGAGATGAGCCGACGATTACAAAGTTACGCGAATGGCTGTGGCTTGGCCCACCGGCAGCCAGCGTAAAAATGGTCGATTGCCAGCAAGTAGATTTGGCTTCACCGGACGATTTTTCGACGCTATAGTACGTGCAGTTACAAGAAAATTTGT
>CAYPEL010000013.1:15036-30848 GCA_964409635.1 uncultured Gammaproteobacteria bacterium | reverse complement strand
TCGATTTTGGTGACAGGGACGTCCCAAAATCTTTCACGAGGTAGCGACACCCTTGAAATAAATTCTTCCATGGATCATTTGCGAGCGTGCTTTCCTCACTGCGTTTGGAGTCTTTATTTTTTTGCATTGGAGATGATAATATTTCATTCTCCAAAATTTCTTTTACAAGATTTAACTTTTCTGTAGGGATCAACATCAACTCACTTTTCAGTCCTTTGGCAATGAGCTCAAGTGTGTTAAGTCGAGGATTGCCCTTGGACTCTAAATGCTGATACTGCTGGCGTGACACGCCGATACGAAGCATCATGTCTTTTTGCTTTAGGCCGAGGGCTAATCTGCGTTTTTTTAGTTGTTCAAGTAATGATTTCATCATAGGAAACTAACAGGTTGCTTTCTTGATATTAAGAAATATATTAGTTTCTTTTTTATTTAAAAGCAACAAATATATAGCATTTTAGTGTATGGCAAGGTTATTTTGGTGGGAAGCATTATATATATTGCTATTCTGTTACCTTGAAAAATAGCCTGTATGTTAATAACCGAATGAATAGGGACGCCTTCCCTTGTCACCTTTTCCCATTTCAGGGAGAAGCGAAATTGCTTCTGTCGTGATGTCTATTGCTTTGTACGGTAATGCCTCACGGTTATAACCGCATCTACAAATACCCGCTGGTAAATCAAAGTCCCCTTAGAAAGGTTTCTCGAATAATTTACCAATGCCACTGACGACGATGCAACCGCTGTCAATTTTCAGGGTTTCGCCTCATTCCAGTTTTCGATTAATCAACATGCCACCGGCATGCACAAAGGCTAATCCATCACCGCTGGACGATTATAGGTATCAGTGTAAACTGTACAGGAAATGGATATGAACAAATTCAGGTTAATTATTTTCGTTGTCTATACTACGCTTATCCTCTCTATGCCTGTTTCCGCTACTAACAAAATACTTAAAGACTGCCCGGACAGCCCGAACTGTGTGTCGAGCCAATCGGAGGATAGTGCACATCATATTGAACCAATCCGCTTTACCGGCCCGGTTGATGAAGCCTGGCAAGCGATGATTAGACTATTGGGTGCGTTGAAAAGGACAAAGATTGTGGAGCAATCAGATGACTATCTGCACGCAGAAGTAACCAGTCTGATATTTCGTTTTGTAGATGATGTTGAGTTATTGCGCTTGCCTGAAGAACAGCTTATTCACATTCGCTCGGCATCGCGGACCGGCCATAGTGATTTTGGTGTCAATCGTAAACGTGTCGAGAAGTTGCGGGAAATGTTTAATAAGCGGGAATAGAACGAACACTTACACCTCTTCTCTTTAGGCTATTGTACATACGTATTCCTTACTTTTCTTGAATATCATTCAGACTTTCGATGGCAACGTCCCGTACTGATCTTTCAGGATCTTGTGCCAGCTTTTTCAATAGCGCTATCGCTTTAGGATTATGTGTCAGGCTGAGGAAGTGACAGGCATCGCTGCGTACCCGCGGATCTTCATTTTCACTTAGAAAACGCAGACTTTCAAAATGCTGGTTCAGGATTTCGTTGCCTTCATTTTCTTCGATTACTGCACTCACGCCTATCCGAACTGTCAATTCAGTATCCTTGTCTGAAGTGAGTATAAAAAGTGCCTCTATCGATTCCGGTTTTTCCATAATAAACCGGCTGACTTTTTCCAACTTGCCTTCTTTGAATAGTTCTTCAAAGTAGCGCGCGATGCCGGTTATGCTACCGGCACGCTGTGCCCAGCCGCGCAATTCGGCCAGTGAGCGCAGGCCTTCGAGTTCAAAGGGGCCCAGTTTTACCCAGGGTGCGGTACGAACATTCAGCGCTGCGGCGCGCTCAGGGTAAGCATTGATGTTTACAACTTCGAGATTTCCGATTAGCCCTTGTTTGACCAGATCTTCAAGCGCCTGCAGAACGGCTGGGCAGTGCGGGCAGCCTGTCGCTGATAATAAGAGTGCATCGGGTGGGGTTATTGGCTTATAGGGCATTGGTGGCTCGCTTTGTGAAACGCTACTATACCTCTTGCGCTCTAGAATACCCCGTTTAGAGTGCGTAGATTTTCGTCAAGGGCAAGGCGCGAAGACGCAGTAATAGCGAGACTATTGCGAGTCATCGCAACACCGCCATTGGCGAAAAGATGCGTGCTATAAAGGGGGTATTCATGAGCGCGAGAGGTATATAACCAGTATTGAATCAGTTTTTTCAGGAGTCAGCTATGTTGGGGTTAGACAAACCAGTTGAGATGCCTTCAGAAGCGCAGGCGTTGTCAGGCCGTGGTGATAAAATGCTTGTACCAGAAAAGCATTTTGTAAACGGTCATCCACTCAAACCACCTTTTCCTGAGGGCATGCAACAAGCCCTGTTTGGCATGGGCTGTTTTTGGGGAGCAGAGAAAAGTTTTTGGCAAATGGACGGTGTGTATTCCACGGCGGTTGGCTATGCCGCCGGTTATACGCCCAACCCGACTTACCGCGAAGTCTGTAGCGGACAGACAGGGCACAATGAAGTGATTCTTGTCGTGTTTAATCCTGAGATAATCAGTTATCAGGCTTTATTGAATGCCTTCTGGCAAGGTCATAATCCTACTCAGGGTATGCGCCAGGGCAATGATGCAGGTACCCAATACCGGTCGGGTGTGTATGTATTTAATGCGCAGCAGCGTGAATTGGCTGAGGCGTCTAAACAAGCTTATCAGCAGGCATTGAAGGAAAAAGGTTATGCTTCTATTACCACCGAAATTCTTGAAGCGCCCGCATTTTATTACGCTGAGGATTACCACCAGCAATATTTAGCGAAGAACCCGAATGGTTATTGTGGCTTGGGGGGCACCGGCGTGCCTGCAGCGGTTTAGCCGCTTGGAAATAATAGAGTATCTGTCGTGTCCATGGATAATCAAATTAAAGTGCGTGCTGACGGACCATTGTTATGTACCGGACAAATAGAAATTTATGATGTCGGCAGTCGGTTGCTACAGGAAACGGATAATGTTGTACTCTGCCGGTGTGGACTTTCATCAGACAAGCCGTTCTGTGATGGCAGCCATAAGAACAGTGATTTTACACATGATGGTTGTTTCACCGACGAAAAGTCTGAACCTCTGGGTACGGCTGGCGTACTGAAAATCAGTGTCCGTAACAATGCCATGTTGGTTGTTGAAGGTCCGGTAACAATTATCAGCGCCGATGGCAGCTGCCGGACAGCGCGTAACAAGGTAGCCCTGTGCCGCTGTGGAAAGTCGGCTAAAAAGCCCTTTTGCGATATCAGCCACAAACGCTGCGGTTTTAACAGCGGGTGACCTTAAAGGTCAGTTTGTATGCCAAAATCCGTCTAATACCAATTAAGCCGTACTATCAAAGAAAATTATAATTAATTATTACTTAACAAATAGTTAATATGTTTCCACGCACTGTTATCTAACTTTTCCTACAACAAAATGTCCAACAGTCCTGCCAGGATGCTGTGTTTACAGACTAAAGACTTTATTTTCTGTGTCGCCAAGTTATTCAGACAGATAGCGTCTGCAATGTCATTCCCGGTTATGGAAAACTACCGATGGTCTGGTTATTGCACGTTATTGTAGTAATCATTGGTTGGGAGTAATCCTGTGATACATAGACAGGCTAAAATTTTCCATTGTATTTCCCGCGCTATAATAGTTGTAGCAATCGCGGCTATTTCGACTACACGCCTGGCACAAGCTGTCCCGGGTGATTTTAGTTATGGCTGGGATGCTTTTCAACAAGGTGACCATGCTACGGCTATAGAAGTATGGACACGGCTGGCCGAACAAGGTCACAAAAGCGCACAGATTAATCTCGGGTATATGTATGACTACGGTCAGGGGGTTGCACAAAACTCCCAGCGCGCAGCCAGATGGTATCGTGCTGCTGCAACCCAGCATAGTGCGGTTGGTCAATACAACCTGGCACTGCTAATTTCCGAAGGTAAAACACCCCCTCTTGAAGGCCGCGATGCACTTTACTGGTTAAAAAAATCAGCTGCCCAGGGATATGAGGATGCGCAACGCGAGCTTGAACAAACTTACCCAGGTGAGGCGTTACTGCGTACCAGCACACACAGTGAATCCGTAAATTTCAGAGAAACCAAGGCTTATGCAGATAAGTCATCAGTATCTGTTGGTACCGCCTGGCCGATCGCGGCGGGTTATGCCGTGACCAATCATCACGTTGTCAACGGCAAACAAGAAGTTACTTTGGTTAACCGTGCGGGGAATAAGATCACTGCCAATGTAATCGCCAGTGATCAGGAACACGATATTGCCTTTTTAAAGGTAAATAACCCACACGAACTACCTCCAGCATTACCCTTTACGCAGCGTAACCCATCGCTCGGCGCAAGTGTGTTTACGATAGGCTTCCCGCGCATTGATGTCATGGGCAAAACACCCAAGTTGAGTCAGGGCATTATCAGTGGTGTAAATGGTTTGCGTGACGACCCGACTAGCTACCAGATTTCTGTACCGATACAGCCTGGCAACAGTGGTGGACCGTTGTTGAATATGCGCGGTGAAGTTGTCGGCATGATTACAGCGATGCTTGGATCAGTTACCGGTGAAAATGGTGAAGCGCAGCCGATCCCGAATATTAACTATGCCCTGAAAGTCGATATCATCAGGGAATTCCTGGCCCGGGTACCTCGCCCGACACCCGATATCCACGAATTGAGTCCGGTAGATAGCGGCCTTGAAAGACTGGCTGCGAAGATTCAGGATTCAGTGATGATTGTTATGGCGGAGTAGCCACTATTTCCTGGCCACCGCCGCGATAACCAGTCCTCCTGTTGTTGTTTAGCTGATTGCATTGGAAAGTCTAGCCGGTATTCCTTGCACGGCAGGCAATGTGTAGTAACAGGTGTTCAGAAAGTCCGGCCGGGCAAGTGAAGTGGTACGCCCGGTCGCCTGAAAAATGGAATTAGCAACATACCTGCGATAAAGCCGCCAATATGCGCGCCAAAGGCCACGCCACCTCCCTGTTGATCACCGCTCATCAAGCTGCTGAACATTTGCATGCCAAACCAGAAGGCCAGTACGAAACCGGCCGGAATACGCATGGTTTGTATAATGAAACCGATCGGTATGATAACCAATACTTTTGCGCGTGGGTACAAGAGTAAGTAGGCACCTAAAACACCGGAGATCGCGCCGCTGGCGCCGACCATTGGAATCGCTGAACCTGGATCTGGTATCGCTTGCGCAAACACTGCCGCGACTCCGCAGAGCAAGTAAAAAACAATAAAACGCTGATGCCCCATGGCGTCTTCGATGTTGTTACCGAAAATCCACAGGTACAGCATATTGCCGATCAGGTGCATCCAGCCACCGTGCATAAACATGGACGTGAACATCGTTGCCCAGGCGGGGATCACGGCGAGATCTTCCGGCAGTGATTGCCCGCCGATGAGTGTGGCGGGAATTACACCAAAGCTGTAGACCGCTTGTTGCCCATTCGTACCGAGCGAAAGTTGCCAAAAAAATACCAGCACACAGGCGACTATAAAGCTAATCGTCAGATAGGGTTGGATGTCGGTTGGGTTGTCATCATAAAGGGGAAACATATTTTCATCCTGGGTGTAGGGAGCCTGAGTATATAGATATTTTCGAGTGACTGATTTATTGACGGATTTCCTGTTGCGTATATTTCCAGCGTTTATTCATCCATAACCAATCGGCCGGATTTGCAGTTATGCTTTTTTCAAGCCTGCGAATATAGCTGCTCATGATGTTTTCATCAGAGTTTTGTGAGGACAGAGGTTCAAAATATATTTCGTAAAATCCACGTCGTGCGCGTGTCACGGAAGCAAAAAATACCGGTATATTCAGGCGCCGGGCGATCAGCCTGGGGCCAGGATAAAAAGCAGTATTGCGTCCGAGGAAAGTATGCCAGTCCTGTTTTTCATCGCGCCTTGGCCCCAGGTCAGCCACCATGACGATCATTTTTGATTTTGTATTTCGTTTAAGAAGTTCACTCCGGCTGTTACCTACCGGCACCATTTGGCTGCCAAACCGGCTACGGATATTAGTAAGCAAGGTATCCAGTTGCGGGTGATTAAGCGGTTTGTAGACCACCTGTGCCGGGTAATCAAATAAAGCACTGCAGGCAAGCTGGGGCCATTCCCAATTGCACTGGTGTGCGGTGAGTATCAGAACGTCTTGTCCGTTTTCAAGATGATTGAGTACAACCGATGGGTTTATGCACCGTGCGCGCTTGATCAGCTGTTCGCGGTTTAGGCGATTGGATTTGATTATTTCAAACAAAACCTGTGCGGTGTTTCTATAATTTTGACGTGCCAGCTTATGCAGGGTTTTGGTTGAATACGCTGGAAAGGCATTGCGGAGATTGTCGGTGACTAGCTTGCGCTGATAGCGGGCGACATAAAATAGCATCAGGAACAAAGCATCTGCCATCAGATAAAGAATAGAAAGCGGCAAAACAGCAAGCAAGTTAATAAGCCGGGTCAGCCAGCGGTCCCGCCTGGAATCATTATGTGACATAGTAGGAAATTATCGCAGAATGGGCCCGTGCAGGTAAGTGCAGGAAAATTAAAAAGAAACGACTGTTTCCGGACGATGCGCATAGAATATTAGAAATATATGATATACTCTTGTCACTCGCAGCCTATTAACTAATAAATTTTACCTATGAAAAAGCTATCTCTGCTGATTATTATTGGCCTGTTGCCAACATTCGTGCAGGCGTATGGAACGCGCGATTGGTTAACTGCGAATCAACACTACACCCGTGAAATGCAGCACCAGCGCAATACGCGTGGTTTAAATTACATGGAAGGCGCACGCCGCACTACGATCCATAGTGAAGATGACCATACGGGTTGGGCAAATGTTGGGAATCTGCGAAATAATAACAGTACCAGCCTGCACCACTGGCGCCGCGAGATGAGGAAACGGGTGGCAGGTAGTCTCGACGACTGACACTAAACTGGCACTCTTACCGGTTTATTATCAGCCAGATATAGACATCCGGCAGGTTATAGATGGTGCGCACAAAATTTATGTTCTGGCTATCATATGCCAGGCGATGCAGTTGTTTTTGAGCTTCCTCACGCCCACAAAATAATAGACGGTCACCGTTCTGCAAACGGAAATCCTTGTCTGCAATCAGCTTGGCATTCGCACCTTATCGCGGTTAAAACCGTTCCTGCAAGTTCCTGCTATATAATCAGAAAATCCCTAGTGATAAAACCAACCGGTGGTCTAGTTTAGTATGCAGCGTGTTGCGGACTCAGTCTTTTCAGGTAGTTTTTTTATCGTCGGTGCGCCGCGCTGTGGTACGACCTCACTCAGCAAAACATTGGCAGCGCATCCCCAGGTGGTTTTTTCCAAGCCTAAGGAATCGCACTACTTTTCACTCCTGAGTCAGGATATACCGCAAGATGCGATGCGTCATGAGTTTTTGAGCCGGCATTACACAGGTCATGATCTGGCCGGAAAATTTATGGGTGAAGGCTCGGTCTCAACACTTTACCTGCCACAGGCGCAGCGCCGGATTCAACAATTCGATCCTGCAGCCCGCTTTATCATTACGGTGCGTAATCCGGTTGATATGATTGCTTCGTATCATGCCAGATTGCTCTATTCTCTTGACGAAGATCAGCAAGACCTGGAAACCGCCTGGTCACTACAGAGTCAGCGGCTAATGGGTCTGGATCTACCCCCACGCTGCCGGGAACCGCGTTTATTACAGTATGGTGAGATGGGTTCGTCGGGGAAACACCTTGCTGCACTGTTCGAAAATGTTGGCAGGGAAAATTGTTTTGTAGTTGTTTTTGATGATCTTAAGGAAAGACCTGGTGAACTTTATACAGCGCTACTGGCTTTTATCGGATTGGATGACGATGGCAGACGAGGCTTTGTGCATAAAAATAGTCATCAGGGTTACAAATCATACTGGTTGCAGCAATATGTGATGAACCCGCCCCGCTGGCTCAGCCTGTTGATCAGTAGACGGCAGGTGGCTTCCAGAGATTCGATGCGTTTTTTACGTGGTTTGCGCCGCCGTATAAAAAAACGTAACAAAATAAAAGTCGAGCGGCCGGAATTATCAACACAACTGAGGAATGAACTGGCCGAATATTTTTCCGATGATATTAGCCTGTTGTCAGAGTTGCTGGGCAGGGATTTGAGTCACTGGCGTTAGGTTCTCCAACGCGTGGTTGATACGTTGCTTTAATTGATCAAGTGAGTCAAATTTCTTGATGTCATTTGCGGCTAACAGCAATTTTATTTTTTCATCCTGAATCAGAAAAACGGCGGGTAACTCATCAGGCTGATCCGGGTATTTTGCCCTGAACTCATCACGGTGTAGAAAATCACACGCCAACGGTAACGTTTCCAGAAAATCAACCCAGTTTTTTTTAACGCTGAAATAGCCGTGGGTGAGGGCGCAGAGATTACAGCTATAAGTGTCTGGGGAAAGGATTTTGTGGGCTATATCAGTCGCGGTATTAAACAGCCCGCCGTCAGCATTGTAAGCAAACACCAGTCGATTATCATTCACTGTGAAAAATCCGGAAATTAACAGTCGGTTGTTGGATCAGGTTTTATGGAAATAAGTTCCTTGATGGTACACTGAACTCAGCGCACTGCAATGGGTCAGAGTATTTTTGCCCCCGGATAGATAACGCTTGGAATTTCGAACAATTCATGATTTCTCACGAGATTTCATTAAGGTTGACGTTCATTCCCGGACTTTTCGCCGTGATGGCGCTGTGGGAATTAATTGCAGCTTGCTGCATACCCCGATATGTATGGCGGCGACGATGTGATGACAATGTTATTCTCAACTAAGGACTGAAGACTATGCATGCAACGCTGCCGCGTTTACAATCCTCCGACTTTCCTGCTTTAAAACGCGGGAAACTGACGACCCTGCAAGTTAATCTGGGGTATCGCTGTAATCAGTCCTGCTTGCATTGTCATGTAAACGCAGGCCCTAGCCGCAAAGAACAAATGTCCCGCCAGGTGTTGGACTCAGTACTCCGGTTTATTGACTCGAAAGAAATTGAAACACTTGATGTCACGGGTGGGGCCCCGGAAATGCATCCAGATTTCGGCTATCTTGTCGAGCAGGCTACGAAACGGGGTGTGCAGGTAATCGATCGCTGCAATTTGACTATACTCAATGAACCGGGCTTTGAAAATACGGCTCAGCTTCTTGCCCATCACAAGGTGATTATAGTCGCCTCCTTGCCCTGTTATCTGCAGGAGAATGTCGAGGCACAACGCGGCGCCGGCGTTTATAAGTCCAGCATACGTGCGTTACAAACTCTGAACCGGTTGGGTTATGGCAAATCCGGCACGGACTTGATTTTAAACTTGATGTATAACCCCATAGGCCCATCGCTGCCACCGGAACAAAGTGGCCTCGAAGCCGATTATAAGCGTGAACTGTTCGACCGGGCCGGTGTGCACTTTAATGAGTTGTTCGTGCTGGTCAATATGCCAATACAGCGCTTCGGCAGCACCTTGATATCGCGTGGTGAATTTGATGCTTACATGCGCTTACTTAAGGGGGCGTATCAACAGAGTAACCTTGCCTCTGTTATGTGCCGCTCGATTCTCAGCGTTGACTGGCAAGGTAAAGTCTATGACTGCGATTTTAACCAGATGCTTGGTATACCACTGAACGGAAAAGCCTCAGAAAAAGCCCTGTACCTGGACGACTTGATCAATATGGGTTTACAGAATCTACCGATACAAGTTGCCGATCATTGTTATGGTTGTACGGCAGGGCAGGGCAGTAGTTGTGGTGGTGCGCTGGACTGAAGCCATCAATACAATGTTGTCGGAGTACTGGATATAAAGTGAAAATTTCTATAATCATACCGGTGTTAAATGAAGCCGGGACTATTAATAAAACGCTGTTAAATTTACAGGCTATGCGCCAGCGCGGTCACGAAGTGATTCTAGTAGATGGTGGCAGTGTGGACGAAACACTAACTATCGCTGCACCTTTGGTAGATCAAACACTGCAGTCTGTGCGCGGACGAGCTGCGCAAATGCACGCCGGCACGATAGCAGCGGGTGGCGGCATATTCTGGTTTTTACACGCCGATACGGTTGCGCCACAGGATGCAGATTTAGCTATTTTAGCTGCTCTTGGCGATTCACAATGGGGCAGGTTTAACGTGCGTCTCTCGGGTGAAAAGCCACTGCTGCGTATAATTGAATCTTTAATGAACCTGCGATCGCGGCTTACCGGAATTGCCACCGGGGATCAGGGGATATTCGTCAGGCGTGAAATCTACGATCAACTGGGCGGATTTCCCGAACAGCCTTTGATGGAAGATATTGAATTTAGCAAGCGATTGAACCGTATCTACCCGCCGCAGTGTCTAAAGGCGGAGCTAGTGACCTCAAGCCGTAGATGGGAACAGCAAGGTATAATCAGAACAGTTTTGTTAATGTGGGTTTTGCGTACGGCCTATAGTTTGGGGGTTTCATCTAAACGATTGGCTTATTTATATGACTGAGTGCCGTGCATTATTTACCGGGCAAATCTATCCACAATGGGTATAGATAATACAGCTGGAAATTACCAGTTTGCGGATGGAAAGATTCTGGTGTTTGCGAAGATCCCTGTTTGCGGCCATGTTAAAACCAGACTGGCAGCTGAAATAGGTGACCTGGCTGCGCTGCAAGCTTATAAATATCTATTGGAAAGAACATTGCATACAGCTGTATCGAGCAAGCTGTCACAAGTCGAACTATGGCTGGACTCTGAACAGCAAAATGATTGGCTCCAGAATCTGACGGATCAATATGCAGTGATAATCCGACTGCAGTCGGGTAATGATCTTGGTGAACGGATGGCGGATGCGATCAGTAAGACTTTAAAGGAAGATGATTTCTGTTTGTTGATTGGCGCAGATTGTCCGCTTATAGATAGGAACTATTTGTACAATGCCTTTACTGTCTTGCAGGGCGGTAAAGAAATCGTTATTGGGCCTGCGGAAGACGGGGGTTACGTACTCGTTGGTATGAACCAAAATAAGCCGGCATTATTTTCAGCGATTGACTGGAGTACCGCTTTCGTTTTGCAACAAACCCGGCAGATAATTAAACAGCAAGGCTGGCGTCACACAGAATTACCGGTGTTATGGGATATAGATTGGCCTGCAGACTGGCAACGCTGGACGAGTAGGGTGCAAACAGGGTAGGGGGGCAGAATAAACTCCGCTCCTGCGGTAAATCATTTTAGGAGGCATTATGAAGCAGAGTGAATCAGACCGGATTCGTAACTCAGTACGGACTGCGTACAGCCAGGTGGCTGAATCGAGTAACCAGGGATCGGATTGTGGTGAGGTAAGTTCTTGTTGTGGTGTTTCTGAAGATGTCAGTATTAATACGCTGATCTCTACCCGGCTGGGATATTCGGAACAGGACTGTGACTTGGTACCTGAAGGCGCTGACATGGGCCTGGGGTGTGGCAACCCGCGTGCGATTGCCAGTCTGAAACCGGGCGAAACTGTCCTGGATCTTGGCAGCGGCGGTGGCTTCGATGCTTTCCTTGCAGCCCAGGAAGTTGGCGAAACGGGTTTTGTGGTTGGTGTTGATATGACGCCGAGCATGTTGAGCAAGGCGCGGGATAATGCTGAAAAAGGCCAGTTTAAAAATGTTGAATTCCGGCTAGGTGAAATCGAAAATTTACCGGTTGCCGATAATAGCATCGATGTCATTATGTCGAATTGCGTCATTAATCTTTCGCCGGATAAAGCACGCGTGTTCAGGGATGCATACCGGGTTCTAAAACCGGGTGGCAGGTTGGCGATTTCAGATGTGGTTGCCAGCGTTGAACTACCGGATTCAATACGTAACGATCCGGTTATGCATTCCGCTTGCGTTGGTGGTGCATCGACGGTCAGCGACCTTGAACAATTATTGCAAGCGTCAGGATTTAATCAAATCCGCATACAACCCAAAGATGAATCAAAGGAATTTATAAAAGACTGGGCGCCAGGCAGCGGGATCGAAAATTACGTTCTATCGGCGACCATCGAAGCGGTCAAATAAACGGCGGCTAACAATTCAGTGTGGACGTTGTAAGCGGCGCGCCTGAATATCGGCCGCGAAAGCACGGTTGTCTGCTTCTCTTAACCGCCTGCAAACTTCACGGGCCATGTTCATTCTAATTATGGTGAACTGTTCAATCTCGCGCTTATAAAGTTTGTACAGTGCTTCATCAGAAATTTCGATTGCGCTGCAGTTATCGATGGCCAGTGAAGAAGTATTGCGTGGTTGTAGATCCATTAGCGCAACTTCGCCAAAGCAATTGCCCGGACAAACTTCTTTGAGGATATAATCTTCACCCTGCCAGGCTTTGAGGAGTAGAACTTTGCCCTGTTCAAGCACAAACAGAGACTGTGCAGTATCTTTCTCGTGATAAAAGTAACTATTTTTTCCAATATCCACCTGCCCCGAATGCCCAAGCAGAAATGCAAGCGTATCAGAACGTATGCCACCGAAAATAGGCATTGATTGCAGTAGTTCAATACGTTTGCTTTGGTTGGTTTTATTTAGCGGGTATAATTCTTTTTTCTCATCTGGCAGCATATTGTTTCTCGTTATAGGTAATCACTGCTATAAATAGTTTACACCACAAACATAGCTGTGGTGAGTGAAAATATTATAGTCTATATTGGTTTGTCTGCCTGATATTTTGAAGGCCTGTCCAGTCGCCGAAAAACGCTGTCTACTCCAGCCTCATTTTTGCTATATTATTCATGTAAATAAGATATTAGAATACGACCAGTATTTGTCATGTATCATCAGCCGCTGCTGGATTGCGATTTATCTAAGAGCTTAAGGGAAAATCAATGAGAGTATTACGAAATGTCCACCTCGCAGTGTTATTCGGCTTATGCGCAGCTACCCCGGCACAGGTGCTGGCAGAAACAGAAATCTTAAATGGCGAATCCTATAATAAACAGGATGTGGACAGTTGTAGAGAAGAGGCTGGTTATTCAGGCATGGAGGGAGATGACTTGGTGGATTTTGTGCAAACTTGCCTAGAAGATTTTCAGGGTATGGCGGACTATGAAAATATGGGGGAAGAAAAAATCCTCAAGAAGGAATAATAAACAATTTCGCTGCCATCAATTAGGCATGATTAATCACCAATAAATCAGATTTTCCGACCATCAGATCCAGTGTCATGCCTAAACGTTTAAAGACACCTTCCTGACGGTATTGCAAGCCGTGTTTTTTGCATATTGCTTGCACCTTGACCTGCATCTTTTGATAGTGATTTAACGGCAAGGCGGGGAATAGGTGGTGTTCAATCTGATAGTTCAACCAACCGTGGAAAAAATCAATGTGGTCTGCTCCGGATTTGTAGTTCACACTGCCTAAGATTTGCCGTAAATAAAATTCCCCCCGGCTTTGGCTGGGTTCATTAAACCGGTAAATATCATCGGCGGAGTGGTTGGGGAGGATGACTAAAAATGAATGCAGATTGGTAATAAACTCAGCCAGCAATGAAGCCAAAAAGACATTAGTTACTGCGTCCATCCCCAGGGGAAGAAACAGCAAGGGTAATAGTACAAAACGAAACCCAATGTAGGGCAGGTAACAACGCGTCCATAAAAGATAACCATCTCCCTTGAGCGGATTCCAGGCGTCGGCGCGAATAAAACTTGCGTGCTCTGGTTTCCCCTGGCGGCGCCTTTCTCTGTTGCCTAGAATTTTTAGCGTATTGGGTGCGTAGTATACGGGCTTCCAGACACCGGCAAATACGATAATAATGGCATAGCGCAGCCACATCGGCATACTGGAGTGGCGTAGCCACTTCATGTTGACTTCTAAGTTGTCCGGATCGGCATCCTCTCCCAGATTGTAGTGGTGCATTTTGTTATGTTCATGATCCCAGGCTGCCGGCTCAATCCAGTCCATCCAGTCAATAATGCGCCGCCAGCCCCGGGCAAAACCTTTGCTGGTATAACGATCAGGGATGCCAGGTACTTTGTCATAAGCGCCATGCAGTACGGGGTGGGCAACATTTGCCCAACGGCTGATATTGCCAATGCTAATGAGGAAGGCGCCTAGAATATTAAAGGGAAAAATCCAGGCCATTGCGTAGCCTGCAAAGGCTGACATGCGGCCCCAGCGTTCGACTTTTTTCAGGTGCTCAAAATCCGCCAGTGTAGGCTGTCCAATGGTGTTTTTGATTTCGCCAATATCGCTGGCCAATTGATTTTTATCGACCTGGTGGTAATTTATCTGCATGGTTTTCAACTAGTTTATTGGGGGTTGTATTTCCACTAGGGTGTAATAGTATTGACTATACCGGTGATCTGCAATGCCAAGCCCCCTGTTAATGGGTTGCAGCCCGATATTACGGCTATAAATATATTACACTTCAAAATAGCGTATAATCCGCGCCTTTTGTTCATAGACAGGCTTTGATTATGTCCCCCAATGAAGAATTAACGAGCTTTGATAGTTTTAAACTATCAAAGCCGCTGCTCAAAGCCGTGAATGATATTGGCTACGAAACCCCATCGCCAATCCAACAGCAGTGTATTCCGTACTTGCTGGACGGTTGCGACATCATCGGCCAGGCACAAACCGGTACGGGCAAGACCGCTGCGTTTGCCCTGCCGTTGCTGGATAAAATTGATATCGCGAAAAATCACCCGCAATTGCTGGTCCTGGCGCCGACCAGGGAACTGGCAATACAGGTTGCCGAGGCTATTCAGTCCTATGCGCGTTTTTTAAAAGGTTTTCATGTGCTGCCTATCTATGGCGGCCAGTCTTATAGCCTCCAGCTAAGACCGCTAAAACGTGGTGTTCATGTGGTTGTGGGGACGCCTGGCAGGGTGATGGATCATATCCGGCGTGGCACGTTAAAACTCGAGAGGTTAAAGGCGCTGGTACTGGACGAAGCCGATGAGATGCTGCGCATGGGGTTTATCGACGATGTGAAATGGGTGATGGATAAAATCCCGGAGCAAAGGCAAATCGCCTTGTTTTCAGCAACCATGCCGAAGGAAATCCGTAAGGTCGCGGAACAGTTCCTGGATAGTCCCAAAATAGTAAAGATAAAGAGTAAAACCACAACCGCTACGACGATCCGGCAAAGGTACTGGCTAATATCGGGCGCACATAAACTTGATGCGCTCACCCGGATACTGGAAGTAGAACCCTTTGATGCTTTATTGCTTTTTGTGCGCACTAAAACGGCAACCGTAGAGTTGGCTGAAAAATTACAGGCGAGAGGCTTCGCTGCAGAGGCTATAAATGGAGATCTTTCGCAAAATCTCCGTGAGCGCACAATCGGGCAGCTGAAGCGGGGCAAGATAGATATCCTGGTGGCAACCGATGTGGCTGCGCGTGGCCTGGATGTCGAGAGAATAAGCCACGTTATAAATTATGATATTCCGTATGACCCGGAGTCCTATGTGCATCGTATTGGCCGGACCGGGCGGGCTGGTCGCAGTGGAGAAGCCATTTTGTTCGTTGCCCCGCGTGAAAGGCGCCTGTTGAAAACTATTGAAAAAGTTACCCGGCAAGTTATTGAGCCAATGCAATTGCCTTCGGCAAAAGATATTAACCAGCAGCGGATCAATTCCTTTAAACAAAAAATCACCGATGCACTGGATGATCGAAAAATAAAAACATTCGAGACACTGGTGCTTGAATACCACGATGAAACAGGCGTTGATCCATTGCAAATTGCAGCAGCACTTGCAAAAGTCGCCCAGGGCGAAGAGCCATTGTTGGTATCCGAAATAACTGCCAGGAAAAAAGAGCCGAGCAATAAAGCACC
>CAYPEL010000013.1:0-14936 GCA_964409635.1 uncultured Gammaproteobacteria bacterium | reverse complement strand
CATTGTTGGTATCCGAAATAACTGCCAGGAAAAAAGAGCCGAGCAATAAAGCACCCAGAGAAAAAGAACCGAGAAATAAAGCGCCCAGAGAAAAAGAGTCAGAGAAAAAGCCAAGAACCCGTGCGGCTGATAAAGAGAAACGGGTACAGACCGCACCTATCCAGCTTAAGAAATTCCCGGATGTTGAAATGCGCCGTTATAAGCTTGACGTTGGCCACCAGGATAAAGTCAAACCGGGAAATATACTGGGGGCAATAGCGAATGAAGCCGAGATAGACAGCTGTTACATCGGCGCTATCGAAATTTATGAAACCTTCTCAACGGTGGATTTACCCGATGGTATGCCCAAGGAAACGTTTAAGATACTCAAGCACGCACGTGTTTGTGGGAAAAAATTAAATATAGCAGATTTGAATGCGCCACCACAAAAGTCTGCGTCAAAGAAAAAGAGCACGAAAAATAAAGCGGGTGAAAAAAAAGCAACTAAAAAGCGGTCTTCTAAAACCAGAGTGAAAACGCCTGCAAAGTCTTCCCGTAGAAAAGCCAAGCAACCACTATAATGCTCCTGGAAAAATCAGTTGGATTTACTGCGTATTAAACAGTACGTTATTACCCGATAGATCATTTACAGACCGTCGGCAGCAAGGAGGCTGCCGCCGAGCGTACCGGGATGTATTCACAGCGTGTCTAAGATGATCTGTCGGGTAATCAACGTGCGCATTCGTAAGTCAGGGAATAGCTTGGTTGATAATAATTTTAACAGCGTTACTGTCGCGAGTAGAAATAGGGCTGGCATTACCCATCAGGTCGCCAGACGAAGGCATGGCATTACCTGTTTTAGATATGCGGGCGCCAACGCTTACCTCAGAAAACTTTGACAAAACCATTTGTTGAGACATGGCTTGAGAGTCATCCAGTGTTACCGTCACCGGCAAATCCTTCACCTGTTTTCTAACAATCGCCAGCGGCATCCGCGGCCCTTTGGCGGCACGCGCAAAAATAAACAGGGTGTCTGCAGGGGAGGTTTTATCCTTAAGTGAAGGATCCAGAGAAACAGTTACCTGGACGCTTGCCCCGGCGGCTGCTGCCTGTGATGCTGTGGCCGCTACCTTTTCAGTCACCGCGAGCCCCAGCTTGTTCTGTGCGAGCTCTATTTGCTGACTCAGAACTGTTGCTTCCTGGCTATCTGCCGGTAGATTCTTTGCAGCTTTTTGCCAGTGTGTAAGCGATGCCTGGTATTGACTGCGCTGATAATGCCAGTGACCTAAGAGCCATAATGTTTTAACATTTTCCGGTTGCAACTGCAGGGAGGTCTGCAATAATTTACCTATCTCATCCGTGAACTCACCCCCGTTAGCCATGGCGAGTGCATCTGCATATTCGGTTAGCAATTGTGGATCATCACCCGTTTGCTGCAGGGCTTGTTTGTAAGCCCGGGCTGCTTTGCTGAACTGATTGGTGCCGATATAACTTGTTGCCAGCATGACCCAGCCTTCAATATCATCTGGATTATCCTGTAGCCGTTTTGCCAATCTATCGATCATGACATCGAGCGAATGGCCGCTATCGTCTTCCGCAACGACAGGCTTGCCGGGTGAAAAGACGTTTTGTGAACCGAATTCGTCGTAGATCAGCAAGGCAGCAGCCGGTAATAACAGCGCTAGTAATACACTTGCCCAGCGACCACTACGTTCAACATCAGGAAGAGAATCGCTTGGTTTGCTAGTATCATCCAGGAGGGTAC
This sequence comes from uncultured Gammaproteobacteria bacterium, assembly GCA_964409635.1. Classification (GTDB taxonomy): domain Bacteria; phylum Pseudomonadota; class Gammaproteobacteria; order DSM-19610; family DSM-19610; genus CAYPEL01. Next base: position 13,192 of record CAYPEL010000013.1, on the reverse strand, counting down.
GCTCCAGATCGTGCCGGGCTGCAGTATAGGCGGTTTTATCGAGTTTTCCCGCTTCCATATCAGTGATAAGTTCGGCCAGTTGTTGCTTGATGACAGCGGTGTTAAATTCATCGTGATTGAGTTTTCTGGCGGGTTTATAACGTAGTAGCGGCGGCACGACGAACAGCAGCGCCACTACGGTCATCGCCGCAACCAGGAGCGAGAATTCACTCATGATGCTTGTTGCTTGTCCTTGTCTGAATTACCGAGTATCTGTTGCAAACGGGCTTTATCTTGTTCTGAGAATTCGGGTTCTATGTGTTTACGGCGTTGCCCAAGTGTGCGCAGTATGAGAATCAGGCCAAGTCCAAGCAGGATAAATGGCCCAAACCACAGCAGGTAGGTCGAGGGTTTGACCGGTGGCTTGTATAGTATAAAGTCGCCGTAGCGCGCCACTAGAAAATTGATAATTTCCTGATCTGTCTGACCTTTGTCTACCAGATCATAGACTTCTTGCCGTAGATCATGGGCAAGTTCTGCATCTGAATCTGCCAACGACTGGTTTTGGCAGACCAGGCAGCGTATTTCTGAAATCAGCGTTCTAAAATGATCGACGTCGACATTGCCGGTAAAATCGAACGATTCAAGTCCCGCCCGTGCAGACAGCGCCATGAGTAAAGCGAGTGTAGTCAACAGTATTCTCAGACCTTTCATGTATCTACTTCCTGTAATTGCCTGATCAAGGGCAGAATGTCACGATTAACAACTTCCGTTGTCAGCGGTCCAATGTGTTTGTGACGAATCACACCTTGTTTGTCGATTACAAAGGTTTCCGGTGCTCCATATACACCCCAGTCAATGCCGACCCGGCCATCTTCATCAAACGCATTTGCAAGGTAGGGGTTACCTAATTGTAACAACCAGCGTTTGGCATCCGGTCTTTTATCCTTATAGTTCAGGCCATAAATGGGTACGCCGGTTTTGGCTAGCTGCATCACCACCGGATGTTCATGGCGGCAGCCCCCACACCAGGTCGCCCAGACATTGAGTAGCGAAACCTTATTTTTAAGGTCGTTGTGGGTGAGTGTTTTTTCCGGTGCTTCAAGTAGAGGCAGGGAAAACTCCGGCGCCGGTTTACCGATTAACGGAGAGGGTATTTTTTTAGGGTCAAGGCTGAGGCCCATAAAGAGCAGACTAGCCAGGGCCAGAAAGGCAAACAGTGGCAACAGAAAACGTACAAAACGGGGCATCAGGCCGGGTCTCCCTGGCGGATGGCTTTGGAGCTTGTGGCGGATGGCTTTAGTTTTTCTGCCAAACGCATGCGGTAACGCGGATCACTGGCAGCCAGTAACCCGCCGATGGCGATCAGTATACAGCCCAGCCAGATCCAGCGTACGAAAGGTTTGTAATATAAACGCAGACTCCATTCGCCTTTGCCGAGTGGTTCACCGAGCGAGACATAAATGTCACGCAGGAATCCGGCGTTGATACCGGCTTCGGTCATGGGATTGCGCTGTACCTGGTAGGTGCGTTTTTCAGGGTGTAGCAGGGCGATTTCCTGTTCATCTTTAAAAACCCGAACGGTGCCGTATTGGCTGCTGTAATTCGGGCCCTGTTTAACTTCAACACCTTCGAAGCGGAAGACATAGTTTGCCAGTGACACGTCCTGCCCAGGGCTCATGCGGATATCTTTTTCAACATCGAACTGGGTAACAAAGGTAGCGCCGATAATAAACACGGCTATGCCTAAATGGGCGACCCACATGCCGTAATATGAACGGCCGCCACGGCTTGCCAGGTCTTTTGCAATCGAGGCCAGGCCTGGTTTGTTCTGCAAGCGCTGCCGGGTGCTGATTATCAGCGTTGTGACCAGCCACAGCGAAAGCGCAACGGCGAAACCGGCAGACAGTGAGCCGCTAAACACCGGCAGGGCTACAAGGATACCGGCCGCCAGACTAAAAATAAAAGCGCCACGTAAACTGCGCAGTAAGGCAGCAGGATCCTGTTGTTTCCAGCGTGTCAACGGCCCGGCCGCCATAATCAGCACCAGTAACGGCATCAGCATGACGAACATGGCATTAAAGTACGGGAAGCCAACCGAAATCTTACCCCAACCCAGTGCGTCATAGAGCAGCGGCGCCAGCGTACCCAGCAGGACAAACGCCAGGGTAACGAGCAGAATCAAGTTGTTACCGAGTAACAGGCTTTCCCTCGATAACATAGCAAAGCCACCACCACGCGGAATATTTGGCGCGCGCCAGGCATAGAGCAACAACGAACCGCCGATGACAATCGACAGGAAAACGAGAATGTAAAAACCGCGTTCCGGATCCGTGGCAAACGCGTGTACCGACGTGAGTACGCCGGAACGTACCAGGAAGGTGCCGAGCAGGCTGAGTGAAAAGGCCAGCAAGGCGAGTAACACCGTCCAACGCCGGAAGGCGCCGCGTTTTTCGGTAACCGCCAGTGAATGAATCAGTGCTGTTGCTGCCAACCAGGGCATGAAGGACGCATTTTCGACCGGATCCCAGAACCACCAGCCGCCCCAGCCGAGTTCGTAGTAGGCCCACCAACTGCCGAGCGCAATACCGATGGTCAGGAACACCCAGGCGATCAATGTCCAGGGCCGTGACCAGCGTGCCCAGGTGGCGTCCAGTTTACCGCCGATCAAGGCGGCCAGTGCAAAGCTGAATGCGACCGACAAGCCGACATAACCCATGTACAGCATGGGGGGATGAATTGCGAGCCCCAGATCTTGTAGCAGTGGATTCAGCTCACCACCTTCAATCGGCGCCGGAAACAGGCGTGTAAACGGGTTCGAAGTGAACAGCATAAAGGTCAGGAAACCGATGCTGATCATGCCCATGACGGACAACACCCGTGCCAGCATGTCATCCGGTAGACTGCGGCCAAACAGTGCTACGGCGGCTGTCCAGCCTGCCAGTATTAAGGCCCAGAGTAATAGCGAGCCTTCGTGCGCACCCCAGACGGCAGAAATTTTATAGATGAGAGGCATCTGCGTGTTGCCGTTTTGCGCGACATACAAAACGGAAAAATCGTTGGCTATAAAAGACTGCACCAGTGCGGCAAATGCAACCGCAAGAAATATAAACTGTCCCCAGGCAGCGGGCTTGGCCAGGTTGACCCAGCTTGGCGTGTTATTCAGGCTGCCAATCATCGGCAAAGTTGCTTGTACAATCGTCAGGCACAAGGCGAGTATCAGGGCATAGTGGCCAAGTTCTGGAATCATGGCGATGTGTTGTCCTGCAGGGGTGTGGCGACGGCTTCATTGTGCGCTGCTTTTAGCGCTTCGGCGACTTCCGGTGGCATATAGTTTTCATCGTGTTTGGCGAGTACTTCATCGGCGACAAAAATCCCATCGTCACGCAGACTGCCATGTGCCACGATACCCTGACCTTCGCGGAACAAATCCGGCAGGATACCGGTGTATTGGATTTTCACGGATTTGACATTATCGGTTACTTCAAACTCCGTGGTCAATCCGTTTTCCAGCCGTTTCACACTACCGGTCGTGACCAGTCCGCCGAGCCGGAAGGTATGGTTTTGTGGCGCTTCACCGGCCAGTACTTCGCTGGGTGCGTAGAAGAACATCAGGTTCTGGTTGAACGCTTGAAGCGCAAAACCAACCGCGATGGCGACACCCATCACCATCATGCCGATAAGCGTCAGTCGTTTTTTTCGTGCCGGTGTCATGCTTGTTGCCTCGCGCGTCTGGCCTTGCTGGCCAGATCAGTCAATAGTTTACGTTTTAAAAAAATGGGCGCAAGCAGATTGGCCAGCAGGACAATCAAGGTTATGCCATAGGATGTCCAGACATAAAATGCATAGCCGCCCATGTGGAAAAATTCGGAATAGTTCATGCGCTACCCGCCAGTTCTTTAACCCACTGGGTGTTGCGTTCACGCGCCAGTACTTCACAGCGGGCGCGCATCAGCAGTACGACAGTGTAATAAAGCTTGAAGGCCACGGCCATCAACAACAGGGGGATCAACATACGTGTATCAATTGACGGCGCATCAAATTTAGTAACCGTTGGGCCCTGGTGTAAGGTGTTCCACCATTCGACCGAGTAGTGAATAATCGGAATGTTAACGACCCCGACAATCGCCAGGATGGAGGCTGCGCGCGCCGCGGTGCGTTTGTCTTCCACGGCGTTGTACAACGCGATCACACCGAGATAGAGAAACAGCAGAACCAGCTCGGATGTTAGCCGGGCGTCCCACACCCACCAGGCGCCCCACATCGGCTTGCCCCAGATCGATCCGGTCACCAGTGCCAGAAAGGTAAAAGAGGCGCCGATGGTTGCACTGCTGATGGCAACGATTTCGGCGAGTTTGATACGCCAGACCAGCCCGATTGCACTGGCGGTAGCCATGACGACGTAAATAAACATGGACATCCACGCGCTGGGTACGTGGACAAACATGATGCGATAGCTATCGCCTTGCTGGTAATCGGTGGGGGCAACAAACAGTCCCAGATACAGTCCTGTCAGCATGGTTATTAAACAGGCGGTGCCCAGCCAGGGAATCATTTTTCCTGCAATGCTGTAAAAATATTTAGGCGAGGCCAGTTTGTGAAAGAAAATAAACATAAATAATTAATTCAGGCTAATCCGTAATGCTGAAGCCGTGGCAACTGGCGATAAACTTATCGCGAACATCAATAAAGCCACCAGCAAATACAAATGTCCGGAAATCGACAGTCCGGCACCCGCGGCATGCACGGCACTGGCCGAAAAAATCAGCACAGGTATATACAAAGGTAGCACCAGTAACGACAAAATCATCCCACCCTGGCGTAAGCCGACGGTTAACGCGACACCGATGGCGCCAATCATACTTAAAACCGGGGTGCCTAGTGCCAGCGTGATCATTAATGTTTTTATTTCTATCCCGGGTAGTCCCAGCAACACCCCCAATAAGGGTGCTACCAATAACAGTGGCAGCCCCGTGACAAGCCAGTGCGCCAGTACTTTAGCCAACATCAGTACCGAGAGCGGGTGCGGACTCATTACAATCTGTTCCAGCGAACCGTCCTCAAAGTCGGATCGAAACACACTATCCAGAGACAATAATGCCGCCAGTAATGCCGCCACCCAGATAATACCCGGGCCAACGGTCTTTAGTACAGCAGGATCCGGGCCAATTCCCAGTGGAAATAGGGCGGTCACCATGACGAAGAATAATAACGGATTGGCGATTTCAGCACGGTGCCGGATTGCCAGGGTCAAATCCCGCTTTAATAATGCCAGAAAAGCATGTGGTAATGAGGCCGTCGTCATGCCGATAAATTAATACGCATAATGCTATGTTTTTCAAGCGAGACCGCGTGATGGGACGACATAACCAGCATACCATCGTTGGACAAATGTTTTCGGATCAGGTTCTCAATCAGCTCGATTCCCTGCGTATCGAGCGAGGTGAAGGGCTCATCGAGAATCCAGAGCTGTGACTGTGTCACCAGTAAGCGGGCCAACGCCAGGCGGCGCTGTTGTCCTGCAGACATTTTTCGGGCGGGTACATCGCCGTAGCCCGACAGGAAAACCGCGTTTAGCGCGTCCTCGTTACAAATTCCGTGTACCGGATTGCCCAGATTTTTCACGAAGGCAAGATTCTCGTCTGCCGTCAGGTCGAGTTTGACACTGTCCTTGTGACCGACATAGGCAATGCTGCTCAGGTAGTCCGTTGATAGTTTGAAAATATCATTATCGTTCCAGGTGATACGGCCTTCATCCGGCATACGAATTGCGCAGAGCATGCGTAATAGGGAGGTTTTGCCGCTGCCGTTGCGTCCCTCGACGAGCAGTGTTTGCGAGGGCTCCAGCCTGAAAGACAAATCCGAAAAAAGCGTCCGGTCATCGCGAATACAGGTGAGCGCGTGTCCTTGAAGCCGGGCAGCCGGGCTGGGGTGTGTCATTTAGGTGAGACAGTACTGTAGCTATCCAAGTGGGAAAGTCTATCTGATTCGGGTGCGTGGGTCGATGCTGTGAGAACAATGATGTCAGTGATAATTGGCTATAATATTGAAGCCAGACGAATACAGGTTCTATTCGCATCCTTGTGTGTATTGTCTGTGCCCGATATCGATTCATTGTGGGCTGTTATAACAAAATCAGCCCTGTTTCCGACCTATATTCTGGAGTGAAAATTATGAAAACTATTAAGAAACTAGTGACGGGATTATGCGCTGTTAGTGGTTTTTTCTACACCGGTTATGCTGCTGCCGAGCAAAGTGAGATCCCGCCTGTGGCGAATGGTATTCACCTGCCCGGTAATTATAAGGACTGGCGGGTTATCAGCTCATCACACCGCGAAGACAATCACACCTTGCGAGTCATCCTCGGCAACGACGACGCCATAAAGGCAGCGCGTGAGGGTAAGACGAATCCCTGGCCCGATGGCGCTATCCTCGGCAAGCTGGTTTGGAAAGATACGGCCCATCCCCAATGGGAGAAAGCGACTGTACCGGGTAAGTTTGTGCATGCCGAATTTATGGTCAAGGATGCAAAAAAATATTCCGCGACCGGTGGCTGGGGCTTCGCACGCTGGACGGGGCTGGATCAAAAGCCGTATGGTAATGACGCTTCGTTTGTTCAGGAATGTTTTAGCTGTCATGCCCCTGTAAAGGATAACGATTGGGTATTTACACACCCGTCAGTCATGCCATAAGCCAACTGTAGGGTAGGGAAACCCCACCAAATGCCGTAGACAAAGGCGAGGTTTGTCCCTCACCCGCATCACCAGGATGCGTTTAATTACACCCTAAGATTAAACAGCCCGCCTTTATCGCTGCATGCACAGATCCCGCTTGATCAGATTGCCAGTCTAATATTACGCGAAATTACTGATAATAAATTGATAATTATCAATATGATATACCAGTATATTAATGTATTTTTTAATAAAGGCATTGGCTTCAAGCAGCTGTAATTTCGAAGCCGGATTTCTGCAGTGTATAATTTAAACCGGTTTATAAAATTACCTTAGCGTTATGGACAAGCTGTTAATTCTTTTGCCGTATAGCCGTATCTTAAGCTAAGAATAAAACTTAGATATGTGTAATATATTATTGATTCATAAGATAAATATCTGTTATTACAATGCCTGAAATATCCCACTATAATGACTACCCCGGCATGGATGCCCGTCAATCACAATCAGGGAGCGCAAGCATGGAAAACGCCCACCATCTATTAAACAACACATTTGGCTATCACGACTTCCGTCACCACCAGGCGGAAATCATCCAAACCTTAAACAACGGTCAAGACGCGCTGGTGTTGATGCCCACCGGTGGCGGCAAGTCATTGTGTTTCCAGATACCCGCCCTGTTACGTGAAGGTACTGGCGTGGTGATTTCACCGTTGATCGCGCTGATGCAGGATCAGGTTGATGCCCTCCGGCAGCTGGGCCTGAGTGCAGCTTTTCTCAACTCGACGCAGGATGCGGCAACCCAGCAACAAACAGAAAGTGCTTTACGCGCCGGCGAGCTGGATCTTTTATATATTGCCCCGGAACGTTTGTTAACCCCGCGCATGCTGCAACTGCTTGAAGCATCAAAGGTGGCGCTATTTGCTATTGACGAGGCCCATTGTGTTTCGCAATGGGGGCACGATTTCCGTAAAGAGTACCAGCAACTCTGCGTGTTGCCGGAGCGTTTTCCGGGTGTGCCACGCATCGCATTAACAGCCACAGCTGATGTTCGCACCCGGACAGAAATCATCGATCAACTCAAGCTACAAAAAGCCACCGTTTTTATCAATAGCTTTGACCGGCCGAATATCCGCTACGCGATCAGCGAAGGCAGGAACCCGCGCGACCGGCTGTGGAAGTTTCTGCAACAGGAACACGCCGGTGATGCGGGCATCGTGTATTGCCTGTCGCGCAAGAAGGTTGAGACGATAGCTGCTTGGCTTAGCGATAAGGGCTGTAAGGCGTTGCCTTATCACGCCGGTCTTGCCGATACTGTCCGCCGGGAACATCAGGCGCGATTTTTGCGGGAAGAGGGGGTCATCATCGTCGCTACCATCGCCTTTGGCATGGGCATCGACAAACCGGATGTGCGTTTTGTCGCGCATTTGAATCTGCCCAAAAGTATCGAGGCTTATTACCAGGAAACCGGCCGTGCCGGCCGTGATGGACAGCCTGCAAATGCCTGGATGGCGTACAACCTGCAGGATGTGATCACTCTGCGACAGATGATGGCTGAGTCTGATGCTGCTGAACAGTTTAAAAGAGTGGCGCACCACAAGCTGGAAACCATGCTGGGTCTGTGTGAGCTGATATCCTGCCGCCGCCAGGCGATATTGGCCTATTTTGATGAGCAGCTGGCTGAACCCTGCGGTAATTGCGATACCTGCTTACACCCGCCCGAGACCTGGGAGGGTACAGAAGCGGCACAGAAAGCCTTATCCAGCGTGTATCGGACTGGCCAGCGCTTTGGTGTGAATTATGTTATTGATGTGCTGACGGGTAAAGATGATGAGCGCATCAAGCGTAACCGCCATGACCAGGTCAGTACCTTTGGTATCGGCCAGGATTACACAGCGGTGGAATGGCGCAATATCTACCGGCAACTCATTGCCCAGGGTTTTCTGGATATTGACCCGGAAGGCCACGGCGCCATTCGGCTAACCGAAAAAGCACGCCCCTTGTTGCGCGGTGAGATGCAACTGCAACTACGCAAGCAAACCAAGCCAGAAAAGACACGCCCAGAAAAATCCACGACAAAATCTTTACAATTGCGTAGTTGTGACGAAATCTTATTTGCCGCGTTGCGGGCGCGCCGTACAGAGTTAGCAAGCGAACACGGTGTGCCACCGTATATGATTTTTCACGACAGCGCCCTAATTGAAATGGCCAGATCAAGACCCGTCACTGAACAGGCTATGCGTGCGGTCAGCGGCGTCGGGGATCAGAAATTTAAAAGTTACGGAACGGAATTTATGGAGGTGATCAAGGCGCATCCATTACCGCCTCTGTTGAACAATACACTGAGTACTACTATTAACGATACTTTGTTGCTCTATAGTCAGCATAAGGACGTGGAAACTATCGCCCATGAACGCGAACTTAAACCATCGACTGTCTATACCCATCTCGCCGCCGCGATCGGCGCTGGGTTGCTTGATGTGCGGGAGGTATTATCACTCGAAGAAATACAGTACACCGAAATCCGCCAGACGATGGATATGCACGCAACCGGTATCGAGGGGGCGCTGAAACCGGTTCACGAATCACTGGACGAGGTCTACGATTACGGCGTACTCAAGTGTGTCCAGGCGGATTTATATAAAGAGGGTGCCGGGGAGAGGGCTTGAGGAAAGAAATAAATGGTGCAGGCCACGCCTAAACAGGAATTATTGCCACTCCTGTAGAAAAATGCGGGCTAGTTGCCCGCATTAAATGCGTTATTTTTTGCCCTGCAAAATCTCGCGATAACTTTGCTCAGTGAACATGGAATCAGAAATATACACCGATGGCATCTGCATACAGTTATTGAACACCTTAAAGCCATGCACCTGAAGAATCTCTGGCTTGACGTTGACATGCGGCATGCCGAGCTGCGCGGCCTGTAGTGAATCAAACTCCACCATCACCAGATACTGAGCCGGGACGGTGTAACCTTCCCACACTTCTGCGGCCCGCTTTAACTTACTGCCGGAACTGTCTTTCATATCTTCCATCAGCGATTCTACAGTCACATGACCGCTGCCCAGGCAAGACAGGCCAATGCGTTTCAGAATCTGGTAGCCAATCACGCCCGAAGTGGATTTGAGCATCTCCATCACCTGCACCTCACCGGCTTCAAATTCAGCTTCCTTGCCGGGACGGATAATGTGGTTGGCCATCACCGTTACCGTTTCTCCGCTGTTTAGCGCATAACCGGCGGTATCGCCATTGTTCTCAAAACCACGTTTCATAAACTGCGTTTTGGATACCAGCTTGGGCAGATCACTTTTGACGATGCGATACACCGGCTCTTCCGGGCCATCGAGCAGCACATCACCACAGCGCGCACAGGTATCCACCACCACGTCTTCGAAGGTCTCGTGGAAATCTTCATGCGCTTGCCAGCTATCCCAGTAGGTCACTTGATCAATCCAGATGTGCGACAACTCATTGCGCATATCCGAGCTGGCCGCCCAACGCATTCCCATGGGACAGCTGCCGATCTGCTTCATCAGATCAAAGCCGCTGAACCCTGGGGTCAAGGCGGTCGCCAGACACATTTTTGCACTGGCCTGTTTCATCATGCGCATCAGATTGGGATCGTTTTGCACCAACACGCGATTGATGGCGACATACAATGGAGATTTGGGTTCAGCGTCAAATAACGCCTTGGTATCGAGAGTCATAAATTGTTCCAGAAATAAGGTCGGAAGCAGAATTATACCTAAATTCCAGCCTGTATACGCCACTTCCAGACTGGCATGAGTTTGCCCGGATCGCGGCCCCGAAAATCTGTTTAATCAGCGCGCCGGATACGGCCACAGGTAGTTGGGCTGTAGCCCTTTGAGTTTAAGGTGTTTAACATGAGACGGATAATCTTGCTTGAGTATTGAACCGAATGATGATGTCATGAGCGTGTAAGCTTATTATTAGTCCCTCCTGCTGGAGGGCTGATGCCGGGTTCTCCGCGTAGCGCTTCTTTCAGCAAGTAGCCGTACTGGAAGGTTACTTGCGTGCGCCTGCATTTCAGTGAGCCAGGCGCTATCTGTTATATACGGTTCAATGAAATTAATTTTATACCTGCAACCGGGGAAGGAAATGATAATGAAACAACTTAAGAACACGGTATTTTCAATTGCTTTTATTGTAATGGGTTCGCTGTTACCTCAGCAAATAGTTGCCCACTGCCAGATTCCGTGTGGCATTTTCGATGACCATTCCCGCGTTCAGGCAATGCTCGAAGATGCTGCCACCATAGAAAAATCAGTCAAGTTGGTTGTTGAGTTAGCAGGCAAGGCTGATGCACAATCCAAAAACCAAATAGTGCGTTGGGTGATGAATAAAGAACAGCACGCACAAAATATTATTTCTACTATCAGCGACTACTTTCTGACGCAACGCGTCAAACCGAAGCAAAAAGACTATGCTGAACGCTTGGCAAAGCACCACGCGGTCATCATTGCGGCGATGAAAGCAAAGCAGAATGCTGACATGGCCTCTGTGAAAGCGCTAAAGAAAAGTATTAAGGCGTTGTCGCCTTATTATCCTGAGCACAAGCACTAAGGGACTGGCTTTCTACGGCAGTCTGGAATTGCTCCAGTAGTCCAACCTTGTGGCATGATGCTTTTGTTACTATTAATCATGAAGGTTATCTCTTGCAGAACCGGTAACCCTCACTTTTTTAAGACAGGTGTCAGATTTAGTCGAGGCTAATTCTTATAAACATCAGGATAGCCTTCTTCATACAGGACATCTGCTGCAGGTGCACTGCACACCATACCGTTTTATTGTTGCAGTGGAATATTCATGGGTTGCTTGATGCTGACAGCACCCCGTAAATCCCCGGCCTTATAACCAACTGCCTTATCATGCGGATAGTCACTGTTTAATCTGGCTTGTACATTGGCCGGAATTTGCTCTGTACTACCGTGACAGCTCAGACACATTGGCTTGGTGCCGATGGGTTTCATAAAACGAAAATAATGGTCGCCACCTTCTTCAACCACTTCGCTAAACACCATCTCTGAATATTTTTCACCTTTACCCGCGCGCACCTTGAAGTCATTCAGCGCCTTTAACTCCCAGGTGTCCGGCAAACCGAGCATCGGGTTGCGCACCTTCTCACTTACCCGCGTAACCCGCCAACCCTGTTTGCGGGACAATTCTCCGGCTATTTGTGGCGCGACATCACGACAAACATTAATTGCACTCTCTGGGCCTTTGCTACCCATTTGTGCTTTCAGCGTGCTGCCCAGTTGTTTCAAAAATTGGCCGGTTGCTTTACGAGCTGCTTGCTCCCGATCCGCAAGTTCATTTGACCAGGCGGCGCTGGACAGAACTGCAAGCAGTAACCCGGGCAACAAAACAAGCGATATACCGAAAGACTTTTTCATGCTGATTCCTTATAGGTGATTGGTGCTGCTTCACAGCACCGATTAAATTGTGCGTATTGCCGTTTAGTGGTATTGCTACGCGCCAACATGCGCGCCAGATAGTCTTCACGTTTGCTGGTGCCGTGCAAATCGCGATTCCATAGTTTTTCCTGTTTGATACAGCTGACACGATGACCATTGCGGTTATGCGCGGGGTATACCAGCATTTCACCCGGCAGATTATAGAGCCGGTTACGGATGCTGTCATACAGCACTTCAGCGTCGGCACCTTCTCCTGTCAGGGAGCCAATACTGCCAATACCTAACGTGTCACCAGTGAACAGGCGATCCTGAAATTGATACGTCACCGAACAGGGCGTATGCCCAGGTGTGTGCAATACCTCGACAGCCTCTTCGCCGATGTAAATCGTGTCACCATCACGCAACTGCCGGTCACAGCATGCAATACCTGCCAGTTCATGTACGGCAACCTGTGCACCGGTTGTTTTTCTTAATAGCGGAATTGCGCTTGGATGATTATCGTGCAAATGCGTTTCCAGCAAGTAACGAAGTGTTAATCCCCATTGCTGGGTAATCAGCAGGATCGCCTCCTGCTGCCCGGCAACCGGATCAATGATGGCGGCCTCGCGCGTGACCGGATCTGCCAGCAAATAACTGAGTGCTGCATAAGGCTCGCTATAGAATTGTTTGAAAATCATATCTGTCACCCTGATCGAACCTTCAAGCCAGTCCTGGCGTTGATGAATCTGTATAGAGCAAACGACGTGCCAAAAAATAAGCGGTTTATTTTATTGCTGTAAATAAGTGTGAATAGTTATGTATCTCTATATTTTTATTCAATTAATTTTAAATTTCATGCGCTGTAAAAAAATCTATAAGCAGGTCTTCTCCATTCAGAGAGTGTCACCAAAGACACTACTGGACTATACTGGGTGCCATATTCGGCATCTTTAAGGAATGGCTATGTCTTCGGGTGAACTGATTTCCAGCCGGGTTTTACCTGAGATTACCGGCATGCTCAACGGTATTGTCGAGCCGGCTATTCTGCTCAGTCTGGATTACCAGATCCTGGCGGCGAACCAGGCCTACCGGGAAGCTTATGGTGGCGGCAAACCACTCCACAAA
>CAYPEL010000012.1:29292-31668 GCA_964409635.1 uncultured Gammaproteobacteria bacterium | reverse complement strand
CTCTTACTGCATTCATAGCTGACGTCGTTTGGTTGCTCTGAAGTATGTTGGGATCATAGATAAGAACCACCGCATTGCTGCCTTTTCCGACAACAGAAAAGTCTGTTGGAAAGCTGCGAGGGAGAGATAAAATGGCGAGCGCAATCAATAACGTTATGACGGTAAGTGTGACTAGCGTTGGCCAAATACGTCTTTTGGGCTTCGTTTTTTCTTTTTCTGGTATTTGCATTATTTAGATCGATTGAGTGTTAGGGAATTCTAGGGACAGTTTACCTATTTCCAGTTAACAGATAGGCTATGATCCAGCACTTTTACAAGGATGTAAATAATGGCCAGGGGGTGGCGTGCCGGAGTGACCGCTTGGAGACTTGACAGAAACTAGATAACAATCTTGGCAGTCGAAGATATCGCCGAACGGCAGGAAGCGGATTATTTCAGACCTTCTCATCACGCTTTTGGCAAAGTAACGCCCTGTTGCCCTTGGTACTTGCCACCACGATCTTTATAGGACGTTTCGCAGATTTCATCCGATTCAAAAAACAGTACTTGCGCCACACCTTCATTGGCGTAGATTTTTGCCGGTAATGGGGTGGTATTAGAAAACTCCAGTGTGACGTGGCCTTCCCATTCCGGTTCCAGCGGGGTGACGTTGACGATGATACCGCAGCGGGCATAGGTGGATTTACCGAGACAGATGGTCAACACGCTGCGGGGGATCCGGAAGTATTCCACTGTCCGGGCCAGGGCGAAAGAATTCGGCGGGATGATGCAAATATCAGCCTTTACATCGACGAAGCTGTTGTCATCGAAGTTCTTCGGATCAACGATGGCCGAATTAATGTTGGTGAAGATCTTAAATTCGTCGGCACAGCGGATATCGTAGCCGTAGCTTGAGGTGCCGTAGGATATTACCCGGCCGATATCCTCGTGTTCCCGTATCTGGCCGGAGATAAAAGGCTCAATCATGCCCTGCTCTTTGGCCATGCGGCGTATCCATGTGTCGGATTTTATCGACATGGTTTGTGCTTCCTGAGTTTAGCGAGTGGGAAAGATACCGGGAAATTAATTATAAAAAAAGTGGGCGTCTTTTTTACCCCTCTCCCGGGGAGGTGTCGTAAACGTCTTGTAGGGTGGGTGAAATCCACTTTACGCCGCAGCGTTTGGTGGGATTCACCCACCCTACGGGGTGTTAGTAACACTGTTTAGTTATTTTCGATAACGATTTGTGGGAATTTGGCAGCGTAATTTTTAGTTTTCAGCGATAGCTTGGCTGCAGTACGCCGGGCGATATCCCGGTAAATCTGGGCAATCCGGCCTTCTGGATTGGAAACCACCGATGGCCGGCCATTGTCAACTTCTTCGCGGATGGTCTTGTCCAGCGGTAAGGCACCCAGGAAATCCACATCGTTTTCTTCCGACATACGCTGGCCACCGCCTTCGCCGAAGATATGTTCTTCGTGGCCACACTCGCTGCAGATATGGATACTCATGTTCTCAATAATACCCAGCACCGGCACTTCGACCTTCTCGAACATCTTGAGACCTTTACGGGCATCTAAGAGTGCGATGTCTTGAGGTGTGGTGACAATAACAGCACCACTGACCGGAACCTGTTGTGCCAGCGTCAGCTGTACATCACCGGTACCTGGCGGCAGGTCAACCACTAGATAATCCAGGTCATGCCAGTTGGTATCGCCCAGTAACTGCTGCAATGCCTGAGTCACCATTGGGCCGCGCCAGATCATCGGTGTTTCTTCGTCGACCAGGAAACCTATCGACATGGTCTGGATGTTGAAATTGACCATCGGTTCCAATGTCTTGCCGTCTTTAGATTCAGGCTTGCCGGTTATACCCATCATACGCGGCTGACTCGGGCCATAGATATCTGCATCCAGTATCCCGACCTTGGCACCTTCAGCTGATAGTGCCAACGCCATATTAGTTGCCGTCGTGGATTTACCGACGCCACCCTTTCCGGAAGCGACAGCGATAATGTTCTTGATACCATCAATGGTTTTAACGCCTTTTTGAACCGAGTGCGCCTGAATAGCAAAACTCACATTGGCGCGCGCCTTACTGACGCCATCGATGGATTCGATTATCTCTTTCAGTTTGGCTGCCAGTTCTTCCTGGTAACTCTTAGCAGGAAAACCCAGCACCACGTCAACCAGCACCTGATCTCCTTCGATGGTGGTTTTGCGCAGCATTTTGGTGCTTACCAGATCCTTCTCAAGAAATGGATCGATGTATTCTTTCAGTTTCGCTTCGACTATTGCTTCGGTGACGTCGGCCATGTTGATGGTGTCCTCTGGGTTCCAGTAACCGGCTGGCCGGACTGGAAATATCTGAAAATTTGCAACCGGCGATTGTACACAA
>CAYPEL010000012.1:20068-29192 GCA_964409635.1 uncultured Gammaproteobacteria bacterium | reverse complement strand
GTCACCAGCGCGCTGCCTTACGCCAACGGCCCGATCCACATCGGCCATTTGGTCGAATATATCCAGACCGATATCTGGGTGCGTTTCCAGAAAATGCGTGGCCATACCTGCTGGTACGTCTGTGCCGACGATGCCCACGGCACGCCCATCATGCTGCGTGCGCAACAGGAAGGCATTTCACCCGAGCAATTAATTGCGGCTGTCGACAAGCAACACCGCGCTGATTTTTCCGATTTCATGATCGGCTTTGATCATTATGCCAGCACGCATTCAGATGAAAACCGGGAACTGGCCGAGACCATCTACCTGCGCAACAAAGACGCCGGGCACATTTCCACCGCAACCATTACCCAGGCCTACGACCCGGAAAAAGAGATGTTCTTGCCGGATCGGTTCATTAAAGGTGAATGCCCCAAATGCGGTGCTGCCGATCAATATGGAGACAATTGCGAAGTATGCGGCGCGACCTATTCACCCACTGAGTTAAAAAATGCAAAATCTGCCGTGTCCGGCGCCAAACCGGTAGAAAAAGAGTCCTTGCAGTACTTCTTTAAGCTCAACGATTTTGAAGACATGTTACGCAAATGGCTGCAAGCCGGTCACGTACAAGGTGCGGTTTCCAACAAACTGAACGAATGGATCGAGGAAGGTTTGCGCGAGTGGGATATCTCCCGCAATGCGCCCTACTTCGGTTTTGAAATCCCCGACGCTCCAGGCAAATATTTTTATGTCTGGATGGATGCGCCTATTGGTTACATGGCCAGTTTCAAACAACTCTGCGCAAAAAAGAATCTGGACTTTGATGCCTATTGGGGTAAGGACAGCAAAACCGAACTCTATCATTTCATTGGTAAAGATATTATCCGCTTTCATGCCCTGTTCTGGCCCGCCATGTTAACCGGCGCGGGCTTCCGGACACCCACTGGAGTTTTTGCGCACGGTTTCTTAACTGTTAACAACCAGAAAATGTCCAAATCGCGCGGCACCTTTATCAAAGCCCGCACCTGGCTGGATCATCTGGATCCGGAATACTTGCGCTATTACTTTGCCGCCAAGCTGGGTAACGGCATCGATGATCTGGATTTAAATCTGGATGATTTCTCGCAGCGCGTTAACAGCGATCTAGTCGGAAAGTATGTCAACATCGCCAGCCGCACCGCGAATTTCATTGTTAAGCAGTTTAGTGGGGAATTACTTGGCATTGATGAATTCACAGACGATGCGGCTGAAAAAAAGCACTATATAGACGGCGTCCGCGACACTACCCAAACGATTTCACAGCACTACGAAGCGCGTGAATTCAGTCAGGTGATACGTGAAATCATGAAATATGCCGATCAAATCAACCAGTACTTCGATGAACACGAACCCTGGAAACTGGCCAAAGATCCGGGACAAAAAGAGGCTCTGCATAAAATCTGTTCACGCATTATGCACGGGTTTTACTGCCTGTCCGTTCTGCTCACACCGATTATCCCGGGTATCACTAAACGCGCCGCGCACGAATTGTTTGGCATGGATCACGATTTTGTGTGGCGTGATCTTGATCGTTTTCCGACGCACCTAAATAAATTCAAACACCTTGCCAAGCGCATTGAACCCGAGGCCATCACCGCCATGATTGACGCATCAAAAGACAGCCTGACCGAATTATCAGCTGCAAAACCTGTTAGTGGGCCACTCGCCGATGACCCGATCGGCGAAACCATCAGCTTTGATGAGTTTGCAAAAATTGATTTGCGCATTGCCAAAATCGTCAAGGCTGAAGCGGTTGAAAAAGCCGATAAATTGTTGCGACTGACACTGGATATTGGCGGTGAAACGCGGCATGTTTTTGCCGGGATTAAAAGCGCCTATGCGCCGGAAGACCTGGTAGGCAAGCACACGGTTATGGTTGCCAATCTGGCGCCGCGCAAAATGCGTTTTGGTGTTTCCGAAGGGATGGTGTTAGCTGCTGGCCCTGGCGGTAAAGATTTATTTATTCTTGAACCGCATGAGGGCGCACAGCCGGGTATGAAGGTTAAATAAGACCAGAATAATTTCTGTGACTAATGTTAGCGGTAAATCTTGGCTCCCTGGCCCTCACCCTCCGGAGGGAGAGGGGATTGCATGTTTTTCATCAGGGTAACGAGTTTAATCTGCGTGATGAAAACAGTCTTGCTTGGCTTATCCATCAACCAGTTAATACGATCAAAATTCGATTTTTCCCCTATGAATCCACGGCAAATCTTGCTTAATAACACTAGCAACCGCATTATTAATAAATGAAAAATAAAACCCTGATCACTGATGGCTGAATACAGCCTCATACTCATCAGCACGATACTGGTCAATAATTTCGTGCTGGTGAAATTCCTCGGCCTGTGTCCGTTTATGGGTGTGTCGCGCAAGCTGGAAACTGCGATCGGCATGTCGCTGGCCACCACCTTTGTGTTGACCTTGTCATCGGTGTGCAGCTACCTGGCCAACCAATACCTGCTGGCGCCGCTTGGACTGGAATATCTGCGCACGATTACTTTTATACTGGTTATCGCCGTGGTGGTTCAATTCACGGAAATGGTGGTGCATAAAACCAGCCCACTGCTACATCAGGTGCTGGGTATTTTCCTACCCTTGATAACCACAAATTGTGCCGTACTCGGTGTCGCCTTGCTCAATGTCCAGCAACACCACGGTTTCTTCGCCTCCGCGCTCTACGGATTCGGCGCCGCTGTTGGCTGCTCGATGGTGCTGATTCTGTTTGCCGCTATGCGCGAACGCATCGATGCCGCCGACGTACCCTTACCTTTTCGTGGTTCGGCCATTGGCCTGATTACGGCTGGCCTGATGTCGCTGGCCTTTATGGGTTTCTCTGGTCTGATCAACAGCTGATCATGCTGAGCGCAATTCTCGCCATTGGAATACTTGCTGGCCTGTTTGGGTTGTTGCTGGGTTTTGCAGCGATACGCTTCAAGGTTGATAGCAATCCAATTGCCGACCGAATTGATGCCTTGTTACCGCAAACCCAGTGCGGTCAATGCACCTATGCGGGCTGCCGGCCGTACGCCGAAGCCATGGCGGCCGGTGAAGCCGACATTAACCAATGCCCACCCGGCGGCCAAGTAACCATCCAGGCACTGTCTGATTTACTGGGCGTCGATACCAAGCCACTCAATGATAAACACGGCGAACACAAGGAAAAGACGGTCGCCATTATCGACGAGCAAACCTGTATCGGCTGCACGCTCTGCATCCAGGCCTGCCCGGTCGACGCCATTCTCGGCGCCGCTAAACAAATGCATACCATCATAGAAGCCGAATGCACCGGCTGTGAACTTTGCCTGCCTCCCTGCCCGGTCGATTGCATTCTAATGGTGCCACTGGAAAAAAATATCAGTCACTGGAAATGGCCTTTCCCGGAAAAAGATGGCGGGCTTACCGGCTCCCCAACAGCCTGACCGAAGGCACAGATCTCGCACACAGAACACTGAAATAACCCATTAATCCGCTTGAACTACAGCGGTATTTTTCAAGCCAGGCAGGTACAATGCGGGACTTATGGTTTCGTTACTTGAAAAGCCCCTGCCAATCCCCGGCGGTCTCGTGCTGGCACCGCACAAATCAGACTCATTGCATGAACCCGTACAGGCGCTGCCCCTGCCTGCGGAACTGATTATTCCAGTCTGCCAGCATATTGGTACGGCGGCGGAAGTTGTAGTTAACAAAGGCCAGCGTGTCGCAAAAGGCGAAATCATAGCCAAAGCATCGGGCTATATCAGCGCGCCCGTGCATGCTTCCAGTTCGGGCACCGTAACAGACATTGGCGATTATAACGTGCCTCACCCTTCCGGCATGAAGGCAACTTGCATACGCATCCAAACAGACGCTGAAGACCGCTGGTATAACACACACGACAAGGCTGACGCGCTGCAGATGGAACCCGCCGTGATCCGGCAGCGGGTGATGGCAGCGGGTATCGTCGGACTCGGTGGCGC
Organism: uncultured Gammaproteobacteria bacterium; assembly: GCA_964409635.1. Classification (GTDB taxonomy): domain Bacteria; phylum Pseudomonadota; class Gammaproteobacteria; order DSM-19610; family DSM-19610; genus CAYPEL01. Next base: position 25,218 of record CAYPEL010000012.1, on the reverse strand, counting down.
GGGTTTTCCTGCTGCCGTTAAATGCAGTTCGGGCCTGCAAACATCCATCGACCTGATCGTCATTAACGCAGCGGAATGCGAACCCTATATCAGTTGTGACGAAGCACTGATGCGGGTACGCGCTGAAGAAGTCATCGAAGGGCTGCGCATCATGCGCCATGCATTTGGCGCAGCGCAGTGCGTGATCGGCATAGAAGATAATATGCCGGAAGCCAGGCAGGCACTGGTTGAAACACTGGAAAAATTAGCTGAGAAAGATATTCCTGTCATTAGCGTGCCGACCATTTATCCGGCCGGTGGTGAAAAACAATTGATCTACTCGCTGACCGGCAAAGAGGTTCCAAGTAACGGACTGCCTACAGATATAGGCATTGTTTGCCATAATGTGGGTACGGTAGCCGCCGTCTACCGCGCGGCTGCTTATCAAGAGCCCTTGGTATCACGCATTGTTACTGTCACTGGCAGCGGGGTGGCGCGGCCACAAAATCTCGAAGTACTTATCGGCACACCGATCAGCCAATTAATCGATTTCTGTGGTGGTTATACGCCAAACGTCAATCGCTTACTGATGGGCGGCCCGATGATGGGCTTTGGATTGCACAGCGACGACATTCCCGTGATTAAAACCACTAACTGTCTGTTAGCGACAACCCACATTGAATCACCGGAACCCGCACCGGCTCTGGCTTGTATCCGCTGCGGAAAATGCACCCAGGTTTGTCCGGCCGGATTGTTACCGCAACAGCTTTTCTGGTATGCACACACCAGTGCCTTCGATAAAATCCAGGAATATGATTTGTTCGATTGTATAGAATGCGGTTGTTGCGCGCAGGTCTGTCCCAGCCATATTCCGCTGGTGCAATATTACCGCTTCGCCAAAACCGAAATCTGGGAACAGGAGCGGCAACGCGAAAAAGCTGATATTGCTCGCCAGCGCCATGAATTTCACGCAGCCAGACTGGCGCGTGAAAAACGCGAAATAGCCGAACGGCGTGCTGAGCATAAACGCGCGCTGAAAGCTTCGCCCGCTAAGGGTAAGGGTGAAAAACAAGCGGCGATACAGGCTGCACTGGAGCGTGTGAAAATAAAAAAATTAGCCGCCCAACGAGCTCGCGCCGGTGATGCCGAAAACGAGTAGTTCATCAACTTGATATTGCCTACTGTTAAACAACTATTCGTGAAACTTTTTATGACCTATGTAACAGCTACTGCAGACGTGGAATTTATTCCACGCCTAAACTCGGCGTGTTAACCAGAGACTCATTTGCGAATGAAATTCACCAGTAACAGCTCTCCACACCTACCCGTCAGCAATCAAGTCTCGCTGATGATGCGCGACGTCATACTGGCATTAGTCCCGGGCATCTTATGCATGCTGTGGTTCTTTGGCTGGGGTGTGTTATTCAATCTGGTGTTGACCTCAGTCACGGCACTGACTGCAGAAGCTATGGTTCTCAAATTGCGCCGCAAACCCGTTGTTGAAACGCTCTACGACGGCAGCGCTCTCGTCACCGCGCTGCTACTCGCCCTGACACTACCACCGCTAGCACCCTGGTGGATCGCGGTTATCGGTACGCTGTTCGCCATTATTATTGCTAAACATCTCTATGGTGGCCTGGGTTTTAACCCGTTCAATCCAGCCATGGTTGGATTCGTGGTATTGATTATTTCCTTCCCCTTGCAGATGACGTTCTGGCCAGCGCCGCGTGGCCTTGAATCCAGCCTATTGGGTTTGCTGGATACCCTGCAAGTGGTTTTCGGTAACACCCCTCCTGCCGGACACACGATTGACAGCATGACCATGGCAACACCACTGGATACGGTTAAAACCGGTTTCGGGTTATTCGACACCTGGAGCGAAATCACCAGCGGCCCGGTTTTTGGCGCACTGGGTGGGAAAGGCTGGCAATGGATTAATCTGGCTTATCTGGCCGGTGGAATCTGGCTGCTGCGCCGCGGCGTGATCCAGTGGCACATCCCGGTTGCTGTATTAGCCGGTCTGTTTATCATGGCCAATCCATTCTATGCCGCCGATTCCGATAGTTTTGCAAGTCCGATCTTTCATATATTCAGCGGTGCAACCATGCTGGGTGCTTTCTTTATTGCTACCGACCCGGTCAGCGCCGCCACAACACCCCGGGGACGGCTCTATTACGGCGCTGGCATTGGCATATTAATCTATATCATCCGTACCTGGGGCGGTTATCCGGATGCGATTGCTTTCAGCGTACTGTTAATGAACATGGCGGTTCCTACCATCGACTATTACACACGGCCGCGCGTGTTTGGCCACAAGGAACCATGACGTGAACTATCGGCAGATTGTCCTCTCGGCTGCCTTGCTGTCCCTGTTTGCTGTGGTTGGTGTTGGCCTGGTCGCTTACACCTATGACCGCACTGCAGAACGCATCGCCGATAATGAGCGCAGGGCTTTGCTGCGCAGTATCAACGAACTGCTCCCGGCCGATCACTATGACAATGACATCTTTCACGATACCATGACCGTACCGGGTAATGACCGGCTAGGGACTGACGAGCCGGTCACTGTCTACCGGGCGCGGAAACAAGGCTGGCCGGTGGCGGCCATATTAACGGTCATTGCACCCGATGGTTACAATGGGGATATCAAACTACTGGTAGCCATCAAGCTGGACGGAACATTAGCCGGGGTGCGTGTCATCAACCACAAGGAAACGCCCGGTCTGGGTGACGGCATTGAAATCAACCGCTCGGACTGGATTCTCGGTTTTAACAGCCGTTCACTGCAGAACGTTACAAGCCAGAACTGGAAGGTTAAACGCGATGGCGGTGACTTCGACCAGTTAACCGGCGCCACAATAACACCACGCGCTGTGGTAAAAGCGGTGCATAAAGCTTTGTTATACTTCCAGACCAGGCACCAGCGCCTGTTTGCGCAAGAACCCGTGGAATCAGAGTCATCATGAACAGCCGCTATTCGAGCATAATCCGGGATGGCCTGTGGACCAACAACACAGGTCTGGTTCAGTTACTCGGCCTGTGCCCGCTGCTGGCTGTCACCAACACCTTTATTAATGGTCTTGGACTCGGCCTTGCCACCACCCTCACACTGGTTGCCTCCAACTCGATCATTTCTGCTATCCGCAATGTCGTCCGTAAAGAAATCCGGATTCCAGTATTCGTCCTGGTCATTGCTTCCATCGTCACGGCGATAGAACTGACGATGAGCGCTTTCTTTCATGAGTTGTACAAAATCCTGGGCATCTTCATACCGCTGATTGTCACGAACTGCGCCATCATCGGCCGCGCCGAAGCCTTCGCATCCAGGCAGCCAGTCAATAAAGCCTTTGTCGACGGCGTCAGCATGGGGCTAGGCTTTACACTGGTGCTGGTCACACTGGGTGGGCTGCGCGAAATCATCGGCAAAGGGACATTATTTTCCCAGGCGGATTTAATGTTTGGTGAAGCCGGGCGCAGCCTGACACTTACTTTCGCCGAGGATTACAGCGGCTTTCTGCTCGCAGTATTACCACCCGGCGCCTTTATCGGGCTTGGCCTGTTAATCGCCTTGAAAAACATCATTGACAAACAACTGACTGAAAAGACCCAGCAGTTGCCGGTCAGTACCGGACAAGTTGCAGAATCTACCTGACAATAGATTTATAACTAATTGTATATTAATATAATAATATATTATATTTTCAGGCAAATGAATAAACAAAAGCGCACAGAAATTTTCAACCGTTTACGCGCTGCCAATCCAGCACCCACCACAGAACTCCAGTACCAGAATACCTTTCAGTTGCTTATCGCTGTTATTCTCTCTGCACAATCAACCGATGTCGGCGTCAACAAGGCGACGCGCCCGCTGTTCAAAAAAGCCAAAACGCCGAAGGCTTTCCTCAAGCTGGGGGAAGCCGGGCTTAAACAGCACATAAAAACCATCGGCCTGTTTAACACCAAGGCAAAAAACATTATCAAAACCTGTCAGCTGCTCGAACAGTTACACAACAGCAAGGTGCCTGAAGACCGCGCCGCGCTTGAGTCACTGCCGGGCGTCGGGCGCAAGACCGCCAATGTGATTTTGAACACCGCCTTTGGCCAACCGACTATCGCGGTTGATACCCACATATTCCGCGTCTCTAACCGCACGGGTATTGCGCCCGGAAAAACCGTGCTCGAAGTCGAGCAGCGTCTGCTGCGTTTAATTCCAGAGGCGTTCAGGCTAGATGCCCACCACTGGATAATTTTACACGGACGCTATACTTGTATAGCGCGAAAACCCAAATGCCTGGACTGTATTATTAGTGATTTATGCGAATACAAAAAGAAACGCCTCGCAGCCACAGCCGCATGATCAACAATAGTCCGAAGCTTGCCCGTTGGAGGCATCAACATGTTTGGTCAAGATAGAGACCAGTTACGCCAGGTTTATTGCGATGTATGGCAAAAAATGCGAGAGAAATCACCCCTGGAACCACTCGAACAGCAACTAGCCGGAGTAATCGGGCAACACCCCGAATACCATTCATTGCTGCAGGACACTGAACTGGCTTGCTCAAAAGATTATTTACCTGAAGCGGGTGATACCAACCCTTTCCTGCATATGGGCCTGCACATAGCTATCCAGGAGCAACTGGCCACTGACCGGCCAAAGGGGATTAGAATACTGTATCAGCAGTTGCTTCACCGCCACCCTGATCCACATGAGTTGGAACACACGATCATGGAATGCCTGACCGAGATGATCTGGCGTTCGCAGCGTGAAAAGACTACCCCTGACGAACAGGCTTATCTAAAATGCGTACAGGCTCTGCAATAATACGGAAAGAGATAGGCACAACAGGGCTATTGAGAACTTTTCCTGGTAAGGTCAGTCATAAAACCTGATTCACATGAATATGCCGGCTGAGGCTGGCTGAACAACGGTAACTTTACCGTTACCCTTAATTTTAAGCCTAGGAGGCTTCCAATGTCTGAAAAAACTTCAATCAAACCACTCTCAATAGCAATGGGAGTTGCAATCATAGGCTCCGTAGCCAGCGTCAACGTGGCTAACGCCGCCGAAAACCCCTTCGGTATGACCCCGCTTTCCAGCGGCTACATGGTTGCCGCAGGACACGAGGGCAAGTGCGGAGAAGGCAAATGCGGCGGTGGCAGCAAAGGCAAGG
>CAYPEL010000012.1:0-19968 GCA_964409635.1 uncultured Gammaproteobacteria bacterium | reverse complement strand
GGACACGAGGGCAAGTGCGGAGAAGGCAAATGCGGCGGTGGCAGCAAAGGCAAGGCAGGTAAATGCGGCATGAGCATGCTCGACGCCAATAGTGATGGCAAAGTCACCAAAGAGGAATTCATGAGCGGTCACGAAAAGATGTTCGCCGGCAAGGACAAAAATGCTGATGGCGTTCTGGATGCCAAGGAAATGGAAGGCAAGTGCGGTGAAGGCAAATGCGGTGGCAGCAAAGGTAAGGAAGGTAAATGCGGTGAAGGCAAGTGTGGCGGTAAGAAGTAAGCTACACCTGTCATGAGTAATCCACGCTACCCCGTAGCGGGTGCGGGACTTGGTTTGCGGCGGACCCTGATGGGCCCGCTTGCTGACCAGCCTCCCTCACAGGTTGATTTTCTCGAAGTTGCCCCGGAAAACTGGATCGGTGTGGGTGGCGCCTGGGGAAAACAGTTCAGGTCATTCACCGAACGCTACCCGTTTACCTGCCATGGCCTGTCGCTTTCAATCGGCAGCCCTGCGCCGCTGGACGAACGCTTTTTGCATCGCGTCAAACACTTCCTCGATGCACACCAGATCCGTGCTTACACCGAACACCTGAGTTACTGCAGTGATGATGGCCATCTGTACGATCTGATGCCGATTCCATTTACCGAAGAAGCCGTGAAATATACCGCTGAACGGATTCGCCGCACCCAGGATATTCTGGAACGGCGTATTGCCATGGAAAACGTGTCCTACTACGCGGCACCTGGTCAACAAATGGAAGAAATCGATTTCATAAATGCCGTCCTCGAAGAAGCCGAGTGTGATTTGCTGCTCGACGTCAATAATATCTATGTTAATAGCATTAATCACCGCTATAATGCGGAAGAATTTCTCACTGCACTGCCCGCTGAACGGGTGGTGTATTTCCATGTGGCCGGACATTACGAAGAGGCCGAAGACCTTATCGTTGACACCCACGGCGCCGATGTCGTCGACCCGGTCTGGGATTTATTGGACAAGGCCTACGAACATTTTGGCAGCGTTCCGACATTACTGGAACGCGACTTTAATATTCCACCGCTGCCGGCATTGATGACCGAAGTGGGTCAGATCATTACCCGCCAACAAAAATGGGCTGATACTGATGACAAGCACATCCAGCAAGGCTGAAACGCCCGCGTTTATAAAACAGCAATATGCCTTTGCTGCGCATATTCGTAATCCAGAGATCAACCCAGGCCCAGAGGGTGTCGAAGACCGGCGCATGGCGATTTACCGGGAACTGTTTTACAACAATGTGGAAGGCTTTCTGGCGAATACCTTTCCAGTACTGAAATCACTGTATGATGAGGCAGCCTGGCATCGCCTGGCGCGTGATTTCTTTGCGACGCACAAGAGCCATACACCCCTGTTTCTGGAAATCCCCCGTGAATTTCTGACCTATCTCGAACACGAGCGCGGACAACGTGACGAGGATCCGGCTTTCCTGTTCGAGCTGGCGCACTATGAATGGACAGAACTTGCGCTGTCGGTCGCTGAGGCCAGCGAGAAATCTGGCTATGAGGCGGATGCCGATTTGCTGGAAACCCGGCCGGTGTTATCCTCTGTCGCCTGGCCCTTCGTCTATCAATTTCCGGTACACCGCATCAGCCCGGAATATCAGCCGGAACAGGCGGGTGATACACCCAGTTATCTACTGGTCTATCGCGATGATAGTGACGAAGTAGGCTTTATTGAACTGAACACAGTCAGCGCCCGCTTATTTACCCTGCTGCAGCAAAACACCGCAACCAGCGGCCTTAGCGAGTTACAAAAGATCGCAGAAGAATTACAACACCCCGACCCTGCAGTGGTCATCAACGGTGGTTTGGGTATCCTGGAAGAATGGCGTAATCGCAGTATCGTGCTCGGTGGCAAAGCAATAATCCTAGAAAAATCAGTTGAACCGTAGCGAGGGTGGCTAAGGTGCTGACGACACCAGACTTCGCAGGTTATTTAGGGTGAAGGCGTATCACCCATACGGTGAGTCCAAAATGTTCTGGGAAGTCTGGTGTCGTCAGTGCATTAGACGGCCGCAGTAGGTTCAACTGATTTTTCTAGGATAATAGTAAGTTGGCATGTTGCCTGTTTAATACCAACAACAACGGAGACGCAGCTATGCAGGTACTGGTTTTTTTTCAAACAATGCTAGACAAGTTCCGCAGCCTGGATTTTCTTGGGCCATTGGCTTTGCGGCTTTATTTAGCGCCCATATTCTGGATGGCGGGCACTAAAAAACTGTCTGATATGGACAGTACCATCGCCTGGTTTGGCAATCCTGACTGGGGTCTGGGTCTGCCCTACCCTGAGATCATGGCCTGGATGGCCGCTTTAACTGAAGCCGGCGGCGCGATATTACTGGTTATCGGTCTGGCGGTTCGCTGGATCTCGATTCCCCTGATGGTCACAATGGCTGTTGCCATAGTCACTGTACATTGGCCTAACGGTTGGCTGGCTATTGCCGAAGGTACCGGCATCTTCTCCTCAGAACGTACCGCTGGCGCCATAGAACGCCTGGATCGCGCCAAAGTTATTTTACAGGAGAACGCTAATTACGATTGGTTAACCGAAAATGGCAGCCTGGTCATGCTTAATAACGGTATCGAGTTTGCGGTCACTTATTTCATTATGTTGCTGGTGTTATTTTTTATCGGTGGCGGGCGTTTCTTTAGCCTTGATTACTGGATTAGACGATCCAAAATGCAGGATACCTAAGTAACCTCTGATTTATTCGTGTAATTTATTATTGTGAACGGTCTGAATATTGTAGGCGTGGTTATAACCGCGCCTGCAGGTTCTCATAAATAAATCAGAAATTCCCTAAATAATTTTAAATTTGCAGACCCGGAATTTACTTGTTGCAGGCGATTTTTTGGGTATTGCGGCAAAAAGCCGCAGGGGTAATTTTACCTGTATTAGCTTGCGTTCTGAACCCATGACCTGACACAATACAAACAGTCTCTCCCGGCAAAGGTATGTCATGCCGACTCCTGAAAAATTCAACTCCGCCAACCAAGCCGAAACTTACCAGCTTTCCATCGCAGGCATGAGCTGCCAGCATTGTGTTGGCCGTGTTCAGCAGGCCGCCGAATCCGTTGCAGGCGTACAGCAGGCCGAAGTATCACTGGACACCCATTCCGCTACGATTACAGGTGGTTTACCGCAGCAAGTAATTCAAACACTCACCGATGCGGGCTACCCTGCAAAACCGCTGGCTAATGCGCCTGAAAGTTGTGCACTGCCAGACGCAAGAGGCACAGCACCTGTTGCCGTTACGGAATCCGTCGGCGCTTATCGAATTCAAATCGATGACATGACCTGCGCCAGTTGTGTTGCGCGGGTCGAGAAAGCAATGCTTGATGTTGAGGGTGTCGAAACCGCATCGGTAAATTTGGTCGAAGGCATCGCTGTGGTGTTTGGTGGAGACCCCGGTCAAGCCGTAAATGCCATTATTGATAGTGGATACCCCGCACAACAACTCATCAAAGCCTGCAGGCAAACACTCCGGCTTGCGTTCTCTGACGATGCGCCAGCTGACCAAAAGCTGCTCGATCTGTTTATCCCACTTGATGTTGACTGTAAATTAAGCCGCGAGTCTCAGCGCCGCATAGATGTGCTCACCCTTGCGCATCCAGCCGCTATCCTTGCCGCATTGCACGCGACAGGACAATCAGCCAGCCTGCTGGAACCCCTCGATACAGACGGCGCGGCGGCCGAGCAACGTGAAATAGATGAAGTTCGCCTGTCGTGGCGGCGTGCATGGCTGGCTGGCCTTGTCGGCGCAGGTCTGATGGCAGGCTCGATGAGCGGTGCGCTGCCTGCATTTGATAGCAGTGCAGGGGCACGCATTGTTTGGGGCTGGCTGGCATTTCTCTGCCTGTTTATCATGGTCTACAGTGGCGGCCAGTATTACCTTGGCGCCTGGAAACAGGCACGCCATTTCAACGCCAACATGGACACGCTCATCGCATTGGGTACCGGCGCTGCCTGGCTCTCGTCGGTCATATTATTAATCTGGCCCGATCTAATCCCCGGTAAAAAACACCTCTACCTCGACACGTCTGTGTTGATTCTCGCCTTCCTGCAATTTGGTCACGCACTGGAAACCCGCGCCAAAGGTAAAACCCGCGATGCTATCCGCGCGCTTACCGATCTGGCGCCAGATACCAGCAGGCTGCTTATAGATGAGAAAGAGGTAGAGATCCCCGTTGCCTACTTGCGCGTTGGCGACAGAATAAAAATCCGCCCTGGTGACAAAATCCCGATCGATTCTGCCGTGTTATCGGGTCAATCGGCCATCGACGAAGCCATGCTCAGCGGTGAACCTGTTCCGGTTGCCAAACAAACCGGTGACCCGTTGTTTGCCGGCACCATCAACGGCAACGGCGCCCTGCTCGCCCAGGTCACACACCAGAGCGAAGACACCGCACTGGCGCACATTATCCTGCGCGTCAAAGAGGCCCAGGCCAGCAAACCGCCCATTGGCCGCATAGTCGATAAAATTGCCGCTGTGTTTGTACCCATCGTATTAGTGATTGCAGCGATCACCTTTCTGGTTTGGTTTAACCTCGGCCCGGAACCCCGCGGCGCATTTGCACTGACAACTTCAATCGCCGTATTGGTTATCGCTTGCCCCTGCGCTCTGGGGCTGGCCACACCCATTGCCATCATGGTCGGCACCGGGCGTGCCGCGCAGGCCGGGATCCTGATACGTAACGGTGATGCTTTGCAGGCGGCGAGTCTCCTGACCCACCTGGTGGTGGACAAAACCGGTACACTGACCGAAGGAAAACCTGCCGTCACGGCTAAGCAGGCTTATGGTATTGACGAAACGCGGTTGCTCCAGCTTGCTGCCAGCCTTGAAACCAATTCTGAGCACCCGCTTGCCAGCGCCGTTATTCAAGCAGCGCAACAAAGTGCTATCGATACCTTGTCCGTTGACGCATTCGAGGCGGTCACCGGGCATGGCGTACAAGGCTATATTGATACGTCTTTATACCGCCTGGGTAATGCGCGTTTTATGACAGGAAACGGCATTCACATTGAACAGGCAGAAGCGGCAGTTTCACAAAGTAATACTGCAACGCCGATATTTCTCGCCAATGAAACCAAGCTATTGGGTGTGCTGTTACTCGAAGACCCGATACGGGAAAGCTCTTTTAACGCCGTACAACGATTACAGGCGTCCGGTGTTGAAGTTGTTATGTGTTCAGGCGACAACGCGCAGACGGTTAAAGCAGTCGCAGAAAAACTCAATATAGGGAAATATTATAGCGATGTGCTGCCGGAGGAAAAAGCAGCCATTATTCAAGCGCTGCAACAGCAGGGCTTACACGCCGGCATGGCAGGTGACGGCATTAATGACGCACCGGCACTGGCGCAGGCCAATGTAGGATTTGCAGTGGGTGCAGGCACTGATGTTGCAATAGAAAACGCCGATGTCACCCTGGCCAGTAATTCTATAGACAGCATCCGCACAGCTATCGACCTGTCACGCGCTACCCTACGCAATATCAAGCAGAACCTGTTCGGCGCATTTATATATAATGTGCTCGGTATACCACTGGCCGCTGGCGTACTTTACCCGGCTACCGGCCTGCTACTCAGCCCGGTATTTGCCAGTATTGCCATGGCCCTGTCCTCTGTGACAGTAGTAAGCAATGCTAACCGGCTGCGATTTATCAATCTTGGAGAACGCAATCAATGAATAACAATCCGCTCTTCGCTCTGAAAGAACTCGGTCAAAGCATCTGGCTGGATGACATCCACCGCGGCATGCTGAATAACGGCGTATTTGAAAACTATATTGAACAAGATGGCATTAGCGGCGTCACTTCAAATCCCGCCATCCTGAAAAATGCCATCGTCGACCGTAACGATTATGACGATGCTATTGCCGAACTGAAAGAATCCGCTATAGATGCACGTGGCGCTTACGAACAACTGGTCATTGAAGACCTGCAGCGTGCCGCCGATTTTTTACGCCCGGTTTATGATGAAACTGCAGCGGTGGACGGCTACGTCAGTCTGGAAGTATCACCCCACTACGCCTACGATACAGAGGCAACAGTAAGCGCCGCGAGAAGGCTCTGGAAACTTCTGGATCGTCCCAACATTATGATTAAAGTACCCGCAACGCGTGAGGGTATACCGGCGGTTCGCAGCCTGATCTCAGAAGGTATAAACATCAATATTACCCTGATATTCAGCCTGTCACGTTACCGCGATGTTGCCAAGGCCTTTATCGATGGATTGAATGACCGGCTTAAAGCGGGAAAGCCAGTTGACAGCATCGCTTCCGTTGCCAGCTTTTTCATGAGCCGCATTGATGTGCTAATTGACAAGCAACTGGACGCACTCGCTGAACAGGATAAAGAAAAAGCCAAAGACATTGCTGTTGTCCGGGGTGAAATTGCCATCGTCTCAGCAAAACTTGCCTACCAACATTACAAGCGTACCTTCACCAGCAGCGCCTGGCAGCCTTTTGCGAAGGCAGGTGCACAAACCCAACGCTTACTTTGGGCCAGCACCAGTACTAAGGATCCCAGTTTCAGCAAGGTAAAATATATTGATTCATTGATAGCACCCGATACGGTTAACACAGTGCCGCAGAAAACCATTAAAGCTTATCGTGATGAAGGCCAGCCGGCATTACGGCTTGAGCAAAACCCGGAGGAGGCTATTGCGATGCTTTCTTTACTGGCAAAACTGGGTATCGACTTAGGTGCTTCTACGCAACAGCTCGAAGATGAGGGTTTGAAAAAGTTTGTTAAGCCGTTTGACTTGTTGCTGGATACATTAAAAGAAAGACTGGAAATCACTTCCGCGCCTTAAACCCCTCTCCGTAGGGTGGGTTGTATTGCAGGATCCGGTGGGGTTCGTACCTCACCCCACCCTACGGTTGGAGACGCAATGTTCTTTTGCTTCGTCAAGTGATTTCCATGTCCGGAGTTCCATTACCAGAGCAATCAGATTTTCCTTAATTTTATTCGGTTTCATCAGCAACCAGTTCTTCACAATCCTCAAGCGTCAAAACATCCTCGCCGGCAAGTAATTTTTCCAGTTCGTCTGCAGGCAGTGGTTTACCAAACAAATAACCCTGCAAAACATCACACCTGTTTTTTCTGAAAAACAGCATCTGCTCCCGGGTTTCAATGCCTTCGGCAACAACTCGAAGCCCCAGTCCTTGCGCCATAACGATAATTGCCTTGGCCAGGGCAGAATCTTCCCTATCTTTCGGAATATCGCGAACAAAAGAACGGTCGATCTTGAGGGTATGGATGGGGAATTTTGTCAAATAACTAAGCGAGGAATAACCCGTTCCGAAATCATCGATTGCCAGTTTCACACCCATGCCCTGCAACACCTGCAGCGTGACTATCGTGGTTTGAACATTCTGCATGGAAAGGTTTTCAGTAATTTCCAGTTCAAGACGATCTGCCGGGAATCCGGTTTCTGACAGAACCCGCGTGACCACCTCTTCCACATGATGCCGTCTAAATTGCCTCGGTGATAAATTGACAGCAACCTGCAAATCCCGGTAACCCATGTCGTGCCAGCGTTTACCCTGTCTACAGGCTTCCCGCATGACCCACTCGCCGATCTCGGAAATCAAACCGATATCTTCAGCCAGCGGTATAAACTGATCGGGCATGACCAGACCCAACTCATGATTATTCCAGCGGATCAACGCCTCGACACCGACAATTTGCTGTTCTTCGGGCGTGACCTGCGGCTGATAATGAAGACTGAATTCATTCAGCTTGATTGCATTACGGAGGTGGTTTTCCAACGCTAAGCGGCGGCAGGAGGCAGCGCCTATATCCATCTGGTAATACATGTACAGGTTCCGGCCTGTAGACTTTGCGCGATACATACTGGCGTCAGCGGCGCGCATCAATTCAACGCCATTGGTACCATCTTCCGGAAATATACTGATGCCTATACTCACGGCCAGGTGGAGTTCGTGTCCACTGCAGATTAATGGCTGCCTTAACGTATCTATGACTTTCTGCGCCACACAACCGGCGTCTTCGTTGTTCTCAATACCGGCCAACAGAATCATAAACTCATCACCACCCAAACGGGCGACAGTATCTTCGGCACGAATACAGTTTTCGAGGACTCCAGAGACGGCACACAGCAGCTCATCACCAATTTCATGGCCAAGCGTATCGTTGATTAGTTTGAAATCATCGAGATCAAGAAACAGCAGAGCCAGTTTTTCATCTTCCCTTTCTGCGTGCGCCAATGCAATTGTCAAGCGGTCATTGAGCAAGGTTCTGTTTGGCAATCCGGTTAATGCATCATGAAAGGCCTGGTGGGCGAGATTGGCAGCAGCTGTTTCAGCCTTTTCCTTGGCCAGTTCCAGGCGTTTATTGGTTTCTTCTATTTCTGCAGTGCGTTGAGCGACAGTAGCTTCTAAACTGTCGCGATGTTTGGCCAGCGCACTATCACGCGACTGTATCTCATCCAACATACCGTTGAAGCTGGTAATTAAATCACCTACCTCATCACTGGTTTCACGTACAGCCCTGAGCGCATAATCCTTGTCATTGGTTATCTTGCGGGCAAGCTCAGCAAGCCGTACTACAGGCCCGGCAATGATTTCCTGTAACCGCTGGCTCAACAGATAAGCGACAATCAGGGAAATCACCAGCACCATCAGCACCACGCGAAAATACCAGGCCAGACGTTTATCCAGTTTCTTCAAATCCGAGCGTATAAATACGCTGCCAATTATTTTTCCTTCCAGCCTGACCGAACTATAGAGCTCCACATGATCATCAATAAACAAAACCTGGCCGATTGCTAGCCGCGTGGGTAATTGCCCATTTAAAAGCTCGTCCGAATGGTATTCAGCAAGCACTTCACCCTGTATGTTATAGATGGCTGCTGACTTTATCTGTGTCTGATTTGACAGAATACCCAGCGTCTCTTCTGCCGCCCTGCCGTCTCCGAAAACGATCGCCGCCGTGCTGGCGGCGCCGACCATCTGTGTCAGCGTATCCAGGTCGTCACCAGCACTCTTGCGCATACTGAGAATGTCATTGGTTATAAACGAAGCGGATGACAGTAACAGGGTCGCACAACTGGCCAGCATCAATACCAGGATGAGGCGTTGGCTGAGCGGTAGATCACGAAACTGGCGCATGACTTACAACCCCGCCATCTCGTCTACCGAAACTATCCTGGCAAGACTTAACAGTTTAGAACTGACTGACAGACCAGCACGTTCCGCAGCATCATTATTGATTGCAAAGCGCACTCGGTTGTTATCCAAAAAAAACTGAATGATGCCACCTGCCCCTACAAACCCTTTTGAATCGCTGACGGTCAAAACCGGCGACTCTTCCAGTATTTGCAACAATGATGCACGGTAGTTGCTGTTACTTACTCTGACAAATAGAACATGGCACTGGCCAATATACTTATCATCATTCAAATATTTTACTGCGATTGGTTTTCCCTGTGCATACTTACCCTCAACCGTTGCAAGCTCCTTGCTGAGTGCGTTTTTCCCCAGTGCGCAGATATTCAATGTATCGCTACCAAATGTGTCAGGCCATTCAATAAATTGAGTAAAGTTATAGATAAAAGCCGCTTTCAGCCTGTTCTCCAGCGCATCATTCGCATACGCTAGGGGGCACAGACAAAACATAGCCAAGCCGGCCGCTGTGATTTTTTTCAGCCGTGGAAACACGTACTTAAATCGCAAGCTATCTTGGTCCATTTGCCAAATCATTTCAGAACTGCAACCTCATATTGGCAAAAAGACTGCGTTCAACCTGGGTGGACTGCGTCTGGATAAAATCCGGCTGGAATTCCCGGTGCTGATTGTGGAGCAGGTTACGGCCAGCCAGGGACAGCTCAAGACCGGAACCTGCTTGCCACGCCAGGCGTGCGTCGAGTTCGACAAACTGACCGGCACCCGGCGGCGGAGAATTTATATCACCGACATAACGCAGTGTCGTATCAAACTGCCACTTCGGTGTCAGATCGACAGCTGACCAGAGTGAAAACTGGTGCCGGGGACTGCTGTCTTCGGCACTCTTGGAGAAACTGTCCTGGCTGTTATCTTTTAGATCAAGCTTTACATTCAGATAGGAATAGACCGCTTGTAAGCGCCAGCGGTTATTCACTTTATACTGGCCATTCCACTCAACACCCCAGGCCCTTCCCGCCAGGCGGTTAGCGAATGGCAAACCCAGTTCCGGAGGCGGGAAAAATTTCGGATCGAAGGTTCTTAGATTCTGATATTTGTTAATGAATGCTGTCAGATCACTCGACCAGCGCCGGCCCGACTGAAACCGGTATCCCAGTTCATAGGCAATGAGCTCTTCAGAATCAAACTCCCTGTCACCAATGACTACGATGGGTACAGGTGGTGCACCCGGTGGGGGTACAACCTGCAAGCGCACATCGTGTTCGCCGCGTGCCGGTGTACGCACCGCGCGCGAAATTGCCGCCCAGACTGTTTGTTGACTGTCAGGTGTCCAGGCCATGCGGATATTTGGCTGGAACTCAAAGCCCGTGAAATCATTGTGCTCAAATTTTGAACCCAGCGTCAGCTGCAGCCGATCTTCGATCAGGTTAATTTCATCCTGGATAAAAGCGGTATAAAGATTTACATCCCGTGAAGCCGGATCCAAACTGAATGTGCTGGTCGATGGCGTATTATCCATCTGCCTGCGGTAACCCAGCCCCCAGAGTAAATTGTGTCTGTCAGCCAACCGGAAACGGTAGTCAAAATCCAGGTCAAAGGTATCGCGATCTTCCCTTAACACCGGGCCATCACGATCGACATGATCGTAGTACAGTTGCAGTGACAAATCGGATGTTGGGCCCATCTCCCGCTGCCAGCGAAACAGAATATTTCCACCGGACTGTTCGGTATCTTCATTGAGACTCGCCACGGCGGGTGCCGGATCTACCGGGATACTCAGTTGTTGACCGGCGCTTCCATCATAATAATCCCCTTGCAGGGTTATCTGGTCGCCGCCCTGCAGTGACCAGTCAGAACGAAATCCCAATTGGCCGAAGTTTGCATCATCACGGGATTTATCCTGACTGTAACCTGTATCGGTATCCCGGTATTTTGCGTAGATGCGGTAGGCAAGCCCGTTTTCCGTCTGCTTGCCATAACGTAATGTGGCTAAGCCCCGTGTTTCATTTCCCGCGCCAACAGAGAGCAAGCCACCCTGGGTTTTATCTGCTGACTTGGTAATAATATTAATGACACCGTTAACCGCATTCGCACCCCACAGCGTACCTCCCGGTCCCCGGATCACCTCAATTCTGTCAATATCTTCCAGTGGAGTATCAAGAGCATCCCAGTACACGCCGGCAAACAAGGGTGTGTAAACACTGCGGCCGTCCAGTAAAACCAACAGCTTGTTAGCAAACCGGCTGTTAAATCCGCGCGCCGTAACCGCCCACTTGTTGGCATCGATACGAGCGACATGCAGGCCGGGCACCCTACGCAACGCATCTGGAATATTGGTAACACCCCAACGGCGGATATCCTGCCCGGATATGACAGAGATAGCCGCCGGTGCTACCCGTTGTTGCTGTGGGCGCTTGGACACTGAGGTCACCTCGATACCCATCAGTGCTTCCAGGCTTAATTCCGTCAAGTCATCGGGCAAAGCCGGGGCTGCTGACACCGGGTTCGTCACTACCGGTAGCATCAAAGCTAAACAAATTCCCGCCACTCTCAGCAAGCTGAGGACACTCCTTTGTATATTCATCTAATTTAGTATCCTTATATCTAAAGGCGTAGATGATTAGCCCTTGAGCCAAACAACGCTCCATCAGCTCGGCTAAATACTCTATTTTCAATTTAATAACAGTTGGTTGCGCATTAATTACCAGTGCGTACCTAGCGGTGATAACGGCTATTTTTAGTAAAAGTTGAACCTTACAAGAAGATGCAAGGTGTGGCAGGCAGCGCCTTGACCGGTAGATGCTTGTGCTGCGCCAATAACGGAGCGGCGCTAGGAAGTGGCCACCCGCTTACCCAAACGGGTGTTGTTCAATAATAGTCTCTTGCCGATCCGGGCCAGTTGAAATAATAGCGATCGGCGTTTCACAAAGTGCTTCAATCCTGTCGAGATAATCCCGGGCCGCCTGCGGTAGATCACTGACTGATTTGACACCCGCTGTCGATTCTTTCCAGCCCGGCATTTCGATATAAACCGGTTCACACTGTTCGAATAAATCCGCGCCGGCCGGTGGCGCGTCAATTTGCTTGCCTTTAAGTTTGTAGGTCGTCGCAATCTTGATGATGTCCAGCCCGTCGAGCACATCAAGCTTGGTGATACACAGGCCGGTTACGCTATTCAGAATCAGTGAACGCTTCAGCGCAACCGCATCCAGCCAGCCGCAACGGCGTTGCCGGCCGGTTGTGGCACCGAATTCGTGACCTTTTTCACCCAGGTGATTACCATCGTCATCAAACAGTTCCGTAGGAAATGGACCGGCGCCCACCCGGGTCGTATAGGCCTTGACGATTCCAAGTACATAATCGAGGGAACAAGGGCCGACACCACTGCCGCACGCCGCGCCACCAGCCGTCGTGTTTGAAGATGTCACATAGGGGTAGGTACCGTGGTCAATATCCAGCAAGGCGCCCTGCGCACCTTCGAACATCACGTTTTCACCATCACGCCGCATCTGTTCAAGCACACCGGGAACATCCGCGACCAGCGGTGCAATCTTTTCAGCCTGGGCCAGGGCTTCGTCCAGTACTGCCTGATAATCGACTGCCTTTGTCTTGAAATAATGCTTCAGGGAGAAATTGTGGTAGTCCATAACATCCCGCAAGCGCTCTTTAAAATGCTCCGGTTCGAGCAGTTCACCCAACCGAATTCCACGCCGCGAAATTTTATCTTCGTAAGCAGGCCCGATACCGCGGCCGGTCGTGCCGATCGCTTTCTTGCCACGCGCCACTTCGCGCGCCTGGTCAAGTGCTATGTGGTACGGCAGGATCAGTGGACAGGATTCACTGATGCCCAGCCGTTCGCGTGCGGGTATACCACCCTGCTCCAGCATATCGATCTCTTCGAGCAACGCCGCCGGGGACAGCACCACACCATTACCAATCAGGCAGCGGACATTATTGCGCAGCACACCGGACGGGATGAGGTGTAATACCGTTTTTTTGCCTTCGATGACCAGTGTGTGGCCAGCGTTATGACCGCCCTGGAATCGAACCACTGCCGCTGCCCGGTCAGTCAGCAGATCTACGATCTTGCCCTTGCCTTCGTCACCCCACTGGGTACCTATAATTACGACGTTCTTTCCCATCTCAGTTTGATCCTAAATTAATTTACACTAGCGCCCTGTCTTAAGGAGGTTACCGCAAACGCTTGTAGGGTGAGTTGCCCATCCTACGAAAATTTTAGAGGCCCCTTAAATCTTTTCAACGGCCCATGCTTGACCATCCCAGGCCAATTTACGAGTACAACCTAATTCAGAAACTTTACCCGGCTGCCCCGGCAGTTCATAAATCACAACTTCACCCGAAGCGCGCAACGCCTGTACTTTATTAACCAGCAAAACATCCTCTTTACAAGGCGCTAAGATCACAGCCTGCTGTTCCTGCGCCTGACGATTGCCGAGCGCGATCAATGTGCGTAAATCCGTACTGAAACCAGTCGCAGGCCGGGCACTGCCGAATTCCTTGCCTATCTGATCATACCGGCCACCGCGTGCAATCTCCTGGCCGTGGCCTGCCACGTAGGCGGCAAAAACCACGCCGGTCTGGTATTCATAACCACGCAACTCGGCAAGATCAAAGTCAAAATCAACACCGGGCATGCGCTTGCGTACCAGCCCGGTGATCGCCTTGAGATTAGCCAATGCAGCATTAGCTGCATTGCCACAATTTTTCAGCAACGCGCCTGCCTGTTCAAATACTTCTTCACCACCGTTCAGATTTGCCAGTCCATTCAGTGCAGCACGGTGTGCATCAGCCAAATCCAGCTGGTGCAAAAACTGGTTTATTTCCGGTACCGCCTTGCGCTGCAAAGCGTCAAACAAGACTGTTTCCTGTTCGCGATCTAGTTTTGCCTCTGCCGACAAGCCACGGAAAATACCCACATGCCCCAGATCAATATGCACATCCTGGATGCCCGTCAGCTGCAGCGTCGCTACCATCAATTCAAGGATTTCGGCATCACTCTCGATACCGCTATGTCCAAACAGTTCTGCACCTACTTGCATGGGACTGCGCGACCCGGAGAAACCGTCGGGCAGTGTATGCAACACCGTGCCCAGATAACATAAGCGGCTTGGCGCTTCACGCTGTAGCCGGTGGGTATCAATCCGGGCTGCCTGCGGTGTCATATCGGCACGAATACCTAACAGGCGGCCGGATAACTGATCAATCAGCTTGAAGGTTTTCAGATCAAGTTCATTGCCAGTGCCGGTCAGCAGTGACTCCAGGTATTCTGCAAACGGGGGAATAATCAACTCATAACCCCAGCTACTGTACATATCCAGTAATTCGCGGCGTAATTGTTCCAGCAGCCTGGCCTGGGCCGGCAGGATTTCTTCTACACCATCCGGTAGTAACCAGCGATTATTCTTTGTCATAGCTTAGTTCTTAGCGCACCAGGTATAACAGGCCGACACCAATTAGCATCGTTACCAGACCCGTGATACGCACGGTCCGGTCATCCATTTCAGCCAGCGTTGCCAGCATGCGCCGTAAACCGTCAGGACTGACAAACGGGATTATCCCTTCAATCACCAACAACAACGCCAGAGCTGTTAACAGATCCTGCACGGCATTCCTCAAAAAAATACGGGCGATTGCCATCGCCCGGAAAGAATCTTACCCGATGCAACAGCCGCCGCTACTCAGGGCTTGATATTCATCTGATTAAAGTACTGGAAGAACTCACTGTCAGGTTCTAATACCAACAGGTCGCTGCCTTTTGAAAAGGTCTGCCGGTAAGCATTTAGACTGCGAGTGAACGCATAAAATTCGGCATCCTTATTGTAGGCCTGGGCATAGGTATCTGCGGCTGTAGCATCACCCTGGCCACGAAGTTTCTCGGCGTCACGGTAGGCTTCAGCCAATAAAATTTGCCGTTGCCGGTCTGCATTGGCACGAATCTTTTCTCCTTCCTCGGCACCTTCCGAACGGAATTCTTTTGCTACCCGGGAGCGCTCGGCCTGCATACGCCGATACACCGAGTCACTGACTTCGTCCGGCAAATCAATACGCTTAACACGTACGTCAACGATGCTGATGCCGATTTGGTTTGCCTGCCGGTTAGCCGCTGCGGTCAACTTAGTCATGACTTCCCGGCGTTCACCTGAAATAACTTCATTGATGGTACGTTTACCAAATAGACTGCGCATTCCATCTTTAACAATCTGTTCCAGGCGCAAGCGTGCACTACGTTCGTTACCCGCCACAGCCGTGTAATAACGCTCGACATCGGCAATTTTCCACATCACGAAAGAATCGACAATGACGTTCTTCTTTTCAACGGTCAGAAAACGTTCCGGATCAACATCCAGTGTCAGGACACGGCCGTCAAACTTGCGCACATTGTTAATGAAGGGGATTTTAAAATACAGCCCCGGATCGTAATCAGATTTGCGGATTTCACCCAAACGGAACATCAGCGCCTTTTCCCATTCGTTGACCGTAAACATCGAAAACGCTGCAATTGAAGCACTGACCAGCGCCAGCACGAAAAAGAAACCCTTTGCATTAGCCATTAGCGTGGCTCCCTTGTACTGCGTGATGAACGTGGCCCACCTTGTGAACCGGTTTGGCGGCGGACGGAGGACGGCGCACTATCCATTGATTTAGTGGAAGCGCGGGTAGATGCTGCATTTTCCAGCAACTTGTCGATGGGCAAATACATCAGGCTGCTACCGGAATCGGTGTCGACCAGTACTTTGCTGCTGGAACTCATGACGGACTCGATGGTATCGAGATACAAACGTTTGCGCGTCACTAGCGGGGCTTTTTTATATTCAACCAGCAAGGCTTCAAATCGATTAGCCTCACCTTCCGACTTCGCAGTCACGGCTGCTTTGTAAGCTTCGGCTTCTTGAATCTGCCGCGCTGCTGCGCCGCGCGCCTTTGGCACAATATCATTGGCGTAGGCTTCTGCTTCATTTTTCAAACGTTCCTTGTCTTCGCGCGCCTTGATGGCATCGGAAAATGCAGCCTGTACATCGTCGGGAGGTTGTGCATCCTGCAAGTTAACATCCGATACTAACAAACCACTTTTGAATTCATCCAGGATGGCCTGCATAACCGTCTTGGTACTACTGACAACTTCAGCGCGTCCTTCCTTGAGTATAAAGTCCATTTCACTTCTCCCGACTACTTCTCGGATAGCACTTTCCGCCACTTGCTTCAGAACAAGTTCCGGGTCACGCACGTTAAACAGGAATTCACGCGGATCGCTGACCTGGTATTGCACAGCGAGCTGAATATTGACGATATTTTCATCCTGCGTCAGCATCAATGCCTCACGCGGAACCACCACGGCATTTTGGCCACCACCGGCAGACCGGTAACCAATTTCTACAAAGCGGCGTTGCTCGACATCCACGATTTCAACCTGTTCAATTGGGTAGGGGATGTGCCAATGCGGCCCAGGCTGAGTTGCTTTTGTATATTCACCGAAGCGCAGCACCACCCCCTGCTTACCGGCATCTACGATATATATTCCGGTGAAGAGCCAGACAATGGCGCCAAGCAGTAAGATCAGGCCTAATGCGGCAAACGATGGCCCGCCCTTTTTACTGCCAGCGCCGCCTTTGCCGCCACCAAACAAGCCACCCAGCTTGTTTTGCATTTTGCGCACGACTTCGTCGAGATCTGGTGGGCCTTGATTACCCCGGCTACCCCAAGGATCTTTGTTGTTCCCACCCGGTTCATTCCAGGCCATGTTTGACTCCAGTAAGTTGAGTTGAGTTTATTTTGCTTTGTCTGGGCGGTTGCACCACCGCCCAAAGAATAGGATTTTATTGACCTTGGGCCGCGACCGCAACAGGATGCTCGACTGTATCATCAAACAAGGGATATTCAACACCTTCGGCGAGGAATAATCGCTCGAGTTCAGAACGGCCGATTTTGATCTTTAGCCACCAACCACCCAGCTCATCCGGGCTATCGGTCAACACCTCGCCCAGTTGGTAAAGCTGCGCCCGTAGCTTACCTGAATCTGCCGGCAGCTGAAGCCAACCGATGACCCGGTCTGGTAGTAGAAACCGGCTGATAGCTTCTTCTAGCAGGTCAAGCCCGTCAGCGGTTTTAGCCGAACACCAAACCCTGGCGACTGGCCCACTGCTATCCTCCAGCAGTTTGGCAGGTTCGCCCGATGCGTCAATTTTATTGTAGACCAGCAGCTGTGGTATATCGCCAGCGCCAATGGAATCCAGCACTTCATCGACCTGCTCAATGCGGGTATGCCGGTCGGCATCGTGCGAATCGATGACGTGTAATAACAAATCCGCCTGCACGGTTTCTTCCAGCGTGGAACGAAATGCAGCCACCAGTTCGTGCGGTAAATTGCGGATAAAGCCGACTGTATCCGCTAGCACAATGGGGCCAAAACCGGGCAATTCAAAGCGCCGCAGGGTAGGATCAAGGGTCGCAAATAATTGGTCTGCGGCGTACACATCCGCGCCACAGAAACGGTTAAATAAGGTGGATTTACCGGCGTTGGTATAGCCTACAAGCGACAGCGTGGGCACTTCAGCGCGGTGCCTGGCACGGCGCCCCTGGGCGCGCTGGCTACGGACTTTTTCGAGTTTATGGTTAATCTGTTTGATTCGAACCGCCAGTAAGCGGCGGTCAGTTTCCAACTGGGTTTCACCCGGCCCGCGTAAGCCGATGCCGCCCTTTTGCCGTTCCAGGTGACTCCAGCCCCTAACCAGCCGGGTAGACAAATGCCGCAATTGAGCCAGTTCCACCTGTAATTTACCTTCAAAGGAGCGTGCCCGCTGGGCAAATATATCCAGGATCAGGCTGGTTCGATCGAGCACACGGCAGGCAAACAATTTCTCGAGGTTACGTTCCTGACTGGGTGATAGTTCGTGATTGAAGATCACGACATCGGCCTGACCCGAGCGTATTTCTTCGACAACAGATTCCGCCTTGCCCTTGCCGATGTAATATTTTGCATCGGCAGTCGCACGCCGGCCGGTTACCGTCGCAACCGGTATAGCGCCCGCCGATCGCACGAGGTCTGTGAATTCCAACAGATCGTCATGATCGGTACAACCCGGCTGATCAATATGCACCAGCACAGCCGACTCGCCACTTTGCGGACGTTCAAACAAAACAGAGCCTTTTAAGCCGCACAAATAGCCCGTACTGAGACTGCACGGCAGAAAAGTTTAACTGTTACCTGCTTCTGCATCGCTGTCTTCTTCCGGAGCCAGGCGGACATTACGTGCCGGGACAACTGTAGAGATGGCGTGTTTGTATACCATCTGGCTGACACTGTTCTTAAGCAACACAACAAACTGGTCAAATGATTCTATCTGGCCCTGCAATTTGATCCCGTTGACCAGGTAAATGGAAACTGGAATACGCTCTTTCCTTAAGGTATTCAGGAAGGGTTCTTGTAGTGACTGCCCTCTGGCCATGTCATTTCTCCTTCTTCTCGTTACGTGTACCAAAATTTAATTTCCCTGCAAAAAGTCTTTTCTTTGGATATTTTAAAGACGAATTTGCAGCCCCTGCGACTCACGTCAGTTATCGCAAACTAATCAGTCTACTATTTTAGCTTCAAAGGTGAGCATTGCGATATAGGCCAGCTTTTATTTTCTTCAAGGAGCCTCAGACCAAAATTCTAGCACACTCAATTCGTTGCTGCGCGCTTCTCCTCAATCCGCCTCAATAGTTGCGCCAGCGTCCCGGCCTGGTCTGGATCTAACCACGCTGCCCCGGCTTCACTGCGTAACCAGGTAAGCTGACGTTTGGCGTATTGGCGGGTGGCGATGACGGCCCGTTCCACCCATTCATCCTCACCCAGCTTGCCGTCAAAATAGGCCCAGGCCTGCCGGTATCCAACTGCACGTATTGCAGGAAGTTCTGCGTGTAAATCCTTGCGCAGGTACAAATTCCGAACCTCATCTAAAAAGCCCTGCTGGAGCATATGGGTGAAACGCCGGCCTATTCTATCGTGCAAAATGGCGCGGTCAACGGGTGATAAGACTATTTTTAGAAACCGGTAGGGCGCCTTGCTGGCCGACTGCCTGTTAAAATGCTCAGTTAATGTGGAACCTGACACGGCATAGACTTCAAGCGCACGCTGGACGCGCTGTGGATCATTTGGATGTATGCGCGCCGCCGCAGTTGGATCTATGGCCTGCAAACGGCGATGCAAGGCTTCCAAGCCGTCACAAGCCGCTTCGTTTTCCAGCTGAGCGCGTACTTCAGGATCAGCGGCCGGCAGTGCCGATAAACCCAGCTCCAGCGCACGAAAATAGAGCATAGTGCCGCCGGTGAGTAATGGAATCCGGTTTGCGCGGCTAATTTCATCCATATGACGTAAAGCGTCTGCGGCAAAACCTGCCGCCGAATACGGCTCAGCCGGATCGCGTATATCGATTAAATGGTGTGGCGCCTGACGCAGCGTATCGGCATCCGGCTTTGCGGTGCCAATATCCATACCGCGGTAGACCATAGCCGAATCCACACTGATGATATCGACGGGTAATTGTTTGACCAGATCAATCGCGTAACGGGTTTTACCCGCTGCCGTTGGACCCATTAACATGATGGCGAGTGGTAAATTATTAGCATTCATCTATTGTTCACTCACACGGAATTCTGGCTTCACTGTACTAATACGTACGTTGATTATGCGGCGTGCTGTTTACAGACCCGCTGTGAAACATCCCTGTGCGCTCAACGGCAGCATCCCTGCTGCCGATGGTCTGTAAACAGCGTGTCGCATAATC
>CAYPEL010000011.1:14741-31968 GCA_964409635.1 uncultured Gammaproteobacteria bacterium | reverse complement strand
CCTTTAGAGAGGCGCCGATTTTAGGATAATGCAGCGCGCCGGTTATCTTCCCAATCCCGTTTATTTCACCCTGTGCGTCTGGCCAGACCTCGCCAAGGTCATTGCTGTTTATCTGCCATGTCAGATTGAACTTTTCATCGACTGTTCCTTTTAGTTTCAGCCGGCTTTTTCCTGATTGAAAGTTTAGTGTGGTCAACTCAAGAACTTTATTTTCAAGACTAGCCTGTGCGGTAAGGTTGATAGGGTAGCCGCGTAATTCCCCCTTTATTTTTGTTTGTTGAGATTGGATGAACCATTCGCCGCTTTTATTCGTAGCGCGTAACCGGATGATGGGCGCCAGTTTCCCAGGCCATGCGCTGAACAACACGCCTGGGTTTAAATCTTGTCCTTTGAGATCCAGCTTTAAATCGATTGCGGGTTGCCAGGTTAATTCAGCGCTGCCTTTTAGTACACCGTCCAGTGCTTTTATATCAACAGTATCGAGTTGCAACTGTTGACTGCTACCGCGTCCGGCCACATGAATATAGCCACTGGCTTGATCAGGCGCATCGAGCGCGGTATCAAGCTTGATCAGATAATCATCGATAGTGCCGCTAATTTCGGCTGTTCCTTCGGGGAGCAGGAGTTTTGTTTCTGCGGTGGGTAGCGTGAGATGTTTCCACGCCAGTGCCATCCGGATGTTTTTATCGCGGCGGTTTATCTGGCCACTCACCTCGCCATGGTCATCAATTTTAGCGAACAGCTTAGCGGTCAGGTTTTCAGGTGTGCCGGTTATTATCAGTTTGCCTTCCGGGCTCTGTATTTGTGCTTCGCCAGTGAGAGGCCATTGCATCTGCTGCCAGTTCGTAGTCAGGTCGAGAACCGGCTGTGCCCCGCTCAGATTGATGTGGCCATGGGCTTGAAGCTGTGCAGGCATATTGGCAGGGTGTAGTGACAATTTGTCAATGCTGATTATGTCCGATTGATAAGACCCACTGGCTGTTGCGGAAAAAGTTGTTTCAGGCCATGCAGGCTGTATTTCCTTAGGCGATAAACTTTTCGTGGTAAATGCGATGCTGGCGGTTAAATTATTAAGCGGTTGTTGTAGCTGAATTGTCGCCGTTGTGTTGTAGGGCGTATCGAGCAGTGACTCAATCGTCAGATGCTGGAAATTCCCCTCGAGCTTTGAATGCCCCTTGATCGGTGCATAATCTGTATGATTGATTTGCCACTGAACATCGCCAGATAGCGGAAAGTCACCTTGCGCATGCAATTTGGCACGGGCATCAATTTGAAAAAATGGAGACGAAGCCTTTAAAGTTTTAATCGCCAGGTGATTGCCGGTATAGCTGGTGTCGAGTTTGATATGATCAATAATAAATGGCTCTGCGTTTGCGGATGCCTTGTATTGAAAGTCGTTGAATTCAATATTTTCAAGCTCGATGTCCACCGGGAAATTTATTTCAGCGGGTAATTTGGTGGCGTCTTTGCTATCCGTGTTAGGGCTTGCAGTGGCTGTCTTGGTTATGTGTAGCCCATTCACGATTAATCGGTTAATACGGGCAGTCGATTTGAACAGTTTATGTATTGACCAATCCAGTTCGGCGTGGTCAAGCCGGATCTGTACCTGTCCAGTAGTCAGGTCTAAGCCATCAATATAGAGCGGTCCGGCAAGGCGGCCACTTATATTATCTGCTTGCAGGGTGTCTGGTAAAACGCCTTGCGCCAGTGACCAGGCCCACGTGGTGCCCCGTTCAGTACCTACAATGGTAAGCAACAGCAAAATCAATAGCGCTATCAAGCTGAGCAAGAGTATCAGGCTATATTTAACGGTGCGTTTCATAAATCAGGCCCGATACTAATATGCAACCTGAAATTAGAGTCCGGGTCATCCAATGGATGAGCAAGATCAATCCGGAACATGCCAACCGGCGAACGCCAGCGCAGTCCAACGCCTATGCTATTTTTAAAATCCGGGGATTCATTGAAGGCATCGCCGGAATCAAAGAACAGGGCGGCACCGTAATTTTTATGGAACAAATAATCAATTTCCACGCCGCCTGCCAACAGCTTCTTGCCGCCGATTGTGTCACCGCTATTATTGACCGGCCCGATATCTTGATATTCATACCCCCGCAGATTCCGGTCGCCGCCGGTAAAAAAACGCTGCGAGGGTGGCAGCAGATTAAATGCGTCTGATACCACTGCGCCCGAATCGAAGTGTAATAACAGACGTGAGCGCTTGCCCAGTGAGGTTACCCCGCGCAGGCCGAGGCTGGCGCGTAAAAAAGAGGCGGATGACAATACAGATTTAGACCCACCATGCAGGTCTGCGGTTACGCTGTAGCCACGGCGCGGAAAGGCGCTATCATTGCTGGAATTTCTGGATAAGGTTATACCTGGGTAAATAATATCCGCGCGGTCGGCCACACCTTTATCAAATGAAAAATCTTCCTGTAGGTAGTTCAGATACAAGCGCCGGCGAAAACCATACCAGTTTGTAATATGGCTGGGGCCTGCAATAAACTGGCGTGTATTAATATCACCAAACTTTTCTTCTTGCAGCGCGGCAGATAATGCCAATTGATCCGTGATTAAATCACCGATGGGGATTAGATATTGTGACGAAAAAGTTTGTTTGACTTCAGACCATTGCACGTCGGCCTGAAATTGGTGCCCACGTTGGTTGAGGTGCCTGAATTTAGTTCCAAATGTCAGCCTGGGGCCGGTATCTGTTCCGTAGCCTAAACCGGCTGTGTATCGTTGGGATTTACTGGCTTCGGTTTTTATCAGTACGGGTACTTTGTTTTCAACAGCACGGTCGCGTTGCAAGTCGATGCCAACTTGACCGTAGTAGTCACTGTCATCAAGCCGTAATTGCAAATCAAGCAGTTTTTCGGTTTCCAGTGGGTCACCGGTTTTAATATGTATAAAACGCTCGGCCAACTCCTGTCTGATCACTGACTGCTCAAGGTTAATCTGCCCAAAGTAGTATTGCTCGCCCGTGTCAAAGTGCAGAATGATATCGGCGCTTTGCTGGTCTGGAATTATCTTCAGCTGACTTGTTGTGAAATGCGCATCAAGATAGCCGCTAAAATAGGCGGTATCGTAGAGTGCTTGTTTATAGGCTTCGTATTTTTCATGGGATAATTGCTTATCTGGCGCTAACCGGCTTTTACGGGTGATTTTTTGTAAGCGGGCATCTTCTGCCCCGGCACCTGACAATTTAATATCAACATGGCGAAGGGTGGTGGCCGGGCCTGGGTCAATCCGATAGGTTGCCCGCCAGCCGTTGTCTTGCCGCTTAAGTTCACTGGCAATAACCGGCTCGTAGTAGCCAAATGGCTGTAATGCCTGACGGATTTCACCAACTGCGCGGTGGTGTAAGCGTTTTATGCGCCCGGCGGTTAAAGCTTGGGTAGGCTCGGACTTGCTAAAGGGATTAATGCGCTCTAATAGAGGCGGTTTTTTGGTTTCCTGTACAATGCTCAAGTGGGCGGTGACATTTTCCAGCAGCTCCGTGTCATCTAGCCGTATCCTTATCTCAACTTCAGGTTGTTCGGCCCCTGCTGCGGGGATGTGGAAAAGAATAAGGCAGAGAACCGCCAGAACATTGAAAGGGAGTATTTTGAAATTCACAGGGCACTTTTATTTATAGACATCGTGTGGATGCGCCTGGCTGGCATAATACGCGATCTGGCGAGTAGAGGTAAATAAACCGGTTATTAAGCTAACCTAGTGGGTGATATACAAAGCCCATGTTTTGGTTATCCTTTGAAGGCCTGGGGTATTAGCTTGAACAAGCCAAAGTCTTTGTAGAGCGCGTGCTGATGGGTGAGCTGAAGTCAGCTAATTTTAATATGAGGAAAGTTATGCCGAAATGCAATAAATCCTGTTTAGCCGCTATAGCAACGCTACTTATGTTGGCTTGCGGGCATGTTCCAGCGGCTGAAAACACCTATGCAACGACTTCCGTTGATATGGAAGTTAAAAAAGTATCTGCGCACGTTTATTACGTTGAGGGTTCGGCTGGAATCGCTACCGATAATGAAGGCTTTATTTCTAATGCTGGTTTTGTAGTGACCAAAGAAGGTGTTGTGGTTTTTGATGCGCTAGGCACCCCCTCGCTGGCGGATAAACTGGTGCAGAAAATTCGTGAAATTACCCCGCAACCGATTAAAAAAGTAATCGTTAGCCATTACCATGCTGACCATATCTATGGCTTACAGGTTTTTGAAGCATTGGGTGCTGAAATTATTGCGCCCTACGGCGCTCAAAAGTATATCCAGTCCGATGTGGCAAAAGAACGCCTTGAGGAGCGCCAGTTTTCTCTCGATCCTTGGGTAAATGAACAAACCCACCTGGTGTTGCCTGATACAAGCATTTCAAGTTCATCAGAATTTATGCTGGGTGGTTTAACTTTTACCATGAATTTCATGGGTAAAGCCCATTCTGATGGTGACCTCACACTGCTGGTTGAGCCTGACAAGGTGCTATTTTCCGGTGACATTATTTTTCGTGGGCGCATCCCTTTTGTTGGCAGTGCTGATTCGAAAAAATGGCTGCAGACATTAACCCGGTTGGAAACAAATGGGCTGTCAGCACTTGTGCCTGGTCATGGTCCGGCGTCGACTGACCCTAAAAATACCATTTCACTTACCCGACGATATCTTGCTTATCTACGTGAAACCATGGGTAATGCCGTAGACGAATTTACGCCTTTTGATGAAGCTTATGCTGGCGTAGACTGGTCTGAGTTCGAAAATCTGCCAGCCTTTAAGGAAGGCAACAGGATAAATGCTTACCAGGTGTATTTATCGATGGAAGCGGAATCCCTGGAACCAGATACAGCCAGTAGTGTTGCGCCATCGCCGGTGGAAGAAGATATAACCGATGAGGATAATAAGGTGGCAGAAGATGCGTTTGTAGCGTCTATCCCTGGGCTATCGAACCAATCACGCATTATGCTGGAACAGGTCAATGCTCGCATTACTAATATAGATACTCAGGAACTTAAGACCTTGCTTGAAGAGCGCCCCGAAACGGTCTTAATCGATGTGCGTACGCCAGAGGAGCTGGCAATCCGGGGCGGGCATATTGATGCTCCACGGCACCGGAATATTATGCGCGGTTGGCTTGAATTTCAGATTGAATCCTATGTGCCGGACAAGGACACACCGATTGTTACTTATTGCGGTATCAATCAACGCAGCCCGCTCGCCGCAGATACCTTAATGCAGCTTGGCTATACCAATGTCAAAAACTATAAAGACGGTTTCTTTGCCTGGAAAAAAGCCGGGCTTCCTGTCGAGGAGCTCGATAAGGAGCTTGATAGTTTCCTGTATAGCCGTCCTGTGGAGGTCATTCCTGGTGTCTGGAGCGCCATAGGTGCAACCGCCCCTGGCAGTTATGCCAACTCGGGCCATAACAATAATCTTTCCTTTATCATCACGGATGATGGCGTGATTGTGATGAATGCCGGTGATAATTATCTGCTGGCAAAAGCCCTGCATGATGAAATCAAACGACGCACTGACCAGCCGGTAAAATACGTTGTACTGGAAAATGCACAAGGGCATGCTGCCCACGGTACAGGCTACTGGCGGGAACAGGGGGTGTCTGTTATCGCCCATAAAGATGCACTGACAGCAATTCAAGCGCACGGCCATGCAGCACTCGACAGAATGCGTACCCGGCTAAGAGATAAAGCCTACAAAACCGAGCTACCCGAACCGGACAAAATCATCGAAGCCAGCATGCCATTACAAATGGGTTCGTGGAAGATTGAAATCCTTTACCTGGGGCCTGCTCATAGTCCCGGCGGCATCATGTTATGGCTACCGGAACAGAAACTTATCATCACCGGGGATATGGCCTTTAACGAACGCATGTTACCCATATTTGAGAACACCGATACCGCCGCCTGGATTGAGACCTGGGATAAGTTTGCGGCGCTTAATGCAACAACTGTTATACCAGGTCACGGTGGCGCTACCGATATGGCGACGGTAAAAAAATGGACAGTAGATTACTTGAGATACCTTCGCGGTAAAATCCAGGAGGTTCTCGACGAAGCTGGAGATTTGACCCAGGCTTACGAAGTTGATCAATCGCCGTATTCACACTTGGATACTTTTGATGAGCTAGCCAAGCTCAATGCCGGCATGGTCTTTCGGACTATGGAGTTTGAGTAGCAGAAATGTTTATGCGTGGTTAAAACAGATAAACCTGATTGCACCTTATGAGAGCGGGCAAAACCGGCATGGCGGCTTCAGCAGCAGGTTGAAAAATTAGAATAGGCGGCCCCTTATTCAATAGAATCTTGCGATATTTAATTAAATTAAAATCACAAGAATGTACAATAACTAATTGTAATATAATATAAATAACTGATATCAATAGCCGCTACCTGTTATATACCTACCTTTCTGATACAGCTAGTAATGTGTTAATATGACCGTTCGCTTTATTACAATATTCAAATCCAAGTAATCTATTCCCAATCTCTTGATCAATTTTAAAGAGATGCTGGTTCTCCGGTCAGGATAACTTTTCAGCGTGCACTGTATGAGCTGCCTGACTATCGATTCAGCGCCTGTTTATGCGGCAGGCCATATTTTATATCAACGAAAGGAAAGTGAGTTATGAAAAAATTAGCTATCAGCTTAACCGCTCTTTTGGCTATCAGTGGAGTTGTAAATGCGGCCGAGCCGGCAGGTAAGGTAACCTATGACACCAAGTGTGCCGTTTGTCATGCGAATGGTGTAGCCGGCGCGCCAAAACTGGGTGATAAAGATGCCTGGGCTTCACGCATTGCAACAGGCATGGATAGCATGATGAAAAACACCATTAACGGTAAAAATGCCATGCCCCCCAAAGGTACCTGCATGGACTGTACCGATGCTGATCTTAAAGCAGTCGTGGAGTACATGGCAGAAGCTGCCAAGTAAGGCTGTTCGATTATTTGTGCGCAATAAAAAAGCCCCTGATAGATTCAGGGGCTTTTTTGTGATTCGAAGTAATAATTCTTTTACCAGTATGCTTGAACCTAGAAAAATCAGTTGAACCAACTGCAGCCTGTGCAAAACCCTAGTCCGCAAAATCCAGACGCTCCTGCACCGCGTCGATGCCCTGCCTGGCGCAGGCTTCATCTTTGTCGCCGCCCGGTGCGCCGCTCACACCCACGGCGCCTACCAACGAACCCGACACCTGGATTGGCAGGCCGCCTTGCATCAACAGTACTCCGTCGAGTTCATTCAATTCATCCCGGATACGCGCCATATTTTCCCGTAAACTCCCGGAACTCGAATTCGACATCACCACCGCATTGGCCTTGTTCTGCGCAAGCTGCAGCATGTATTTACTGACGAATACATCCCGCATAATAACAACCGGGTCACCGCTGCGGTCAGTTACGGCGACTGCGATCTGATAACCGTCTTTCCGGCAAGCAGCGATTGCCGCCGTGGCAATATCTTGCGCCAGATCCAAACCTAGCAGCCGCGTCGGGACAAGATCCTCAGCAAGTGCAGGGCTTGCCAGTTTTATTATCAAGATCGAATAGATTACCCATTTGTAGAGTATGCGCATCTTTCGCCTCCCGTTGGTTGCCATAGATGAAGAGTAAACTATTATCTAAGTTCATTATTGTAAGAGATCAGTTATTTTCGTATAGCTACAACCCGTAAACTAATAACAGAATAGCGGGTATCGGGTGTATTCGCTGCCCTATAACCTGGCCGCGTTTGAAATAACGGGCAATGATATGACCCGCCGCGCCGAACGCGCGCATGGCCTTCTGCCGGGCCGACCGGATCGTCACGGCTTGCGCCGTTGCCGTAACTGTTTGGCGCGTACCAGTCAGCAACCCATTCCCAGGCATTGCCAAACATGTCATACAGACCAAAGGAATTCGCCTGACGCGTGGCAACCGGCTGAGGCTGATCCCCTGAA
Organism: uncultured Gammaproteobacteria bacterium; assembly: GCA_964409635.1. Classification (GTDB taxonomy): domain Bacteria; phylum Pseudomonadota; class Gammaproteobacteria; order DSM-19610; family DSM-19610; genus CAYPEL01. The sequence continues at coordinate 24,036 of CAYPEL010000011.1, read as the reverse complement.
TTGGCGATAAACCAGGCATAAGCTTGCAGTTTGTTTTTGGGCATAGGCCGTAACCCCGGCTTGCCTGCGCGGGATGCATATTCCCATTCCGCTTCCGTCGGCAGCCGGTAACTGTAATCCGGATCCAGCTTGCCGAGTTCTTCTGTAAATCGTTCTGCCATATTCCACGAAACGCTCACCACGGGTAAATCCTGCCAGTCTGAACGTTGCCAGTATTCTGCAGGCCCGGGTCGGTTTTCCATTATCTTCAGCCATTGAGATTGGGTAACTTCTGTCTGCCCGAGGAGGAACGGCTGGCTTATTCTAACTTCGTGGAATGGTTGTTCGTCCAGATAGGCATCAGTGCCAGCATCCTCCGTCTCCTGTAGCGCAATTTGCCGATCCTGGTTCGTAGTGCCCATCTTAAAGCTTCCAGCTGGAATAGGCATAAATTTCATCCCAAACTGGTTTGTTACTGACCCGGCATTCGTAGAATAGGCAGGGGACGATGTGAAAAGTATCATCGTGGTTAAAAACAATGACCCTAGCCGGGTAGGAGTATCCCAGTAATTCATGCTGCCGCCCGCGTAGGAAGTATAAACCGCGGAAAGTTAGACAGCTTAGGCCTCTATCTGTTCCGATAATCGTCCAAAAAGGATTTTAATAATGCTTTTTATTTGGTGGGGTTATAGCTTTTTACCGGCCAGCAGCTTCATTCTGCCATGCAGTATGGCGCTATCTTGTTGACCGCTAGCGATAGTGGTTAAAGAAAAAATAGTATCCGTTACCGATGTGGCAGCAATTGCTGCATTCTCACCAATAAGTTTAGTCCCGGCGATATCCAGCCGGCTGCCTTGTGCGGCAATGGCAATGTTTCCCGTGATACTACCGGCTGTGATCATGACAGCCGAGTCGGTTATCTCAACAGCAGTATTTCCCGGCGCATTAATGGTTACATTTTCCAAATGGACGCGGGAATTGCTAATCATTACGCGATCAATCGTGGCGTCTTTAACCAGTACGTTCTTGCAGCTCTTAATCGTCAGGGTTCTGATCCTGCCGCTATAGGTGGTGTTATATTTTTTATGGCAGGTAACAACATCCTGTGGCGTGTTTTGGTGGGCAGTAGCCGCAGGTTTTGCCTGATTCTGTTGCAGACTCTTGACCAGGAGTGTATGAAACACATCCGGGTTGTTACGAATGGGCGCGTGTCCTGCATCGGCAATAATGTGGAGACTGGAATCGGGTATCAAGGCATTCAACACATGGCCTGTCCGCAGCGGCGCTATTTCATCTTTTTCACCCCAGATAATCCGGGTGGGTGCTTTCACCTTTGAGGGTATGTTGCTGAAATCATCCAACACCAACGCCAACCCCGAAATCGTTATCGGGTTTCCGCGCAATATTTTAGCGCGCAGTATTGGAGTCTGTAGCAATCGGCTGGGATCGAAGAGCATCTTATCCTCGGCTTTATTGAGAATGAGCCCTACCAGCGATGAGATGTCATTTTTGTCGAAAATATCGATGCCAGAAAACATCTTCAGTCCCATGGGCGCCAGGTATTTTGTATAGGCCAGACGATGCAGGATCCCCGCCGCATCTACGAGCGTGAGTGTTTTTATATCCTCGGGATAGGTGGCTGCGTAGCGCAGGGAAATTGCTCCGCCCATGGAGTGGCCGGCCAGGTGGAATGGTTGACCGATATACGTCTTAGAAAGATGGCGCAAGACTTTGACGTAATTTTCCGGGGAATACAGCTGATTCGATTTAGTCGATTTGCCAAAGCCGGGCAAATCCAGTGCCACCACAAAATAATCACGCTCCAGCTTGCGCATGGTTTCCTGCCAGATGGCTGACGCATCATCGCCGAGCCCATGAACAAGTAACACAACCGGCCCCTGGGGATTGCCACGCATTTGAAGATAGACTTTTCCGCTGAAGACGGGTTCTGCTACAAGGCCATCTTTCGGTAGTAATAGCGTACGGTTTGGCCGGGTTTCGCCGTTCGAGCAGGCCGCGATAAAAAGAATAATCAGAACGCCAGCAAGGGTGAATCGATACATGTCATTTTGCCAATTGCATGAAAAATACAGGCTAGTCTAAGCGATTTTAACGAGCGCTACAGGCACGTGCTTATGATAAGGGGTGCCTGCAATAGCATCACGGCTGTTCGCATCGGTTAGTTCGTTAATTGCCGGTCCGTGCCTTTCGTTGTTTAATCCATAGCGCAAACCGTGACCGTGGGGAAGGGTGACGAGACCTTTTTGTACACTGTTATCAAGTTTAACCTGAACCTGTATTTCGGCGCGTTTTGAGCGGCAGGTAACGCGGCTTCCTTCTTCTATATCCAGCGTCTTGGCGTCATCCGGGTGAATCCTCAGGCTGCCTTGCTGGTCGGCTTTGCGCCAGCTTGGGTCACGGAACAGGGTGTTGGCGTTGTAGTCCCGGCGTTCTCCGGCGGCGAGCAGAAAGGGAAATTCGGGGTTCTGCTCGGGATCAGTTTGTAGGCTGGTGAGTGCGCTGATCATCTCAGGAATGTTCAGGTGGATACGCTTGTCAGCGTGACGTAGAAAATCCCATGTGTCCTCGTACAAATGCTCACTGAGCAGGATACCGCTGCGGCCATTCAGAACCGCCGTGAAGAGCGCCTCGCCAAGTGCTGCACCTTTTCCAGAAAGCCCGGCACGTTGTACTGCAGCTGTGTGGCGTTTGGCATAGCGCAGGCAAGCGAACCAAAGTGGTGCAGCAGCGGCAGCGCCTTCGGGCAGGGCGTCTCCCAAGGTGCGCATCAGAATGATCGCAGCAAAGGGTATCCATTGCGGCTTGATTTTTATCGTTACCGCCAGGGCCGCTGGAAATAGTTTTAATTTGGGATACTGCCTGTCGATCCTGGCTATTCTTTTCAGAATCGGGAAGTCTTCTGGGATTTTTCCCATGGCAGTGAGTAGCCGTGCGTAGATCTCCGATTCGGGTAAGGTGCCTTGTGTTGGTTCAAGTATAGGTTTGCGTAGGTGGAAGTAGTTGCGTGGAAATTCGAGATTGAAAAACGTGGCTTCCCACTTTTCATATTGGGAACTTGCGGGCAGTACATAATGTGCTGCCCGGGCGGTTTCGGTCATGGCGACATCAATAACAACGGAGCACTCCAGTTTTTCAAAGGCCGCGCGATAGGCGGAGCTGTCTGCGCCTGTGATCAGCGGATTTGCGCTGTCAACAAACACGGCGCGAATACGATCTGGATTATCGTTGTCGATTTCGGCGGGTAGTACGTTGGGAGGATAGAGTTTTGCGATGCCCGGAAAATTAGTGCGGACTGTTCGCCAGTTTAGCTTTTCATCGTCCGGGGAATGACCGATTAAAGGCAGCAGGAAGGTATGAAAGTTATTGCAGCCTGCTTTTCCCAGGTTTCCAGTCAGCAGAAACAGTAATTTTTCCAGATAGGAATTCAGGGTGCTGTGTAAACTTTGCTGAATGCCAAGATCAACACGCACGCAGGCTGAAGGTGCCTTTGCGAATCCGTGAATCGCCTGGGTCACCAGGTCGAGTGATACCCCCGCGCGTTTGGTATATCGTTCGATTGGAATTGATTGCAGGGTGCTTAGCAGGGTTTCATAGCCAGTTGTACGGGCTTTAAGAAAGTGGTCATCCACAAGCTGGTCGCGCACCATAATCGCCAGCATCGCAGCGATTAAAAAGGCATCGGTTCCCGGACGCACGGCCAGGTGTATGTCGGCGAGTTTCGCAGTTTCCGTTTTACGCGGATCTATTACGATCATTAAACGATCAGGATCCTTTGACAACGTGTGCAGGGTCTCACGCGCATTTGGAATGCCGTGGGCTTGCCACGGATTGGTTCCCAGAAAGATGATAGCCTTGGCTTGTTCTACATCCTCTGTAATGTGGCAGGTCTGACGGCCGAATAATTTCCCGTTCACCCAAAAGTCACCGGTCTTTTCCTGGGCCAGGGCGTTGTAGTGGTATTGGCTGTGCATGGCTTTTAGCAGGCTTGTTCCATAGAGGCCGCCTAAGTGGTTACCCTGGCCTCCACCACCGTAATACGCAAAAGCGCGTCCACCGTGACGCTTACGTATAGTGGTCAATTTGGCTGCGATTTCGGAAATGGCAGTCTGCCAGCTAATAGGTTCGAAGCTGCCATCCGGTTTTCTACGCAGGGGGCTTTGCAATCGATCTGTGTGGTTTTGATAATGGTTAAGGCGCGTTGCTTTTTGGCATAAATAGCCAGTGGATGCGGGGTGCTTTCGGTCGCCTCTAATTTTCAGTAAAGACTTGCCATCAGTATCGACTACGATACCGCAGTTACGAGAACAGAGGATGCAGGCGGTGGGTTCTGTTGTGATGTTGTTTGGGGGTATGGTTGCCATTAGGTGACCATAATGTATAGCAGTGGAGAAAGTCAAAATTAGGGATACTCCCACATGGACACCGCCCGTATGCCAAGTGGGTTTTGGTAAAGCTAAGGAAGCTTATTTATTCGTAAATGCAGACATATGAGGTAACATATGCAATTAATGAGTGGTAAATATTTGAGCGCATAAAACAGGGTCAGAGCCAATGCCACCTACTTTCTCGCCTATCAGCACGGGAATCGTGTTTCTCCGACAAACCTCTGGCATACTGATTAAGCAGTCTTTTCTGCAAACAGGAAGGCTCAACAGAATCTACAACAGCGGAGTGCAATTTCATGGATGACATAAACCCCGAGCTGCAATTAGCCAACGATTTTGTCCGGCATACCAGTCATAATATATTTCTCACTGGCAAGGCGGGCACCGGCAAAACGACTTTTTTGCATAATCTTAAAAACAGGATACCTAAACGCATGATTGTCACCGCGCCAACCGGCGTGGCGGCGATTAATGCGGGCGGCGTTACCTTGCATTCCTTCTTTCAATTGCCGTTCGGTCCCTTTGTTCCCGGTAGCGAATTACTGGCACAGACAGAACAACGCCGCTTTAGTAAGGAAAAAATTAATATTATAAGAAGTCTCGATTTGCTGGTGATCGATGAGATCAGCATGGTGCGATCCGATCTCCTTGACAGCGTCGATTTTGTTTTACGCCGGTATAAACACACGGACTTGCCGTTCGGTGGTGTTCAGTTGTTAATGATCGGCGACCTGCATCAACTTTCGCCGGTGGTGAAGGATGATGAATGGCGTATCCTGAAAAAACATTACGACACCTGCTATTTCTTCAGCAGTCATGCATTGCAGCAAACAACCATGATGCCGATCGAGCTGAAACATATTTATCGTCAATCAGATGCGGAGTTTATCGGCCTGCTTAATTGCGTGCGCAATAACCGTTTGGACAACGGCACTCTGGAGATGCTGAATTCCAGGTATCTGCCGGCATTCGATCCACAGGAGAACGGAAATTATATTACGCTGACGACACACAATCACAGCGCTGATAGAATAAACAGCGCACAATTAAACCGCCTTGACTCAAATGTCTTTTATTTTCAGGCGGAGATTGAAGGGCAATATCCCGCTCATGCCTATCCGGCAGCTGAAAAGCTGGTTCTGAAAAAGGGCGCCCAGGTGATGTTCGTGCGCAATGATAATTCGGTTGATAAACGTTACTACAACGGCAAGATCGGTAAGGTTGCTTCTATCGGTCAGGAGCATATTGCGGTTAAATGCCCGGATGATGAGCAGGCGATCCAGCTGGAGCAGACCACTTGGAAAAATATAAAATACAGCATAGACAAAGAAAGCAAAGCGATTACGGAAGAAGTAATCGGTGAATTTATCCAGTATCCGCTCCGGCTGGCCTGGGCAATCACTATTCACAAAAGTCAGGGCTTAACGTTTGAACACGCCATTATCGACGCCAATGCCGCCTTTTCTCACGGTCAGGTCTATGTGGCCTTGAGCCGCTGTAAAACGCTGGAAGGTATAGTACTGAGTGAACCGATCACCCAGGCTGCGATAAAAACAGATGGCGTGGTTGAGAAATTTGTAGAGCGCAGCAGTAAAAACCCACCGACCCAGGCACAACTGAAGCAGGCTAAAATTGCCTATCAGCAAGACCTGTTACTGGAATGTTTTGATTTTAAGACGCTGACTGTCAGCCTGCAAAAAATCCTTGGCTTATGGCGCGGTAACAGGCGTGTGATACAGTTTTCCGGTGATGACACAATCACTAGACTGGAAAAACAGCTGGCTGATGAAGTGGTTATAGTAGGAGAAAAGTTTCAACGCCAACTGCAAACTTTATACACCGAAAATAGCATACCGGAAGAGGATTATTATTTGCAGGAACGGGTGCGCAAGGCCGCTGATTATTTTACAGAAAAGCTGGATCTTTATCTGACCGAATGGACTGATGCCATTCATTTTGAAACCGATAACAGCCAACTACGTAAAACAGTTAACAAGGAGATTGAATGGCTGCACTACAGGTTGGCAATTAAAACCGCCTGCATGGTGAGTTGCCGGAAGGGGTTTTCGACCAGCTTCTATCTGGAGACAATCGCCAGGGCGGAAATCGATTTTAAATCCCGGGTACCGGCTAAAAAGAAAGCTGTCAATGCAAACACCCAGAGCCTGGATCATCCGGAATTGTTTAATGCGCTTGTTGTATGGCGTAACAATCAGGCGAAGAAGGAAGAGCTGGATCGTTACAGGATTCTTCACCAAGGAATTTTACTGAAGATCACCAGTGTATTGCCTGACAGCCTCGAATCTTTGCTGAAAATAAAAGGTATTGGAACCAGCACGGCTGAAAAATACGGCGCACAATTGGTGAAAATTGTATTGGATTATTGTCAGGTGCATGATATTAACGAGCGCAATCTGCGACTCTAGGGACAGTATACATAATTGTCGTAGCACAACATGGGGTTTGAAAATAGGTATACTGTCCCTGGGTTCCTCATTTGCTGCAGCATTTGGTGGGTTTCACCCACCCTACGGTGATTTCTTCTGATATTCATCCGGCTCTTCTTTATCGCCAAACAGGCGGTGCCTGAAGTTGCCGATTAAACCAGAGATAGGCCGCGTGATACCACCAAAGAACATACCTTTACCGGCAGCTGTAATGATGTCACCAAGATTCGATTCAGACCTGGCGGGTGTGCCCCAGAATTTGAGTGTAGGGCCGGCCCAGTAACCGAAGGCGTCCTGTTTAAGTTCCAGCAGATCCATGTCGTAGAAAATGGAGGCGCCTTTATTGCGCAGGTTGAGTTGGGATTGCAGTGACAGCGGGCTGTGCATGATATCGATGCCCTCCTGGTATTCTATGCCACCTTCGGCTGTCATCAGGATTTCCCGGTTTTGTACGACATATTGTTTGATTTGTATATCGCGTGATTCTCCCCGGACGAGGTGGATATCAATTTTGGTATAGTCGATTTCCTTGATGTAGCTGACCAGCCTTGAAACGGCACCCAGGCCAAAAAGCCCGGTCGGGATAAACGAGACGCCTTCTCCGAACAGGCCCGCGAAGCTGGTTGAACCTTGTATCAGCGCACTGTTCGGGTTGAGCAGGCGGAAGATGCCGTCGCGGCTCTGCATGCGCATATCGAAGAACAAGTGATTACGATACTGCGCCATGTTCGGAGACTTGCCGAAGGCGTCTATTTTTACATCGAAGAGTCCTTCCGCGCGCGGAATGGCTTGCGGATCCAGTTCGCGTGAGAAGGTGGCCAGGTCAAACTTTTCAGCGCCTGCCTGCAATTTTAAATCGTAAGGTGTTTCGCCAGGTGTAAAAGTGATTGCACCGTCCAGGGTGATCGGATTGTCACGAAAATGGGCTGCATAGTTATCCAGCGAGAGCCTGCCGGGTGTGAAATCCGTGTGGCCTTTGATGTCATAAATCTCAAGGTAGTCCGTATAGAAGAGACGTTTTATGTGGGTATCGGTATGGAAGTTATACGGCAGCACATCCCAGAAGGCGCGTTCATCCGGTTGTAGCTCTAGTGTTGGATCGGTTTCGTTTGCAGTGGTTTTTTCTTCTTTCTGTTCATTTTTCTCTGTAGCTGTCTCACCGCTAACTGTTTTCAGCGTATTCAGGATATCGTTCAGGTAGAGTGCGGTGCTGTTTATTGCGATAGTAATATCATTGCCGGGTTCTTGTTTGGCTGAGTGCACAGCTTTTATTAACAGGTCGCTTTCACCTGTTTTGCCAACTGTTTTGACCGGCGCTTTGAGGTTGAAGCTGCCATCGGCTTCCAGTTGCCCACCCACCTTGATTTCAAGTAGTTCGAGCGGTAGTTCCTGTTTGCTTTTGAGCCCCAGGATACGGGTTGTCGAATCAATTTGTCCTGATGAATTGATTGTTGTAACTGAGGTTAGCTTACCGGCTGTCAGCCTATGCTTTGGCATGACTGCAGGCTGACTCAGAATCGGCGCTAGCAATATTGTCAGGTCGGCATTCAGTGTATCCACCCAGGTGTTATCACCGCTGCCTTTCAAGGTCAGGTCAACAGTGCCTTCGATCGCATGTGCTTCTTTATATTTGTCAAAATCAATAGTAAAAGGGGCCAGCCTTGTGTGCAGCATGTCGCCCTGCAGGGTCGCTTCTGTGCCTGCCGTCAAGGTAAATGATTGCAGCAGGGTTGCGTCTTTGGTTTTTACTTCAATGCCGTTTATAACAAATGGCTCGATGGTTTTGACAGTCAGTGACTTACCCTTCGAACTAAGTTCAGCCTTGCCATTAGCCCTGTTAAAGGTCAGTCCATTCGCAGCCAGAATATTTGCAAAGGGTTTGGCTGTCAGGTTAGCTACCGTGAGTGTGACCTTGCCCTTGGCGCGGCCGATCTCTGATTGTTTGCTGCGGAGTTTTGTGTAAACCCGTACTTTTGAGTCTGCCTGCAATGATATTTTCGGTGCTGAATCGCTGTAGAAAAGTTTAGCTGCCAGGCGGCTGATATCAATCCGGGTTTTACCCTGCGCCAGTTTGTAATCTGCTTCGAAGCGCAACGCGGATGCAATCTCTGCTTTTAATATCTTGGCGATGAGGGGTTGTTTTGAAAGCGCTTCCAGATTGGCATCGAGTTTGCCACTGGCCAGTAGCGGCTGCCCTTCTTTGGCAGGTAACAGGATCTTGCCGTTGCCGGTCAATAACGTTGTAGAATTGTGTGCGACGACAAGTTTCTTATAGGTGATGCCAGTGCCTTCCGGTGCAAGGCGGAGGGTGGGCAGGATGCTGATGTCGAGGTCTTTTAGAACAGGGCCGTCCTTGCCAGTGATGCTGACATGTTTGATTTTAAACGGACGTGCTGCACGTATGGTTGCGATGCCTTTTGTATCGGTAGCCAGTGAAAAATCGGTGCTGTGTAATTTACCTTT
>CAYPEL010000011.1:0-14731 GCA_964409635.1 uncultured Gammaproteobacteria bacterium | reverse complement strand
GATGTCAGGCAGGAAGGAAGAAAACCAGCCTAGCTGAATATCGCTAATATTCAGTGTAGCCAGCGTACCTGATGCATTTCTGAATTTTGTTCCAACTTCGCGGGTTTCAATAATCAGGGGTTGTTGTAATTGCAGGGTTAACAGATGAGTTTTCTTGTCTTTAGTAAGTTTCGCATCCAGTTTGCTAATTTCCATCCTGTCAGGTTGCTGTTTGATGGTTGTTTGAAAATCCAGCGAGAAATGTCCGGGCAGGGTTTGCCGGCCGGTATGTTCAATGGCCAGTAAATCGAGCAGGCTTTTGCTGTTCAGACCGAGTCTGGCTTGCACATTGATGGCGCCTTTTTGTTTTTCGGACAAGGGCAGGGCGGCTGTTAAATTCCCAGTAGCCAGGGTTCGTTTGCCGGCTTTGGCTACCAACTCGTTCAATGAGATCGCCAGGCTGTTACCGCTATAAGTGACAGCGGCCAGAACTGACAGGTTTAAATCATCGATTATTGGTTCGCCCGCCTGTTTGATCGTCAGCCCTGTGATCTCAAGGGGTTTTATCGGTTTAAGGTGAATGGCAGAGCTGGTATCGGTGGTGATTCGGAAGGCCGCCGTCAATTGACCGGCCGTGATGTCTTGTTCGGGAAGCAATACATCCAGCCATTTCAGTGGTACTTTGGGTAGTGTAAATTCCAGCAGGGTATTTTCCTGGCGCAGGAAAGCATCGATATCATTCAGCGGTATGTTCAGGTCTGCTGGCAGGTTGGACACGAGTGGCTGATTCTCGGCATTATCGGACATGTCGGTGTCCAGCTTTTCTATCCGCAACTGTTTATCTGGCAGTAGTGACATACGAAAGTTATTTTTTACACGTATTAACTCGGGAAGTTGTTCGTTGGCCTGTGTTTGTTTGAGTTCTGTGAGCAGTAGTTCACTGTTAAGGATCATGTTGCCGGTCAGGCTGGCACTATTAAAATTGAACTCACCTGATAGCACTTGCTGCGTGGTAGGCAGTACCTTCTCTCCAGCGTAGGGTTGAAGCAGACGCTCGTTAGCTGTGATCTTGTAGCTAGCGTGGCTAAAATTTCCATTGTTTCCGTCATAGATGCCGTCGAGTGTCAGTGTGGAACGAATATTTTTGTCTTTGTCCTTTTGCAGCAGGGAAAGATGGATTGACTCGGGCTGATAGTGTGGCAGCTGACGGTCATTTGTGGTGTTGATATTTTCACTGGCCGGATCAGTTGTGATGATAAGATTAGCGTTTACGCGCTCCACAACCGGCAGGCTGGCCAATACCGCTTCTACATCGAGTGTGGACTGAATAGCGGCAAAGCGTCCCCGGTTGAGTTGATCAAACCGTATCTCGCCTGCCAGATCTATATGATCTTGCTCCGCGCCGGTATTGAAGCGCGCGTTGATATTTATAGCGCCGCTTGAGTTTGGCCGGATACCCCCGCCGGTAATACTGGCAATGACAGATTGTTCGCCGGGCAGAGAGACAGTGGCATTGATCGTTAATTTTTGCAGTACATACCCAAACCCGAATTGCAGCGATGCCAGTACACCTGGGAAGGGGCCTGTTACATGCTCCGGAGCATCCGGTGGTTTTGCAGGTGGGTTGAATGCTGTGAGGTCGACGGTGACATCCTCAAGGAATAGTTCTTTGAGGTTCAGCTTCAGCAGCAGCAGTGAAGACAGGCAATACTTGATGCTGCTTTCACCAATCTGAAAATGTCCACCCTCATAGCCAACGGCAAGCTTGTTCAGCGTCAGCGACCAGGGTGTGAAATGGATATAGTCGACTTGCAGGGAATCGACCAGTGGCCCGGCGTGCTCTAGCAACAATTTTTTCTGGAAATCAGGGTTGAAGACGACTGCAGATATAACCGTCAGGAGCAGTATAAGTCCAATTGCTATAAAAAACCGGGGCCGTTTTAGGGTTGGCGTCAAAATTAATTCACCTTTTGGGCGTCGAAGCGCCCGTCTGGCAAGGCGCGTAACCGCAGGAATATATGTATATTGCAAGGTTTCGCAACGCCGCCAGGCGGGATGATTCGGCGGTCAAAATGTGAATTTATTTTGACGGTAACCCTTAGATCAGAGAGCTGCATTTAGTCCACATCCATGGTTCTACTTTACAGAAAAACTCCGTTCGGAGTTACTTATTATCTGACTTTCGAATGTGGCAGATATAAAATATACACTGGGCTTGATTTCATCGAATGCCGCCCCAATTAATAAGCGTATCAATTTTATATTTTGGAGAAGTTAAATGGATACAAAAACCTATGATTCGGTAACGGATAAGGGTCTGTGGAAACGTATACTGAGTATGCTGGTGTTGGGCTTTGCCTACAGCATTGCAAAATTCGTACTCTTTGCGACGGTGGTGTTGCAGGTATTGTTTACATTGTTTACCGGGAGTAATAATGAACCGCTCAAGGCTACAGGTAAAAGTTTAACGGATTATATTTATGAGGTCTTTATGTTCCTGACTTTTAATTCAGAGAATAGGCCATTTCCATTTAAAGCCTGGCCGTAGGCTGGGTAAAACCTACCCTTCTCCGCAACATCCGGTGAGATATGCAGGTTAGAGTTCGGCTGATTTTATAACAATCATTTTATCCACCGTCATATCTTCATAAGTATAGGGGATGCCTCCTGTTCCGTGTCCGGATACTTTTAATCCGGCAAACGGCATCCAGTCAACTCGAAACGCGGTGTGGTCGTTTACCATTACGGCTGATGCATTGAGTTGTGTGTAAGCTTTCATGGCGGTGTCCAGATTTTTTGTATAAACAGCCGCCTGGAAGGAGTAGGGCAGGCTGTTGGCTTGTTCAATCGCTTGATCTATGGACTCGCAGGAATAGACGCAGATGACAGGGCCGAATATTTCATGGGTGCTGACGGTGGCGTCCGCTGGCGGGTTGAGCAGCACGGTTGGCGGGTAACAGGTTTCTGAAAGGGGTTCGCCACCACAGAGCAAAGTTGCGCCTTTTGATACGGCTTCCTGCACCCAGCTATGCACGCGTTCGACTTCGGCCGGACGGATCAGCGGCCCAATATCGGTGGATTCATTTAACGGGTCACCCACGATCATTTTTGAACCGAGTGCGGCAATTGATTCGGCAATTGATTTTGCCTTGTCCTGTGGTGCAAACACGCGTTGTACTGAGACGCAAACCTGACCTGCATGGTAAAAGCCCGCTTTGGCCAAAGCCGGAACCATATCATCAATATCGGCGTCTGCTGCAACAATGACCGGTGCGGCTCCGCCGTGCTCAAGCGCGCAGTGGACGCCGGGTGCTAACTTGGAGCGCAGCATCCAGCCTACCTTGCCACTGCCTATAAAGCTGAAAAATCCAACCCGGGCATCGGTTACCAGTTGTTCTGCCACTTTCAGGTCGTCAACAACACAGGCTTGACACCATACGTCGGGTAGCCCAGCCTCGCGCAGGATAGATACAAAACGCAGGCAGGAGAGCGGCGTGTCATTGGCGGGTTTAATGATAACCGGGCAGCCAGCTGCAATGGCGGGCCCGACCTGGTGGACGGTTAAATTCAGTGGGTGATTAAAAGCGCTGATGGCGACAACAACACCGATAGGCTGTTTGCTGGTAAAGGCCAAACGGTTGGCCGATGCTGCATTGACGCCCATGGCGATTTCCTTGCCGGTCTCGCTGCGCAGCACCTCAGCACAATTTTTTACGCCATCAATGGCGCGGGCTACTTCGATGCGTGAATCGATTAAGGGTTTACCGCCTTCGCGTGCAGATTCGATCGCCAGGTATTCAAACTTCTCTTGCATAAGCTGGGCGGATTTTTCCAGAATCGCGATACGTTGCGCCCCGCTTAGCCAGGAATTTTTGTTGCGATATAGTTTGTCGGCTGTGGCCAGTGCTAGCTCAATGGCAGCCGCATCGGCAATGCCTGCGCTACCGATTGCCTTTAAATCGTAGGGAGAATCAACAGTCAGTGAGCCGGCATCAGCCGCGCCGGGAATCAGGACAGGGTAGTTCTCAGCCATGGTTGTATGCTCCTCTGGTAGGAGCGGTTTTAACCGCGATGGACGCAGCATCTATCGCGGTTAAAACCGCCCTACAGGTTTTTGCGTCTATAGTCAGTCGTTCTCTAAATAAATCAGAGTGCTTGCGTTACTTTTCCAGTTTCTGTGCCAGCGGCCGAAACTGCAGGCCGTATAACATTTGTAAATAACGTTGGGTTTCCTCGCGTTCAAGATTACTGACATATTTCCAGAACCCATAAATACGTGACAGAGTCATCATGCGTTCAGCATAACGATCCCAGGTATAGTGTTCTTCTACACGTTTTAGTCCATTGTTTGAAATCTGATTCCAGTAGCCAGTATCCTGGCTGCAGCGTGCTAGAAAATCTGCGATGCACTGTGAAGCTGTGCCGCCATGATTTGGGTCGATATGAAAGCCGGATATACCGTCTTCAATTATTTCCAGTGGCCCACCAAAGCAGGTCGCGAACGTGGGTAAGCCGGAACTCATGGCTTCTATCACTGTCAGCCCGAAGGCTTCAAACAACGCAGGTTGTACAAAAGCACCTTTGGAATCTGCAACTACCCGGTAGATTTCACCCGCCATGGTTTTTTCCAGATGGACACCAAGCCAGCGCACCTGACCATCCAGTTTGTGGCGAGTCATCAATTCGTGCATTTTGATGATTGCGTCGCGTTCTTCGTTATCACCGGAACGAGCCGGGTCAACATGGCCTGAGATGACCAGTAGATTCGCCTTATCACGTAAATCACTGGACTGCGCATACCATTCTACAAACCCTGTGATATTTTTAATACGATCCATGCGCGCCATCGTAAATAGCAGCGGTTTATCCGTATGTTCCAGAATGCCCCGGATATCATCCGCTGTCTCCTGACCAAAAATCAAAGACTCAATCGAATCGTCAAGGTGAGTGAGGCGGCGGTCGGTTTCCGTATAGGGGAAGTAAACCTCTGCATCAGCACCCGGTGAGACAATATTGAACTTGGGATCATAAGCATCGATACCATGTACCACCCGGTAGAGTCCGGGCATGGTGAAGGCACCGTGACTTTCGTATTGCCCCAGACTGTCATCTGTCCCGGCGATTTCCTGATAGGTGCTGGTAATAATAAAGTCAGCGGTATTCATCGCAATCAGGTCTGCTGTGAACTGACAGGAGAAATGATAATTTTCTTCATTATCCTGCCAGAATAGATCCGAATAGAGGTATTTGGTTTTTTCCAGTGCGTGGGCGATGTTGCACTGGGTTATGCCGAGTTTTTGAGAAATCAGTGAAGCGACCAGATTGCCGTCCGAGTAATTACCGACAATCAAATCGGGTTGGCCGCCCAGTTCAGCCATCATTTCACGTTCGACTTCTTCGGAGAAGCGTTCCAGGTAGGGCCAAATTTCGAAGCGTGATATCCATTGTGGAATCACTTCTCCGCTTTTGTTACGAAACGGTACCCGCAGGATACGGGCATGGGTGGTACCGGCGATATCTTCTAGCCGTTGATCGCAGGTTGTGCCATCGGCTTCGGGAATCAAACGGGTCAACACCAGTATTTGAGGTTCGATTTCAAGCCCTTGTTCTGACAAACGCTTGCGCATTTCACGTTCCAGCGCGCGCACCTGGTCAAGTATGTAAACAACCTGCCCGCCGGTATCCGGTCGGCCCAGGACATTAGCCTGGCCAAAGTAGCCATGCGGGGAAAGAATGGCCATTGAAAAAATCATCGGTACCCGGCTCAGGAAGGCTTCCAGTGCCGAGGGAGAAGGGGCTTCTAGAATATCCAGCAGCAGGCGCATCGTGTCACGAATACGCGCAACCGTATCGCCCCAACCAGGTTCAAAACCGGTGCTGCGTAAATCATTAGCGACAGTTTTCCAGGTCGCAGTTTGATCCTGTTTGCGTAATAGCGTATCCGCCTGGCGCAGCGAACGGCGTAGATCAGTTACATTTTCCACGCTTTCATTCAGCATCAGTTGCTGGTTATTGAATTTATGCACGCGTAGAAAATCCAGCAGACGTTGATCACCCTTGCCCAGGTCTACAAATAGCTGGCTGGAAAGCCGGCGGTTCAGGAACTCGACACCGCGGCCTATAGAATCGGGTTCCTGTAATTTGTAAAACTCACGGGAGAAGGGCTTGAGGTCAATTTCCAGCGTCCAGGGCTGGTCGGGATTGCCGGTGGCCAGGCGTTCCTTGAAGGCCAGAAAATCGGAAACATCAATCAGTTCTGTATCGAGTGTGTCGAGATGAATACGCAGGTATAGCCAGCGGGCAACGCGTTGGCGCAGCGCAAAACAGACCCAGGCTTCGTCCATGGCGGCTTCCTGGCTCCAGTCAATTAAGGTGGCTAGCGGACTGTCACATAGGGTGCCAGAAGTATCTTCTTCACAGACCTTGGCGAAGGTATCCTGAATGTTGCTGCGCAGGAAAAAACGCCGCCCAAGGCGCTTGAGCTGGTGCAGGAAGTTCAGCAGTTCGTTTCTGTGGGTGAGCAGATATTCTTCGGCTGCGCGTAATGGATCACTTGCCCGGTTCATTAGTTTGTTAGCCCCCAATGGCTGGTAATGTTGTGATAAAAACCCCTGTCCTGGACCGTTGCGCCACGCGTGCCGACAATCGCAGAAGCAAATGCCTGGGCGCGCTGCAGGGTTATTTCAAGCGGCCATTCCTGTAATAAGCCAGTAATAATGACGCTGGTAAAGGCGTCGCCCGCACCAACGGTGTCAACCATACAGATATCAGTTTCGGGCTGCACGCTAATTGATCCACCTGTCGTCTCAAAAGCAACCGCACCTTTGCTGCCTTGGGTGATAATTAATAACTCCAGGTTATATTGACCGAGCATGGTTTTTGCTTTTTCTGCGCATGGCTCACTGGATGAGTCGATTTCATTGAGTTCGTTTTCATTTAATTTAACCCAGGTAGCGTTAGACAGTGCTGCTGTTACTAGCGGTTCGTTCCACCAGGGTGGGCGTAGATTAACATCCAGAAAAACCGGTGATCCTGTTTGATTTAGTTTGCTTAATGCGGCGTTCGAAACAGGATGCCGTAGTGCCAGTGTGCCATGATAGAGCAATGTAGGAGCTGTGGTTGGAAGCTTGTCTCTATCGATGAAGTCATACGCACACTCGCTGACGATAGCATAGGCGGGCTCATTGTTTTCTAGGCTGACTTCCACCGTGCCAGTGGCATGACTGGCGTCCTGTTGCAGGCCTGCCCGGTCGAGTTCCCAGTCATCCATAGCCAGTTCAATTGAACGCCCCAGTGGGTCATTACCAACCGCACTGACAAGCAAAGGTCGCTGGCCAAAAGCCTGTAAATGCCAGGCGACATTAAAAGGAGCGCCACCGAGGACGGTGCTGTTATCCGGAAAATGGTCGTACAGGACTTCGCCAAAAATTAGCGGTCTGTTGTTGGAATTAACCGGCATTCTTCTGCCTTGCGATGCCACTTAACCAATTGCCGTATTCGGGTTTATAATGCGCCACGCCTTCCAGGATACCCGCGCTGTAATTGCCGTTCATGCCCAGATAACCGCCTTGTGCACAATAAAGCGTATCATTGTTACCGTCTTTTTGAGCACCGGCAAGGGCTGATTTGCGTACCGTATCTGCAGCGTTGGCAACCAGAATCGAGTGAATATCACTACAGAGTACTAGCAGGTCATTACCCGAGTCACCGGCAAATATTGTGTCATCGAGGCTGAATTCCAGGCGGTCTTGCAGAAACTGGATAGCGTGTAACTTTGTAGCACACTGTGGCAGTACATCGAGTAGCCCGACACCGGCAGGTTCATCGATACTCCAGATCAGGCTGGCCTTGACATCGTGTTGCTTGAGGCGCAGTTGCATGGTCTCGATTAAAGCGGATTCATTTTCGTGCAAGGAGACATAAAAACTGAGCTTGTGGGTATTCTGTTTTTCATGCTCTTGAAGTTGTAATGTCTCGAGATCAAGAAAAAGCTTGCGCAAGTCGGCATGTGACAGCCCGGCCCAGTCGGGTGTGATTTCTGATTCCCACTCCTGCCAGGCGTCCCAGTGGTGACTGCGTAAATCGTATATGCGTGAGCCTACATCACTGATAACAAGATCCGGTTCTGGCAGGGCGTAACATTTTATAGCCTGCTGTACGAGTGTGCGATGACGGCCGGTGACAAACACCAGGCTAACATCCGGGTGTCCTGCGAGTTGCAAGAATAGATCACGGGCACCAGGAGATTCCGGTTGTCTGCCATTGGGTAATACTGTCCGGTCCAGGTCAGCGCAGAGCAAGAGTTTCTCGCTCATGAGGTGGCTACCTCGTCCGGCAGCGTGCGCTTGCTAAAGAAATCATAATACTCCAAGGCTTCCAGAATACCGCCTGCATAGGATTGCTGCGCAAAATAGATACTCTCAATGTCAACCAGTTGAGATAACTCTTCATCATGACGATTGGCTACCACCACGGCCAGTGTATTACCCCGCATCATATCTTCATCAGCGCCTGAACCGCCTGCAGTCAGGATTTGTTCCAGTGGGATATCCCACAGGTTGGAGAAATAGCGCAGGGCAAAACCTTTTGAGGCGCGGATGGGTGTGATATCCAGGAATTGCCCAAATGACAGCGTGACATTGACGGACTGTTCCTGTTGATGCAGTAGCGTATTAATTTCGTCCAGGCCTGGTGATTTGAGGGGATCAATGTAGTAGCTGATCTTGAAACGGCTTTGTTCAGTCTTCGATTGCAGTTTCAGGCCGGCTAACTCATCCAGTACACGGCGCACAGATTTAGGATTCCATTGGTGATCAATATGCTGTAACCAGCCGGTATCTTCTGTCAAAGTTGGCGCATAATGGATAGCCGTGCCACCACTGGTAATGAGCACATCGGGTTCTGGTATAGCATAACGTTTCATCAGTTTAAGCGCAGAATCCAGGCGTCTGCCAGTGGCAATTCCAAACACTGTACTTTTACGATTTTCTCTCAACACAGCACTGAGTTGGTGCAGTGAACGGGTGTCGCCTAACAGATTTTGGTCAAGGTCTGTAAAGATGGCGCGATCGCTATACAAGCGGTTACGGCGTGTTTTCGGTGCGCGAATGACCGTTCCGGTATTTTCGAGAATCGGGTGCAGCATGGAAATATAGCTCTCTGTGTGTGCTTCCCAGGAATAGTGTTCACGAATATTCTTAAGTCCATTCTGTGAAAATTCCAGCCACTTGTTTTTATCTGACAGAATTATCAACAGAGCATCCTGTATTTTTACGGTATCCAGCGGATCCACCAACAGGCCGTTATGACAATTCGAGATAATGTCTATGGGGCCACCATCTTCCGTTGCAACGACCGGCAAGCCACTCGCTGCGGCTTCCAGTAAGGTAAGCCCGAAGGGTTCGGTTAATGCAGGATTGACGAATACGCCACCGGTTACGGCCGCCAACCGATAGATGAGCGGCACATCATCTGCCCGGTGATGTTTCGGATAGGCAGCTACACCATAGAGGTCGTAACGATCTACCAGTAGCAGTATTTCGGACAATACATCCTGTGCGCCATCTTCCATTTCACTGATGTCGTCGCGGTTGCCCGCAACAATCAGTAAATTTGCCATTTCCTGCAGCTGTGGAGACTCACCATACGCGGCAATCAGCGCACTGATATTTTTACGTGTATCCGGCCTTGATAAAGCCAGTATTATCGGCTTCTCAGGCTGTTGTAAAAAGCGGCAGATCTGTGTAGCGATTTCGTTTTCCCATTCGTCACCGGTGGGTGGGTGAAACTGTACAAGGTCAGTGCCGGGCGGGATGACACGCATCTGATCCGGCTGGTAGTGATCGTAGAGTTCGTACTGACTTTCTATTTCCTGGTGAGTGCTGGTAATGACGCAATCGGCACTGGCCAGGGTCAGCTCTTCCGCTTCGATACGCCGCTGCATGTTGTAACGCGCTTCTATCGTCTCTGAACTCAAACCGCTTGCCAACAGGCGCCGCCGTTTTACACGCCCTAATGAGTGGCCGGTATGGATAAGCGGAATGCCCAACTGGTTTGCTAGCTGGCAGCCTACATAACCGGCGTCGGCATAATGGGTATGGATTAAATCCGGTTGCAGGCCGGTATCGCGCAGGTAATTCAGGATATTGTCCGCAAAGGCATCCAGGTGGTCCCAGAGTGCTTCTTTCGGTAAGTATTCGGCAGGCCCTGCCTTGATTCGAATGATGCGCGCTTTATCGGTGAGATTTTCTACGCTCTGGCGATAGTCCGGGCTCACGGAGGCGTCATCGATACAGCGGGTGATTAAATCGAGCTGGCCGAATTTATCCTGGCCCGCCAGTGATTCAGCGAGTTCCAGAACATACTTAATCTGGCCTCCCGTATCCGCATCACGGCCAAGTTCAAGGTCATGGCCTCGAACCAGGCCATGAATACTGATCAATAAAATGTATAAGCCGCTGTTATTACTCTTTTCCGTGGCTGTTGCGTTTCCGCGCTCCATCGTGCGCCTTTATTTCTCGGTCTGGGTTGGCAGGATCATCTAGAAATATCAGTCTTATTACTCAGTATAGTCGGCAGCTCCCAGAAGTCCTTGAAAGGACTGTGGAATCGTGGGTATTTGCCGCTAAATCCCAGCATATAGATAGGATACCTGAAAACACATGACCCGTAGCAAAATAAATGCTTATTTTGATATGGATACTCAGGCGTTTCCAAGTTAACTGGGAAGTTGCACTTGCTCAATCATCTGTCAATTAACCATAAATATTTCTGGCTGCTCGGCATCCAGATGTTTGTAATGGTTGCCATCGCCAATGAGTCGGGGGTTACTGAATCAATACTCAATCAGGTGGTCGTTCAATATGGCAGCGAAGCACGCAGCCGGGTGTCAGAGTGGGGCAATCTAATCCAGGAGATCAGGGCTGAGCCAACCCGGGAAAAACTGCAACGGGTGAATGACTTTTTTAATCAGCTGGAATTTGTATCAGATCAGAGCCAGTGGGGGGTGAGTGATTATTGGGCAACACCGATTGAATTTCTTGCAGTGGCGCGGGGTGATTGTGAGGACTTTTCGGTAGCCAAATATTTTACCTTACGTGAATTAGGTATCCCGGTGGAAAAGTTACGCCTGACTTATGTCAAGGCAGTCAAACTCAAACAGGCTCATATGGTACTGGCTTATTATGAGTCTGCCGATGCTGTGCCTTTGGTTTTAGATAATCTGATTGGCGAA
Organism: uncultured Gammaproteobacteria bacterium; assembly: GCA_964409635.1. Taxonomy (GTDB): domain Bacteria; phylum Pseudomonadota; class Gammaproteobacteria; order DSM-19610; family DSM-19610; genus CAYPEL01. The sequence goes on along the minus strand of CAYPEL010000011.1, from coordinate 3,519 downwards.
ATCAAACCGGCTTCGCTGCGTAAAGATTTATTACCCGTTTACAGTTTCAATGGTGACGGCCTGTGGTTAGCAAAACAGCGCGGCAGTGGTCGAAAGGTCAGTGGCCCCAAGCGCCTGAGTAACTGGAACGATTTATCACGCCGCATGAAGGCATTCAGTGCGGGTATGGATTTACCTAAATAACCTGGATAGCGAATCCGAGGTGAGAAGATGACACTTTATAGACAACTGATATTGATCATAGTGATGGTGTGCGTACTGATGTTCTTGGCAACTATCAGCATCAATTTATACAACACACGATTATTTCTTATGACTCAACTTGAGTCACACGCTCAGGATACTGCGACATCGCTGTCGCTGTCGTTGACGCCGCATATGCAGGAAGAGGGGCTGATTACGGTTGCGACCATGATCGATGCGATCAATGATCGTGGTTATTACAGCGTGATTAAACTCAATTCCAACCAGGGTGAAAGCCTGGTCGAACGCTATACCGAGCTGTCTCTCGACGGTGTACCTGATTGGTTTATCCGGCTGGTTAAATTGGAGACACCGCGTGCAGATGCGCAGGTTATGGGGGGCTGGAATCTCGCGGGTGTGTTACATGTCCAGAGCCATCCTGGCATCGCCTACCGGCAGTTATGGAAAACTTTTGTGCAATTATTTTTCTGGTTTGTGGCGGCGACTGCGCTAGTTGGTATTTTTGCGGCGGCTTTTATACACAAGCTGTTACGGCCTTTAAGGGCTGTCGAAATACAGGCGCAAGGCATCTGTGATCGCAATTATGAAATGCAGGATTACTTGCCGAAAACCCGCGAATTAAGGCGGATGGTAGAAGCCATGAACCGCATGACAGGCAAAGTGCAGTCGATGTTCAACGAGCAATCAGAAACGGCTGAGCGGATGCGGGAAATGGCTTACGTTGATCCTCTGACGGGGTTGGGTAACCGGCGATATATGGACAGTCAATTAAATACAGTAGTTCGGCAATCAGAAAAGCGGGAGAGCGGAGCGTTAATGCTGGTGCAAATAAATGGCCTAAAGGAAGTGAATGACCAGAAAGGATATGAAGCAGGCGATGCGTTGATCAAAGCGGCAGCAAAAGCGATAGAATCCGTGACTGAAGGCTGCAATGCGGTAACTGGACGCATGTCAGGTTCAGATTTTGGCGTATTATGCGCCGGCGCAGACGAACGGAAAGCGCAAAATGTTGCTGAGCAGCTATCCACAAAACTTGCAGAATTACATTCCCAAGGTTTGTCTGCTACAAACGATGTTGCGCAAATTGGTATTACACTGTTTTCCGGATATCCGGCATCCGGTGAATTGTTGGCGGGCGCAGATCAGGCGTTGCGTGATGCGCAAGCCAAAGGTGCTAATCAATGGTCGGTACTTACCGGGCAGGTGCAGGCCGACCCTGCTGTGGGTAGACAAGAGTGGGGACATCGCATTGCTGGCGCCCTGGAACATGGCAATATCTGCTTGTTTGTACAACCCGTTGTTAGTAGTGCTGAGCATAATCCCTTTATGCACCGTGAGGTCTTTGTCAGGATGCGAGCAGCGGATGGCGTATTACTGACGGCAGGAGAATTTATGCCGGTAGCAGAAGAACTCGGTCATGCCGGAAGCATTGACCGCTTGGTGATTGAGAAACTGGTGGCCTACCTCGAAAGCGCGACAGGACAACAAAGTTATGCCGTGAATCTTTCCCCAGGATCCTTGCATGATGAGGAATTTTTAGGCTGGCTATACGGCCTGCTACACAAATTTGGTGATAAGCACGGTCGGCTTGTATTTGAATTTCCTGAATACGGTATTGTACGTGATATGCAGCAATTACACAGCTTTTCAAGCCGGGTTAGACAGCTGGGTCATGGTATTGCACTGGACCACTTTGGCAAAGCGTTTTCAAATTTTGGATACCTGCAGTCCTTGCGCCCCGATTACGTGAAGATTGACGGTGCCTATACGGCAGATATTCTTGAAAATCGTGATGATCAGTTCTTTGTACAGACACTGTGTAGTATCGCGCATAGCCTGGATATTTTAACCATTGCCGAAATGGTTGAGACAGAACAGCAGTGGCAGGTGTTGACAACCTTAAAGGTCGACGGTATTCAGGGCTATGTAGTGGATCGGCCTGCGGCGCTTGAGAGTGAAAAACAGGAATCATTGGTAGATGCCTGAGGAAAAGGTGACGGAGGATTAAATTTTAGCTGCTTCGGTATCGTCCTCTTTCTTGGGCCTTCCCCGAGTTGATTGGCCAAGCTTGATTCCGTACCTGCTCTCATTGAAAATTTCAGCAAACTGCTCCGAAATTGTGCCTTAGATTTTGTAACTATATTTTTTAAGATCAAGTAACTGACAAGTTCCGATCGTGTGGTGAATTTTACCTTGTAGCTTAGTTTGACTCGACAGTTTCAGCAGCTCTGTATTCTCGCAGGAGAAACTCTGCGATCCGTTTTGCACCCTCGGGGTTCAGGTGTCCGTCGTAGGGATAATAAAATCTCGATGGGTCATCAAGCAGAGCACTGGATGTATCCACTACCTGTCCATTTGGAACGATCGGGATAAGGGTTTCCAGTGTTTTTTCGTGGCTGCCACGTAACAGATCTTGCATTGGATAGAGAAGATAGACCTTGTAACGAAAACCGTAGTTCTGCGAGATTCTTTCAAGTCGATTGAGTTGCTCGGCAGTTGCTTTTAACGCGGCATCGAGCTCATCCTGTTTCGGCGCCGGTGACAGTGCGGATCGCAGGTAGGGGCCAAAATAGAGGTAGACGACACGGACCAGGTTAGAATGACGTAGTAGCAACTTGCGGTAAGAAAGCACCTTTGCGAACCATGACCTGGGCTCGTGGTTGAGCTTATCGCCGTGCTGTTGTGCCGCGTGCAGATTGTCCGTCAGATCGTTACCAGCCATAAGTGCGGAGGACATCACCAACATAAAGAGGCGAAGTTCAGTAGGCCGCCATCCTTCGTTTTCTAAAAATTCCTCGAGAATATCGAGTTGCCACCGTGTACCGGTTTCTTCTCTCCCCAAATTCGCGCATTGTAGCTGCACCCCATCGCAGAACTGCGCGACGAATGTCTGTTCGTCTGTTAAGCCCGACCCAAAGGTAAACGAGTCCCCGAGAAAGATTATATTGGGATTGCCGTCAACTGCAGGAACCCGGTGTCCCTTTTCTGTTACCGTGATTAAGACATCAAATTCCTGTGCCACTTCGTGGTATTGGAGACTCCGTGGTAACCTCAAGCGATCGTCGTCAACGACAATCGGTTTCCTTTCGAGGTCCAGCATGCGTGCTCCCGGGGAGACCGGTAATAGATAACGCGTGCCAACCTCTGCAAACAACAAACCGAAAAGAATTGATCCCAATACTAGAAGTACGGAACCTAAACGCGCCTTCATGAGAGATGCCATCATCGTGACCTAGACATTGTCTGAAACCGGCCAAATCAGCTTGACAGTTTATGGCTAACTAAAGTACGTGTCCATTATCTTAAACATATGTT
>CAYPEL010000010.1:0-32512 GCA_964409635.1 uncultured Gammaproteobacteria bacterium | reverse complement strand
TATCCTCACCGCTGTCCAACTCATCCAGCAGTTGGGTAGATGCCTGAATAAGCCCCCTGGAGATGCGCCGATTGTCTATGTCTATCAGGACATCTGACCTCTCGACGCCAACCCTTCCTGTTAACTGCTGGCAACCTTGCTGACAGAGGTCACCGCCCGGCGTCAATCGTCCATTCCTGCGGGAGAATACAGGCGAGCAGCCGGCTACGTGGACGACTCGCAAAAACCGGACACAGGTCACGCCAATATTCCATCACTTTGTGCGCAAACCCACAAAATCTATCTAAATTCTTCCCCGCTCGGGACGATAACCTGAGTGTGTCAAAGAGAAACAGGACAGGAAAAAATTCACGCGAAAACACCACTAAAACAACCAGGACACGCCATGCATACTCAAATACCCGTCACACCGCAATTCGATTTCAAACGTGTGACCTCGATACGCACAAAACTTGATAAAGATGACTATACCGTTGATCTTCAGCAGGTCGCAGACAAATTTATTGACCTTGAAAGGGCGCTCTCCGGAATCACCTGACTGCTTACCTTGTTTAGCCGTTGTGAAGCCTGCTTATGGATCCCGTCAGACCTTGTTTGCGACGCTCCCATGGCAGTGCAGGCATCATTTCCGGGTGATAGAATAGGGGCAGATCCTGAAAATATTTCCAACACAGGTGTTAACAGGGGCCGTAGCTCAGCTGGGAGAGCGCTGCGTTCGCAATGCAGAGGTCGGGAGTTCGATCCTCCCCGGCTCCACCAAATTGTCCCAGGGAAACTCTGCCTCTTTCATGCCGCCTATTTTTGAACCCTATAAAACACTGTAGGAGCGGTTTTAACCGCGATGGGCGCTGCACCGATCGCGGGTAAAACCACGCCTACAGATGAGAAACAAGTTTCGCGTAGGGTATCCTGCCACGTAACTCCCGGATAATTTCGAAACGAATTCCCGTTTCCTGCCTGATTGAAACCCAGAGAAGATTCAGCGCAATATTCATTTCAGCAAACACCACGGCATGATTGTAGCGTGTCAATATGAGTTGTACGTCTTGCATGGTTTTATTGATAATGGCATCCGGTTTTTTCCGCAAGCCGGGAAAGATCACCATAAAATCCGACAGCGGCTTGCCATTTTCATCAACCGCAGGTGCGCGCTTACGTAACGGCTCGGCAGCGTCGAGAAAAGGAAACAAACTTACGCGAGGTATAGTCATCTGCTAATTGTGATCGATAGGCTTACTTACACTATAATGGAAATCCGCTAACACTGCATTTACTCATATTTCTTGTAAAAACGCAGCTTACCGCTCGAACCTTGCGCGCAATAAATGCTGCTCCTACCGTTCTTGAATAAACGACTATTTCTTAAATACCTATGCGGCATATCAGTCAATAGCGGCCATGCTTCTGGGAAATATAGACCGCTGATATCAGGACAAATATCGATGCTATAGCCTGTTGAATTAGTGTTTGCTACTATTCAGCCATACCACCTGTCCCGGTAGCTCAGCTGGATAGAGCAAGCGCCTCCTAAGCGCTAGGTCGGAGGTTCGACTCCTCTCCGGGACGCCATTTCTTAAATTTTTCGTTTTATTTCCATAATATTCGGCAGTTGACTTATTCTACCCAGCACCCGGCTCAACTGACCGATGTCCTTGACTTCCAGATTCAGGACCATGTGCGCAACCATATCTTTTTTATCCGTTTGGGTTGTTACCCCAATGACATTGACCCTGTCGTTTGCCAGCAGGGAGGAAATGTCACGCAGTAATCCCTGACGGTCATAGGCGGTAACCTGGACATCAACCGGAAATACCCTGTCAGGGGTGCCACCCCATTCGACATCAATCAAGCGATCACGATCCGCTTCTTTCAAGCGCAGAATATTCGGGCAGTCACTACGATGAATGGTTACACCACGCCCGCGCGTAATATAGCCCACGATATGATCATTGGGTACGGGCCGGCAGCAGCGGGCTGTTTGCGTGAGTAAGTTACCAACACCCAGCACTTTAAAATCATCGGTATCTGCGATATCCGGTTTTTTATAGCGGTTTGTGGGAATGTCATACGTCTGCTCCCGCTCAGGAGCAGTCAGATTTAACAGGGCATTGATAACCGGACCTGCGTGCAAATCGCCACGGCCCAACGCGGCCAACAGTGTGTCTACGTCCTTAAAATTCAGCTTTTCTGTAACAGGTTCCAGGCTGGCGCCCTGAATGCCCAATCGATGCAGCTCACGTTCCAGGACATCCTTACCGGCACTAATATTAATATCCCGATCAAGCTGCTTAAACCAATGCCGCACTTTTGCCCGCGCGCGTGATGTTTTGAGATAACCCAGATGTGGATTCAACCAATCCCGGCTAGGCGCGACCTGCTTTCCAGTTAGCACTTCCACCTGATCACCACTGCTCAGTTCAAAACCGAGCGGAACCATGCGGCGGTTTACTTTAACACCGCGGCAGCGATGACCAACGTCGGTATGGATATGGTAGGCAAAATCAAGCGCCGTAGCACCTTGTTGCATATCGATAACCTGACCTTGCGGGGTCAATACATAGACGCGTTCTTCTACAGATTCAGATTTGAAACGATCGACAAAATCATCTGCAGAAGCCTCTTCGTCCTTCCATTCAAGCAATTGCCTGAGCCAGGCTATCTTGTTTTCAAAACTTTCATCGGTAGCCGCACCTTCTTTATAACGCCAGTGAGCGGCAATACCCAGCTCGGCATGTTCGTGCATTTCCCGGGTGCGGATCTGCACCTCGACCGGTTTTCCCTCCGGGCCAAATACCGCAGTGTGCAACGAACGGTAATTATTCGACTTTGGATTGGCAACATAGTCATCAAACTCGTTGGGTATGTGCCGCCAGAGACCGTGCACTATACCCAGCACGGCATAACAATCCCGGACATTATCCACCAGCACCCTGACAGCTTGAACATCAAATATCTGGTGGAAATCGATATTTTTACGCTGCATCTTTTTCCAGATACTGTAGATATGTTTTGGGCGGCCACTGATGTCTGCATTGATGCCGGTATCCGAAAACGCAGCCGTTAAACTGGCTTTAACGATTTCAATATGGCGTTCCCGATCGACACGACGGCCATCGAGTAAGGCGGCTATTTTATGATAATCCCCTGGGTTCAGGTAACGCAGCGACAGGTCTTCCAGTTCCCATTTTATTTGCCAGATACCCAACCGGTTCGCCAGTGGCGCGTAGATGTCCAATGTCTCGCGCGCAATGCGTTGCTGACGGTTTTCATGCAAGTAACGCAGCGTACGCATATTGTGCAGACGGTCGGCGAGTTTAATGAGCACCACGCGCACATCTTCTGCCATCGCCAGTAATAACTTGCGGATATTTTCTGCATGCTGTGTAACCGCTCCACCGTAACTGGTCTGGTCACGAATCTCACCAATGTGGCCCATCTTCGTGACGCCATTCACCAAGCGTTCAACAGATTCGCCAAAATTACGTTTAACTTGTTCAAGGGTGACTGTAGTATCTTCTACTACATCATGCAGAACAGCCGCGGCGATCGACTCATGGTCCAGATTGAGGTGATGAACAATTTCAGCAACGGCGAGGCAATGGGTTAAATAGGGTTCGCCGGAGGCCCGGATTTGATCTTTATGGGCGACAACAGCCATATCAACGGCGGCTTTGATAAGTGCGCTACCCGTTTCATCCCGACCTGCAGTGACAGTTTCCAGCCAGGCTTTTATATCGAGTTTCTGCCCCTGCTCCTGGGCTGTGGTAGTTTCTGAACGTGCGACCATGGCCTACAGTGTAGACGCATGGCTTTTATTAACCAACTCATGAATATCCTGGTTTAACGCATCGAGCACCTCGCCCAGCGCCTGTTGGGTTGCGCGGGCGTATTCGTGCATATCATGGCCTGCCACGGTTATTTCAGAATGGTAAGTTTCACTCAGCAAAGGCCCTGCCACACCGCGCCGGGTAAGCACAAACTGCAATTTTATAGTACTCATTGTCTGCTGCTTGCCCGCCACACGGTCAAATTCTACAACCCGGCCCGTCAAGCGGTAGCGATGGGGTAAGGCATGATCCGTATTAAAAACATAATCAGCCGTGCGCACTTGATCAAGGTAAGATGCTAATTGATGTTGGATCATTTTTGCCGGTGACTCAGACCAGAAATGATAATGATGGCGCTGCAGTTGCAGCGGCTTCATAGCGTCGCGGTAAACGATGGCGCGGCCATTACGTAATGCATCGATTTGCAACCTGTCCACCAGTAAGCCGCCATTCAATACCGGTGTCTGACTGGTACTTTCTGGCGCAGCAACATTAACCCGGTAAAAGCGATCTTCTGGTACTGGCGGAACGGTTGCGCAACCGCTCAGAATCAAAACCAGTAACCCCAGTATTTTGTCGGAATATGCTTTACTAATCATAGATAGCCTTATCGGTTGGCGCCCTGCTATTGATCAAGGTGGTTGGGTTTTGCCTGATCTGACGCGTGAATTCGCTCACATTACGGCTGGCGTTGTCCAGGTTCATCAGAATATCGCCGCTTGAATTTGAAACCTGCTCGAGTGTATCGCGAAGGTCGAGTAAGGATTTTTGTATATCAGGCCGGATCTCCGTAACCAGGCCATCGAGTTCAGTGATCAAATGCGTCACATCACTCTGTACAGATAACAGGTTTTTCGAAAGAAAGGCAAATGCCTCTGCCGCCTGTTCCGTATTATCAAGAATATTTCGCGCCTGGCTTGCTGTTTTTTCATCGACAATTGCGGCAACATGGGTTGCGCTCTTGTCCAGCTTTTCAGTCATACTGCTAATTCGTGTGAGTATGCCGGGCAACTGTGATTCGATATCGGCGCTAATACCTTCAATGGTATTGTGCAGCGTCGCCATCAGTGGTTTAATCGAACTCTGCGTTAAATCACCAAACTCGCCTGCGACGGCACCCAGCGCGGCAAATAAGTCGACTGTCGGCTTGCCATTAATTGCATCGCCCGGCTGCAGATAGTTTTTAGATTGACCTTCCTTGATATCGATGACGAAATCAGCCAATAGCCCGTTGGCGTAAACGCTAGCGCTACTGTCGTCCGGAATATTCCAACCTTTTTTTAGATGCAGCGCAAGGCGGTAGCTTGTTCCGGATGCGTCTTGTCGGGGTTCAATATCGCCAATATGGCCGATCACGTAACCTTCATAAGTCACCTGGGTGCCGGCCGTGACACCGGCTATATTCCGGTACTGCGTGTAATACTGATCCGTTTGCCCGCTTGCCCCACTCAAGCGGTAAAATGTGGCGAGTAATGCCCCCAGACCCAGCAGGACAAAGAGCCCGACGGTAAAGTAATTGACGGATTCACGTTTCATTAACCCACACCTTCTGTTAAGCGCTGCATATATTCGTCAACATCGACTGCCTGGTTTTCGGCCGTACGGGTTAACAAGTTTTGTATACGGATATTGTCAGAATTTCTCACTTCGTCCACTGTCCCGGTCATCAGAATATGACCTCGATCCAGCACGGTAATACGGTCAGCAATTTTGAACGCGCTTTCGAGCTCGTGCGTTACAACGACGATGGTGACCCGCATCGCCGCCCTTAAACTGAGGATCAAATTATCCAGATCGGCGGCAACTACCGGGTCAAGGCCCGCTGAAGGCTCGTCAAAAAACAGAACCTTCGGATCCATTACCAAGGCGCGCGCCAGCGCAGCCCGCTTGACCATACCACCAGACAACTGCGCGGGCATCAGATCTTCATAGCCGGATAAATTCACGACCTCTAGCTTCATACGGCTCATAATGCGCATGGTATTGTCATCCAGCTTGGTATGTTCGCGTAACGGCAGACACACGTTCTCCCCGACTGTCATGGAGTTGAATAATGCGCCCCCCTGGAAAGACACACCAATCTGCCTTCTGAATTGCATATTCTCCTTGCTATTCATCGCCCGGATATCTTTTCCAAACACACTGATTTTGCCGTTACCTGGCTTATGCAGACCCAGCAAATAGCGCAATAGCGTCGACTTACCCGAGCCACTGCCACCCATGATGACCATGATCTCGCCTGCGCGAATGTCCAGATTAATGCCTTCGAGCACTTTATGTTCGCCATACCAGGCATCCAGCTCCTGAACCTGGATGATTGCGTCTGTTTTCTCTGCTGGTTTGACTGAACTGTTCATAGCGTCAGGAAAAATGTGAATATCATGTCGGCGATGACAAGCGAGGCGATACACAAAACAACGGAACGTGTCGTTGCCCGTCCAAGTCCTTCTGCTCCGCCACTCGCTGTAAAGCCGTTACTGGTAGCAACGAGCGCAATTAAAATTCCGAAAACGATACTTTTCATTAATCCTTGGGCAACATCAAAAGGCGTTATCGCCAGCAGTACGCGTTCAAAGTAAATCGGCAAGGCAATATGTAATTCCATTGTTACGATTACGCCACCACCCAATATCGCCATCACATCGGCAATAATCGTTAACATGGGCATCATGACTATCATGGCCAGCAATATTGGCGCCACAAGGTAGCGTACGGGGGCAATGCCCATGACACGCAGAGCATCGATTTCTTGTGCCATGGTCATCGTCCCAATACGGGCAGCGATAGCAGCACCTGAACGGCCCGCCACCACAATACCGGCGATCAGCACACCAAATTCACGCATAACAGACATCGCTAAGCCAGGTATTATCTGTGATTGAGCACCAAAATCTTCCAGGGTGTAGATACCTTGAATCGCCATCATGGCACCGTTTGCAAATGCTAGAAGTGCAACCACAGGCACTGCCAGCACACCGATAGACATCATCTCGCTGATGACAGCTGTGAAGCGTAGACGTTGCTTAAACCAATAACCGAAGAGTATCCAGAAGAAGCTCTCAGCCAATAATGCAGCGGCATAACCAAAATCTTCCACCACCCGGATAAATGCCCGACCAACGTGCTCGGTTGTGCCGCGCAAAATACCGGTCTGTGGGTTAACTGCCATTTTCGAGGCGTGCCTCCAGTGACGGGTGAACCTGGAAAACCTGATCCAGACGCGCCAGCTTCAGTACACTCATCGCTGAATCACTGACACCCAACAAACCAAATTCCAGATTGTTAGTACGGGCATATTGAAAGCCTTCGACTAAGCTGGCGACACCCGAGCTATCGATATATTCAACGGCCGACAGATCAACTAACACATTTTTCATTTTCTTCAGGCAGGACAAGATTGCCTTTCGGGCTTGCGGAGAATTATTCATATCAATATCACCACTCAGTGCGATAATTGAATACCCTTGTTTTTCCTGTACTGGAAATTGCATCCTATGGCCTATTGTCTGAAATATTTCTTCATTTGAAACAGATTCCCACCCCCATCGGGGGTAGCAAGGAACTCATATTCATCCATCAGCGATTGGATCAGGTGAACCCCAATACCGCCGGGGCGAACATCCTCCAGCGCTCTTGAGCAACAGCTGGCACTATCGACTGCCGGTGCATAATCTCTGAGCCTGAATGAAACAGCTTTGTCATCGGATGCCACTTCTATATCAATCCAGCCATCGGGTTTCATCTGATATCCATGCTGGATAATATTCATGCAAGCTTCATTGACAGCCAGTACAACTTCGCCTGCCTGTTCATTGTTAAGCCCTGCAATATCCGCGGCATCACGAATTACGCTACGCAACAATTTCAACCGGTTGGCGTGCGAGCAGAAACTCATCTTGAAGAGAATATCACTGCATTCCATATTGCTTAGATCCATCGATCAGTAACAGCGTAAGGTCATCTTCAATGGCGCCATTGGAACCGCGAACCGCATTGGCTATTTCACTAACCCGTTTTAGAGGCGCTAGATGCGCATATTCTTTCAACAGCTGAACCAGTCCTTCGTGTTCAAGCCTGGTGTCTGCATCAAGCTTTGCTTCAAGCAGTCCATCCGTGTACAGATACAGGCTACCGCCCTCCAGATTGAAGACCGTATTGGTAAAGCTGAAATCAAGACCAATACCTAACGGAGGCGACAAAGCAGGATAATCCCCCATCACGGCAGCACAGCCCATACGCAGGGGCGGCAAATGCCCAGCATTTGCAAGCGTTACTTCACCCGTAGCGGGATCCGCAACACCCGCCACCATGGTAACGAACATGCCACGTATGGATGTTTCAACAATTTCCCGATTCAGCATCGCCAGCAATTTTGACGGATCGCTAATACTGCGCCCGAGGCAACGGTATAAACTGCTGGTCTTCGCCATCAGTAAAGCTGCGTTCATACCTTTGCCCGATACATCGGCAATACAAAACGAAACCCGGCCATCGGCTAGCTTGAAGAAATCAAAAAAATCACCGGAAACTTCCCGGGCGGACAGATTGATACCAACCACACCCGGCATGCCTTCCCGGCTATCGGGCAACAGGCTTTGCTGAACCTCTCTCGCCAGTTCCAGCTCCTGGCGCAGATTGGTTGCGAAATGATCACGCTCTTCTAACGCTTTTTCAAGGCGCCAGGTCATTTCCTGATAGCTCAGGTTTTCCTCGGCCAGTGCCAAGTTGGCCTCGCGCAACACGGCTTCATAACTGAGTGTCTCATCGACTTTTACACCCAGCGCTGAGGCCGCTTCTTCCATACTATTTGCAACCTGCTCTAACAGGCCGTCTGTTTGTTCAGCAGCAAGGTTAAAATACTCGGCTAGCAATACCCGGCAATGCTGGATAACGGCGCGTTTATCACGGCTGCCATAGACAGCCGCCATCCAGTCGGCACAGCGGGCTACCTGACACAAAAGTTTTTCTTCAGGTAATGCGTCGTCGGGAAAACCCACATGATGAAATCCCATTGCCATCGCCAAGTCATTAGGCAAGTCCCATGTCCTGGCCAACAGATGGCCTACATCATCGTGCGTGGTTTGAAAATACGTCGCCTCCAGTTCAAGCCGCTGATCAGGATCGGCTTGTGATAGCTCATCCCAATATTTAATTTGATCAGGCTGTAAATACAGCATAACCAGCAGGCCAAAATCCTGTAGCAGCCCTGTTGTAAAACATTCGTCAGCATCGAGTCCTGCAATTTTTGCCAGCAGTCGTGCACTGACAGCACGGCGCAAGGCGTCTTCCCAGAATTTATCGAGGTTAAAACCCGGTATGCTGTCGGCGCGCAAGGCATCACGCATTGAAATACACAACACCAGATTTCGCAGCGCGCGATTACCCAGCACGGTCACCGCCCGCGTCACAGACTTGACCTGGCTGACAAAACCAAAATAGGCTGAATTGGAAATGCGCAACAGCTCAGCGGTCAGCACCGGATCCTGGGTGACGATGTTGGCCAGAACCTGGCTGTCAATATTCGGCTGGGTGCATTTTTTTACAATCTGAATCGCGCCTTTCGGCGGAGCAGGCAAATCCGCTGGCCGAACGCCATCGACAAGACCGACTTGTTGTAGTACCTCTGACAATCCACTATTTCCTTATAATTTTATATAGTTACATATACTTCTTAAATAATATGTTACGTATATGCAGGTGATTCCACCACCCATACTTAGCGGCAAAGAAAGCGCATTTCTGAACACTTTTAAGCCGGCAAAAAAATAACGGAGCCAATGGCTCCGTTAGGTAGATTCAAAATCAGGAAGGGTTTACAACAACGCTTGGAGCGTCGAAGGAAACTGCTCAGCAGCCTCTTCAAATGCTGCGGACATCGCCTCAGGAGACAGGCCTGTCTCCTGAATGATCGCGGCATTCACCTGTGTACTCTCGAGCGGGGCGCCGACGAAATTACCCTGCTCAGATTCGTTCACCAGTACATTGGCCAGGTATAGAAGATGAGCCTCAAGCCGGGCTGTTTCCGCCGCCTCGGGCTGGTGGTGCCAGGTCACAGCCTGCTGTAATTCTTCGGGCAGATTCCAGTCGGCCAGCAGCCCGCCTGCCAAACTGGCATGGTTAAACCCCAGTGTTTCGTTTTCAGCGTGATATAAAACTTCTTCGTCGCCATTGGCGACCAGCAAAATATCGCGCATGGTTTCAGCGCGGTAATGATAGAGCACCAGAGCGCCAATATCGTGCAACAGGCCGGCCACAAACATCCGCTCCGGGTGGAGCATATTGACACGCTGTGCCAGGGCGCGGGCCAGCAAACCGGTATAGACACTGTGTTTCCAAAATGTTTCCATGGTGACAATATCATTTGGCAGATTTGTGAACGACTTCACAGCCGAAATAGAGAGCACCAGGCTATAAAGTTCGCTGTTTCCGATAATGGTCACTGCCCGCGATACCGTGTCTATTTTTCCGCCCAGGTTATAGAACGAGCTGTTCGCCATACGCAGCAAGCGCGCAGTCAGGTTAGGATCAACCGAGACCACACCTGCAATATCTCGCGAGGAGGATTTAGGTGAATGAATCAGCTCAAATAGACGCATACAGACATCGGGAGGTGATACAAGTCCGTCAACATCATCCAGAAGGGTTTCAAAAGATTGCTCTTCAACGGGCGCTACAGCTTGCGATTCAGTGTTGTACATAGGAAATCCCTGATCATTTAAAATTCAATATCGGCATTTGATACACATTCTAGAGAACGGCGTTGGTATTTTTGAGACCTGATTCACATCCCTGGAAGTACTGCTATGGTACAAATACAGCGTGCCCGATAACCTTATTATCAGCTAGTCCCGGATGTGAGTCATGAAAGATAGCGCCTATGAGAACGTAGTAAAACTTGGTGACTTTGAGAAGCTAAGAAAAAGCACGGATGGCAGCAGCCCGGCATTACGGATATTGAAAGAAGCCAGGGTACTTGCAAAGAAACACCTGGAACAGTCCATCGCACGGATGATGGAAAAAGTCGATGACGCGCTTTTTTCACGCGCCGAAAAAGCTGAGAACAATCAGTCACAAACATTGTACTTCGATGCCATGCGTGAACTTAGAATTATCCGCAAGGATGTTGAGTCATGTTTTATCAGCGAGTATACACACCAGTTTGACCGCGGCACGGCGAGGGATGCCGTGCATACGAACCCCCTATTAGCCGATTCGGAAGACGATGATGCCTCCAAGTTAGGGCTTGTAGATAAGGAGACACTCGAAGAAGATCTGGCCATTACCAATATGGTGAATAAAGTTCGAGGGACTTGCACCCAGTCGCTTTATGCACTGGACAAACGTATGGGCATACTGCTGCGGGATCCTGACCTTGAACAATGGCTAAACCCGCTCGGTCCGGAACCCATTTGTAAAGCCTTCAAGGAAGCCGCGCAAAAGATTGAAACCGGCATTGAAATACGCCTGGTCATATTCAAACTATTTGACCAGCATGTTATGAGTAAAATCGATTACCTGTATAAGGAAGTAAATCAGCATTTTATCCGGCGCGGTATTATGCCGGAAATTAAAACCACCATCCGCAAATCCAACTCAGTCCGAATGCCGGCTTATCCACAACAAGGCGTACCTGACCATCAGCGTACAATGAATCCTGAAAATGGTGGCGTCGTGCTGCCGTATGGCAATCATCCTGGAAATGCCTATGCACCGACGCCAGGCATGCCGGCAGAACTGTACCTGCCAATGAATAACCTGACTTATTTACAGCACGGTTCATTACCTGAGATGTTATCAGCGGATGGCTATGACACCAGCGCAATCAATATCGAGGAAGTCGATAGCGGCAGGGTAAATATCCTGTATGGCATTAAACAATCCGGGCTGGTAAACAATCTGGGAAGAAATGGCGATATGACGATTGATATCGTCGCCATGTTGTTTGATTACATACTTGATGATCCGAATATCCCGGATGCCATGCGTGCATTACTTGGACGCCTGCAAATCCCGGTACTGAAAGTCGCCATTCTGGACAAAAGCTTCTTTGCTAAAAAATCACACCCGGCAAGGCAATTGCTCAACCGGCTGGCTGCCCTTGCCATTAGCTGGAATGAAGACCAGGGCACGCAGGATCCACTTTACAAAAATATCAACAATATCGTACAGAACATACTGAATGATTTTGATGATGATATTAGTTTGTTTTCCACGTTGCTGAATGACCTGGAAATATTCCTGCAACGTGATGAGCAGGAAACAAAAGAACGGGAGGAACGCTCCGCGAAAGTCATGGAAGGTCAGGAACGCCTGGAAGTTGCACGCTCAACCACGATGCAGGAAATAACACAGCGGATCGATGACAAAAACAATATTGACTTCGTCCGCAAGTTTATCAGTACGCATTGGAAAAACCTGTTATTTGTTACCTGCGCCAAATATGGCAAAGACAGCAGCGAATGGAATAAAGCTGTAGAAACCATGGACGCCCTGATCTGGAGCGTAAAACCCAAATCATCCATCGACGACAGAAAAAAACTGGTGGCCGTACAACCAGGTCTGTTACAAGAAATTCGTGAGGGCATGGAGAGGCTGTCACTGCCTACTGTTGAGCGAGATGCCTTTATTAACGACCTGGTCAGGGCACACGGACGTACGGCCACTGGCGCTACTGGAAATGAAACAGAAGATCATAGCAATCAGGATGCAACTGTCGAAAATTCCTGCAATAAAGATTTAGGAATATCACCCCCTCAGCAAGACGCCACTAAACCGGAAGCAGCCCAGCCAGAAAAGCCAGAGGCACCGGAAATAGAGGATGGATTTATGCAGCAAGCCAGGCAGATCAAACCGGGTACCTGGGTAGAATTTAAAAACAGTGAAAACCTGCCCCGGCGCGTTAAATTCAGCTGGATTAGTCCCATCACCGGCAGTTATTTGTTTACTGACCGGCAGGGACTTAAGTCCGCCAGCCTGGATATCGTAGAGTTCGCACATTTATTACGCAATACCAGAGCACGCATTATAAACAGTGATCCACTGCTGGATCGGGCGGTAAGTACCGTATTGAAAGATTTCAATAGTAAATAGCGGACTTCGCCATAAAGATGTAACAATATTATCTTATTGTGGCTCGTTTCGGCGAGGCTTTGCGGAGGGTTATTCAAACGGCCGCATGCCTGTAACAAGCTTCAAAATCCCTATCATGACTGGTTGGTGCAGCATATAGATAATCAAGCTATGGCGCCCCATAAATGCGAGCGCACTGAGTTTGTCATTTATAACCCCGCATTTTTTATTAACAAGCGGAATCCAACGGGCAATAAATAGCCCTATCAATACCACACCCAGCCAGGGTATGAGTGGCACATAATCTTCAGTCGACGGTTTATGCGTCATCATCCCTAGCCATTGGCGCCAGGACTGGTCAAACCAGGTATGCTGGATAGCATTCATTGCAAGCAGCAGCAAACCTATGCTCAGGCTGAGCAAACGGTGCCTGACAAATAGCAAGCCTACCAGGCTCGCGAAAGCTATAAAATGGAGCACGCCAAAAAATACCCAGCGGTCGCCGAATAAATACCAGGTTGCTGCGCTTACAAGTCCGGCATTGATCGCAATCACCCCTGCTCTTTTTAGCGCACTGTTAAATTTAATTTCCTTGTTATGCGCCAACCATAGACTTATCCCCACCAGCAACAGAAATAAACTCAGAATAAAGGTTCTTAAGTGTAGCCAGAAGGCATCGTAGTAAAAATCAAAGCGGGCTAGTTTGAAATAACTGAGGTCGAAACAAAAATGGTAGGCGACCATTAACACAATCGCGATGCCTCTTAAAACATCAAGTATCTCAAAGCGGTTATTTATACTCTTGTCAGAGTCTTTCATTGCTGGGTAATTTGGTTAATAGTCCGTGCAGGAAGACCGTAGACTATACAGTCTTTCATTGGTTTCGTTCTTACACTCCACAGCCGCCTCGCCCCCCTCTCTTTGGCTCTCTGCTTGGGGAGAATACCGCAAAAGTTTTGTGCATCGGATGCCGCAGCGAATGGTAGGTTTCACCCACCCGACGGGAGAAGCTCTACTCTACAGCGTCCACTTCTTTAGCAGCAACTTTACCTGAACAAGAAGGAGTAATACTATCCAGCGGCACAGGTTTAGCTATACAGTAACCTTGTGCATAGTCAATCCCAATTAATTTTATTTCGTTGAGAATCGCGTCGTTTTCGACAAATTCGGCAATCGTTTTCATGCCCATCATGCGTGCTAGTTGGTGCATGGATTTAACCATTTCCCGGTCAATCTCGTCGTGCACAATATCCTTGATAAAACTACCATCAATTTTAAGGTAGTCAACCGAAAGCTTCTTCAGGTATGAGAAAGAACTTAGGCCACTGCCAAAATCATCCAACGCAAACTGGCAGCCTCTTTCCCTAAGCCGCTGGATAAATTGCACAGCAGAGGAAAAATTCGATATCGCAGCAGTTTCAGTAATTTCAAAGCATATTTTCTCGGGTGAAACCTGGTATTCTGAGAATAGTTTAATCACATCCGCGCAAAAGTGCTTTGATCCGAGCGAATGCCCTGAAAGATTAACCGACAAACGCCCTATTTGATTACCCTGCTCAAGCACGCTTGAGCACCATGAAAGCGTCTTATTGATAACCCACAAATCGATTTTAGACATCAAATTGTAACGTTCCGCCGCCGGTATAAACAAGCCAGGTGAGACCAGCTCACCATCTTCATACTGCATACGAATCAGTACTTCTCCGTATGGTAAATCCTCATCAGGGTAACGCAAATCTCTGATCGCTTGAAAATACAGGATAAGCGCATCCTCTTCGAGGGCACGGGTGATTTGTGTAACCAGACGGATTTCACTATGCCGCTTGCCTGACTCACTTTCCTCATCCTGGTAAAGATGCACCTGGTTCCGGCCATTTTCCTTAGCTGCATAACAGGCTATATCAGCAGCACTTAGCAACTTGCCAACATTTTCACATTCGGCATTAATTTCCACCACACCGATACTAGCGCCCACCTCAAAAACCTTGTTATCCCAGACAAATCGGTTGTCTTTGACATACTTGCGTATTTTTTCTGCTACTTTGCAGGCGTCGTCTGCTGCGCAACAGTCGAGCAATAAGCCAAATTCATCACCCCCTAACCTGGATAACATGTCAGTGTCCCTGAGTAGTTGTGTAATCCCATAGGCTAATTGCTTCAAGAGTTCATCGCCGGCATCATGAC
Organism: uncultured Gammaproteobacteria bacterium; assembly: GCA_964409635.1. Lineage (GTDB taxonomy): Bacteria > Pseudomonadota > Gammaproteobacteria > DSM-19610 > DSM-19610 > CAYPEL01. The sequence continues at coordinate 17,432 of CAYPEL010000010.1, read as the reverse complement.
CGCAGGTATCGTTGACAATTTTAAACTGGTCAAGATCGATATAGCACAAACTGTGCACAAGGTTTTTCTCTTTTGCTGAACCCAGTGCAACGTCCAGCGACCATTCAAATTCACGCCGGTTAATCAGACCCGTTAACGGGTCATGTTTTGCCTGATAGGATAGGTGCTCAGTCAGTTTTCGTTGTTCCGTTACGTCATGAAAAACAACAACCGATCCAAAGTTTTCACCCTGCTCACCGGTAATAGCGGATGCCACGCTTTTACCATAGAAGACTTCACCATCCCGCCTGCGAAGTAATTGATGGTCACCCAGCGTATCCCAAAAACTGCCGCCTTGCTGGGCACGCCGATCTTCTTTGTTTGGTTTTTTACTTATTTCATCGGCCAGTCTGAAAATCTCGCTCACTGGCATACCGCGGGCCTCGTCAAGCGACCAACCTGTTAGTTGCTCTGCGGCTGGATTCATGAAACGAATATAATGATTGCTGTCTGTCGTGATTACGCCATCGCCTATAGAGTGTAAAGTGACCTGAATCCGTTCTTTTTCTTCAATCAATTGTTCCATTGTTGATTGCTTTTGATCGGCTTCCTGTCTGAGACGAAGGTTCGTCGATGATAAATCATTTATCAGGCGTTGATTTTCAACGCCTAGCGACAGTGAGTCTCTAGTTGATTTGTTTTGCACCAGTGCAAACAGAGACATGACACCTGCAAAAAGAGCAATTAAAAAGCCCATCGAAAAATTAGCCGTGCCGCCACCTATCATCAATGCAACTGACAAAGGCATTACAGCAGGGAGGAGAAACAGTAAATAGCTCCTGATTAGTACTGAATAGCTGGAAATAGCGCCCGCACTGATACCCGCCATAGCGAAAATCAAAAAGGCCTGGTGCTCTACTGGCCAGTCAAAGCTAAACTGTAAGGCAGCAAATCCCCATAGCACTCCGCTGCAACCTATTCCCAGGTCATGCCAGTTACGTTTTTTCTTCAGCGCTTCATATGACTCACCTGAACGCTTGGCCGAGACAGTTATAATAATTCTAGTGGCCGTCAAAACAATCACCGCCAGCAGCCAACCAATCAAGTAGCCATGTGGAATAACGCTCCAGTAAACAACGACGGATATCACCGCTACTATGAGTGCGCCCAGCATCGCCTTAATGGTTTGCTTAAACAATAAACTGGTTTGTTTTTCCAGGAGCTGATCGCTGGAGACTTTCGCAACACTAAAACCACGGCTGTCAGATGTGCGAGTAATGATTAACGGGTCTTCAGTCATTGGCGTGTCGTAACGGCTTCTTTTTCTATATATACCGGGCATTTGCTTTCATTCATTACCACAAAAGCCAGGCTTGGTTTAGTGGGTTGTTTACTATAAAAATTATCGGCCAGACAAGACCTTATCTGAAGCTGAGCTATGGCATCGCCAGAATAATTTTAGAACTGATAATTATAATTTTTATATTATATTACAATATGTTATATAACTTATATAATCTATATTATTGAATTGGGCAGTACACGCAATCAACTTTCTGACAAACTACAAACGGCACAACCCGGATCCTTGCGCACTTTCAGGGTGCGCTGATCCATGTGCAATCCATCTACCAGTAACAACTTGCCAACGAGGTCATCTGTTAAACCCAGTATCACTAACAAAGCCTGCGTGGCTTGCAAACTACCGATAACGCCCACTAAGGGAGCAAAGACACCCTCTGCGTCGCAGGTCTCTGCCTGCGCATACTCCGGACCATATAAGCACTGGTAACAAGGACTGTCAGGATGCGCGGGTAGATAGGTAGCTACCTGCCCTTCCATGCGGATCACTGCGCCGGATACCAGCGGTGTCATTGTCGTAAAGCAGGCTTTGTTAACTGATAACCGGGTTGGGTAATTGTCACTGCAATCCAGGACAACGTCTGCAAGCTTAATTTGGCCGAGGAGTTCTGTCTCGCCCAGTTGCCAGTCCAGCGTTGTTATCTGGCTGTCGGGGTTTATTGACGCCAAGGTTTGTTTAGCTGAATGGGCTTTGAGTTCACCGATATCCTGCGAACCGTGAATGATTTGGCGTTGTAAATTGGATATTTCAACCCGGTCGAAATCACTAATGACCAGATGTCCTGCGCCAGCTGCGGCCAGGTACATGGCCGCCGGTGAACCCAGTCCACCCATCCCGATTATTAAAATTCGTGCATCGAGGATTTTTTGCTGACCGGCTTCACCTACCTGCGGTAAACAGATTTGGCGGCTGTAGCGCGCTTGTTGGTCTTTATTCATGGCGCTAGTTTAAAACAGATTGAGGTAGATGGTCTCTACGAGAATTTATATCGAATAGGCTATGGCTGCTTTTTACCCGCCAGGAACAGCCAGGTATCAATCACCGTATCCGGGTTCAGTGAAATACTCGAGATATCCTTTTCCAGCAACCAGCGGGCAAAATCCGGATAATCCGAGGGTCCCTGCCCGCAGATGCCAACATATTTTCCTGATTGTTTGCACGCATCGATGGCCAGTGACAAAAGTTTTTTGACCGCCGGATCGCGCTCATCAAAGCTATCAGCGACCAGCGCTGAGTCGCGATCCAAGCCCAGCGTTAATTGTGTCAGATCATTGGAGCCGATAGAAAAGCCGTCAAAATATTCCAGGAAATCTTCGGCCAATACCGCATTGGAGGGAAGCTCGCACATCATAATCAATCGCAAGCCGTTTTCACCCCTGACAAGACCATTGGCTGCCAACGCCTCGGTGACGGCCTTAGCCTCATCGAGCGTACGCACAAAGGGAATCATGACTTCCAGATTGGTTAGTCCCATGCCGTCCCGAACATGGTGTATGGCGCTACATTCCATATCAAAGCAAGGTTTGAATTGTTTCGAGATATAACGCGCCGCGCCACGAAACCCAAGCATGGGATTTTCTTCAATAGGTTCAAACTGCTCACCTGCAATCAGGTTTGCATACTCATTGGATTTGAAATCCGACATACGAAGAATGACGGTTTTAGGGTGAAAGGCTGCTGCAATCGTGGATATGCCTTCTGCAACCCGGCTGATAAAGTACTCACGCGGACTGGCATACGCTGAAGTCCGCTCTGCGACTGTGTTTTGCAATTCAGCGGGTAAACTATCCACGTCTAGCAGCGCCAATGGATGGATGCCGACCATATTGTTGATAATAAACTCCAGCCTTGCCAGGCCGACGCCTTCGTTAGGTAATTGTGAAAAATCAAATGCCCGATCCGGGTTACCGACATTCATCATCAGTTTTACCGGGATATCCGGCATGCTTTCAAGCTCAATCCGCTTCAATTCAAATTCAAGCTCACCTTGATAAACCCGGCCAGTGTCCCCTTCCGCGCAGGATACGGTCACTGATTCACCGTCCTTGATTTTCTGTGTGGCGTCGCCACAACCCACAACTGCCGGCACCCCAAGTTCACGGGCGATGATGGCGGCATGGCAGGTTCTTCCGCCCCGGTTGGTCACAATCGCCGCTGCGCGTTTCATAACCGGCTCCCAATCAGGGTCTGTCATGTCGGTTATCAGCACGTCACCCGCTTGCACCAACTCCATATTGGCGGCAGTTTTAATAACACGCGCCTTGCCAGCGCCAATACGTGAGCCTATTGAACGGCCTTCGGTAAGTACATCGGAATGCTGCAGCAGGGTATAACGCTCAATTACCCTGCCGCTGTGGCTCTGCACAGTCTCAGGCCGGGCCTGGACGATGTATAACTCGCCATCAGTTCCATCCAGCGCCCATTCGATATCCATCGGCCGGCCATAGTGTTTTTCGATTTCCACTGCATGCCGGGCGAGCGCTTCAATCTGTGTATCGTTTAGACAGAAGCGTTGTTGATCGTCCTGCCCGGTGTCCACCGTTTTCACCGGCGATGACTTATCGCCGCTATACACCATCTGAATCGCTTTCTCACCCAGGTTACGCCTTAATATCGCCGGCCGTCCTGCTGCCAGGGTGGGTTTATGCACATAGAATTCATCTGGGTTGACAGCACCCTGCACCACCATTTCACCCAACCCATAGCTGGCCGTAATAAACACAACGTCACGAAATCCGCTTTCAGTATCCAGCGTGAACATCACGCCACTGGTACCGATATCGGAACGCACCATTTTCTGAATGCCTGCTGAGAGAGAAACCTGGGCATGGTCAAAACCCTGGTGCACGCGATAGGCAATTGCGCGATCGTTAAATAATGAGGCAAACACCAGGCGGATAGATGCTTTAATATTTTCCAGGCCGTTGACGTTGAGGTAGGTTTCCTGCTGACCGGCAAATGATGCTTCCGGCAGATCTTCAGCGGTTGCAGAAGAGCGTACCGCCCAGGAAACTTCGTTCCCATATTGTTTTATCAGCTCAGCATAGGCCTGCCCGATAGCCTGATCAAGCGCTGGCGGGAAGGTAGCCTGCATGAGCAAACCACGAATTTCAGCGCCGGTTTTTTTTAATTGCACAACATCGCCGACATCCAGCCCCTGCAAAGCAGCGGCGATTTTTTCTACCAGATGATTACTCTGTAGAAATTGTTGATACGCATGTGCTGTAGTCGCGAATCCTCCCGGCACCTTGACGTTGGCAGCTGACAAATTCTGAATCAATTCGCCTAGCGAAGCATTCTTGCCACCGACACGATCGACATCCTGCATCCCTAATTCTTGCAGCCAGATGACATAATCGTTCATTTGTTCTCCTTACAGAAGTGTTACATTAAGGGCATTAAGGGTGTCTGACTGCATAAAATGCCATCATTGTCCGCATACACATAGTCACCGGGCGAAAACTTCACACCGGCAAAATGCACCGTCACATCGCGCTCACCACAGCCTTTCTTGTCACTTTTTAGTGGGTGCGTGCCAAGCGCTTTGACACCTATCGCCATACCGGCAATATCGGCAGAATCACGGATCAATCCAAACATAATGACACCGCACCAGCCGTGCTCTATAGCCGCTGCTGCGAGCATATCCCCCATCATGGCACAGCGCTTCGAACCGCCGGCGTCAACCACCAGGACACCGCCGCCGCTCGTCTGAAATAGAACTTCGCGCACCAGGGTATTGTCTTCAAAACACTTCACTGTACTCACCTGCCCGGAGAATATTTCTACACCGCCAAAACTCTGAAACAATGGATCGCAAATCTGAATAGTATCGCTGTGTAAGTCACATAAATCCGCTGTTTTAAAACTCATCCGAATCGACCCCAGCAAACAAGTGGCAACAACGCTTGGCTTCAGAATACGGAAAGATGTCCTGGTAACGACCCGCTTTAATATCAGATTGAACCGATTGCCAATAGCTGGCCTCCAGCAACTCTGCGTGTTCCCGCATAAAAGTTTCCCTGACATGCGGGTTAGTCAATAAAAAGCCGGAAAACTCTTCTGGAAAAATATCGTGCTCGCCAATTGAATACCAGGGTTCTGCAGCCATTTCGTCCTGCAGAGTGCGCGGCGGCGGTATTTTCCGGAAATTGCAATCGGTCATCAATTCGATTTCGTCATAGTCATAAAAAATAACCCGGCCATGCCGAGTGACACCGAAATTCTTGAACAACAGGTCACCTGGAAAAATATTAGCGGCTGCAAGTTCTTTTATCGCATGGCCATACTCATCAATAGCCGCGGCTATTTCCGCTTTATCACCCCGGTTGACCAGAATATTCAACGGCTCTAAGCGGCGCTCGATATATATATGCCGGAAGATAACTTTGTCGCCTTCAAATAACAGCGTGCCTGAAACTTTGTCCTTTAGATAGCCGATAAGCTCATCACTAAAACGCGATATAGGGAATGCCGCATAGGAATATTCAAGCGTATCGGCCATGCGGCCTACCCGGTCGTGCATTTTGACTAATAGATATTTTTTAACCACCGTTTTCCGGTCAGTATTCTTGGGTGGATCAAACCGGTCATTGATAACTTTAAATACAAAGGGGTAGGAAGGCAGTGTAAACACGCTCATCACCATACCCTTGATACCCGGCGCGACAATAAATTTATCGTTTGAATGTTTGAGGTGGTGCAAAAAATCCCGATAGAATTCAGACTTGCCTTGTTTCTGAAGTCCGATAGAGGCATACAAATCCGCCTTGGTCTTGGTCGGTAACATGCGTAACAAAAACCATACAACTGTCGCCGGCGTTTCTGTTTCCACCATAAAATAGGCGCGTGCGAAGCTAAACAAGTTCGCTATATCGTCTGTTTCAGTCAGCAGGGCATCCACATAAATACCACCGTGCTCATTGTTGAGTAATGCAATGACAAAGGGAATGGTATCGGGGCCGTTAATAGCACGGCCTATAATATAAGCCCCCTTGTTTCTATAAAATGGAGCTGATAGCACCTGCAACTGAAAATGCTGCCGGAACTCGATTCGGGTCAGGCTACGTAATTTTATACACTCCACCAATCGCTTAACGTCCCGCTCCAGGTCTTCAAATGGCACGCTAAAAGCAAAGTGACGTAAAATCTTTTCTACAGAATTTTCCAGCCCTTCGTGGGTTGGATAATAACTGGAATAAGCCGGCGTCGCCCCTTCCAGAAACTCTGTGGATAATCCTGGCCTGACAAAAATATTGTCATTATTGTAGTAGCGTCGGTCAAACAACCAGGTAAATACGGAATTATAAAATGTCTCTGCAAGCTCTGGCTGCTTGTGATCGTAAAGCAAACCCAGATAGCGCAGTTTGACTTCTTTCCACAGGTGTTCTTCTACTGACTCCAGATTAAACTCGGCGCGTAATTTCCGGGTGGTTTCTTCGACCCGTTCCGGATAGAGCAGTATACGCTGACTGGCTGCATTGTTTTGGCCCCGCCAGTCGGCCTGTTCGAATCGCTCGCGGGCTGTCAGCGTGATCTCCATGAAGATCTGAAAATGCCGGTCGAAACCCTCGAGGATGGTTTCTGCTATGCGCTGGGCAAACCGCTCCGCCATAGGCAATGCTGTTGTAGCGGGCAGTACAGCAGACTCTTTCCCACCCGCCTTGATATCAATCAGTTCAGGTTTCGGTGGTTTCATAACGAGTAGTCCTTCACGGGTTCAGCGGCATGATCAGGTTGCAGGACTACCGATTAAAATTGGTCTTCTTCAGTAGAACCCGTCAATGCGGTCACTGATGATGCACCACCCTGTATCACCGTGGTCACGTCATCGAAGTAGCCGGCACCGACTTCCTGTTGATGGGCGACAAAGGTATAGCCCTTCTCCGCTGCATTGAATTCGGGTTGCTGTACTTTCTCTACATAGTGTTTCATACCTTCGCCACGGGCATAGTCATACGCCAAATCGTACATGTTGAACCACATGTTATGAATGCCCGCCAGGGTGATGAACTGGTACTTGTAGCCGTATTCAGACAGCTTGTCCTGGAAACCTGCAATCGCCTTGTCATCCAGGTTTTTCTTCCAGTTGAATGACGGTGAGCAGTTATACGCCAGGAGTTGGCCAGGGCTGGCAGCACGTACCGCCTCGGCAAATTCCCGCGCAAACCCCAGATCCGGTTTACCCGTTTCACACCAGACCATATCAGCATAAGGCGCATAAGCCACACCGCGGGAAATAGCCTGTTCCAGGCCGGATCGGGTTCGATAAAAACCTTCTGCGGTTCTTTCACCCGTTAAGTACGGAGCATCGTAGGCATCAGCGTCCGATGTTATTAGATCGGCTGCTTCCGCATCGGTTCTGGCAAACAAGAGCGTCGGCACACCCATAACATCTGCGGCTAGCCGGGCAGCCAGTAATTTCTGAACCGCTTCCTGAGTTGGCACCAGCACCTTGCCCCCCATATGACCGCATTTTTTAACCGCCGCCAGTTGATCCTCATAGTGGACACCCGCCGCACCGTTTACGATCATATTTTTCATCAATTCAAACGCATTCAGGACACCACCGAAACCGGCTTCAGCATCGGCAACGATGGGTAGGAAATAATCAATATAACCGGGTTTGCCTGGATCTATTTCCCGGGACCACTGAATTTCATCAGCACGTTTAAAAGCATTATTAATACGCCGCACCATCGTCGGCACCGAATCATAGGCGTAGAGAGACTGATCAGGATACATCGTCTCAGACGTGTTGCCATCCGCGGCTACCTGCCAACCGGATAAATAGATGGCTTCGAGCCCAGCCTTAGCCTGTTGCACAGCCTGCCCGCCCGTCAGTGCGCCCAGGCAATTTACGTAACCCTTTTGGGCGCCACCATTGATCAATTTCCAAAGCTGCTCAGCACCGCGCCTTGCCAAAGTATATTCTGGTTGGATTGAACCGCGCAGGCGGACTACTTCTTCAGCTGTATAGTTACGTTTGACGTTTGACCAGCGTGGATTGTTTTGCCACGCCTGGCGTAATGCTTCTGCTTGTTCTTCTCTACTCATTCTCTGACTCCGCTATTCGGTTACTGGTCACTTGCCGGATCTACACCCGCACACGCATAATGCAGCTTAACCTGTACTCAAGATTAGACAATATTCGCCTGTTATCATTGATTTAGCACCAGCATATTGAATTTAGCGGTGCCTACGGAACATTGTTTAACCGGTGGCAGAGTTAACCCGGGCAACCGTTTCCAGAGCAGGCTATTTTATCTTAATAATATTATATATAACATTAAGTTATATATAATATATAATCTACTTTATAGTTCCTGTGTTGGCGCTAGATTACCGCTTGACCACATCCCGCAGTAGTAATAAACGCAGGCTAGCCCGCCACTGATCTCATCAGGCCTTTTTCTTTTAATATCCGGCTGGCAATTTCTTCGATCGAGGTATTTGTCGTATCCAGCACCGGCAGTCCTTCATGCATAAAAATCTGCGCCGCTGATCTGACTTCTCGTTTACACACCTCCAGTGCCGCATAGTCGCTACCCGGGCGCCGCTGCTGGCGGATAGTACTTAATTGCCGCGGCTCGATGGTAAGACCCACCAGTTTGTTCTTCCAGGGCCGTAGTAATTCCGGCAATACATCCCGGTCTAGCTCATCATCTGTCAATGGATAGTTTGCCGCCTTAATATAAAAATTCATGGCAATATAGAGACTGGTTGGCGTTTTCCCGCAGCGCGAAACACCGACCAGTACAACCTCGGCTTCAGCGTACTGATCCGGCCGCACGCCATCATCGTGTTGTAATGCGTAGTCAATGGCATTCAATCGATCCTGGTAGACCTGTTTACCAACCACGCGGTGTGATAAACCCTGAGTATGCGCCGACTCAACGCCAAGAGTTTGTTCTAATGGGCCGATAAAGGTTTGAAAAAGGTCTATGACACAAGCTCCAGAAGCCGCAATCATAGCCTGGATAGCCGGGTCAACCAGTGTGCAGAAAATAATTGGCTGGCTTTGCGTCTTGGCAATTTGTTGTTTGATTGTATCTACAACTTCCCTGGCCCTGCTTTCAGAGTCAACAAAGGGTAAACGGCTACTTTCAAATTTCAATCCTGGAAACTGGGCAATCAAACTGCTGCCATAGGCCTCCGCTGTCAAACCTGTCCCATCAGAGAGATAAAAAATATGCCGCATTTCAGGCATTGCCGGTCACCTTCTTAAAGTCTAAATAGGCGATGGACTGCATCTCATACAGACGGCTCAAGGTACGCTGAAATTCAAAAGACAAGGCATCGCCACTATACAAGTCTTCCAGCTGAGTTTCAGCACACAGCACAAGACGAACCCGGCTGTCATACAGTTCGTCAACCAGATTCATGAAACGCCGGGCCGCACTTTCCAATGCCTCGTGTAATACCGGCACCGATGAAATAATCAGGCCACCGAAACGTTCGGCTAGCTGAATATAGTCACCCACCGCCCGCGGCCCCATGCACAGTTGCTCAAACTCAAACCAGGCGCAGCTTGCAGAAAATTTACGCGCCTGTAAAACCCGGTTATTGATTTCCAGGCGGCTATCGGCCGGCACAGCACCTGTAGATAATTCACGGAACCAGTTTTCCAGTTTCTTTTCTGCATTTTCATCCTCAGTCAATATATACCAATCCAGTTTATCTGCTTTGTGCGCCAGCCTGTAGTCAACCGCGCCGTCGAGATGAAATATTTTACAGTGCTTTTCGAGTAATTTTATTGCAGGCAGCATCTGATCCTGGAGTACGCCCCCTTTATAGAGGTGATTTGGTTCCCGGTTGGACGTCGTTACCAGGGTCACATTACTATGAAAAATATTTTTTAAAACACCCTGCAGCAACATGGCATCACCAATATCGCCAACCTGAAATTCATCGAGGCATAACAGACGGTATTGCTTTGTAAATTGCTGCACCACAGCCTGCAGCGAATTTATTCCTGGCGGCAAGCCTTGCATCTCCTTGTGCAGTAACTGAATGAAGCGGTGAAAATGCAAGCGTACTTTTTCATCAATCGGCACCGACTGATAAAACCTGTCCATTAGCCAGGTCTTGCCGCGCCCGACACCACCCCAAAGATACAGCCCTTGTGGTGCAGGTGGTTCAATTTCTGATTTAAAAAAGCGTGAAAAAACGCCTTTTGGTTCGGGACTTTTCCTGAATTGTAATTCTGAAGCGATCTGCCTGAGCAGTTTAATGGCCTGGGCCTGCGACTCATCCCTTGCAACCAGGGCATCAGAGGCTACTACCGGCACGCCAGAATCGCTACCCATTACTCGACTATAGGTAGTTCTTTCGGAGTTTCATTTTGCGCTGCGCAGGTATTTGAATTCTGATAGCGTTGTGCTATTGCATCCCCTCCGCAAAGCTCTTCAGTAAACTGCCCATCTTCAAATTCCTCGCCGAGATACCGGCACACTGACGTCAGGTCTGTGCGTGCATTTTGCAAACAACTGGTGGCGCCAGGGGATGGCGTCATGTTGAAAATAATACCATCGCCTGCATCGACCCTGGCTTCACCTAATAGCAATTCGCGTTTTTTCCGGTCGACAAGTTGCGGGCGCAAACCACCGAAGCCACGGGCATAGCGTACATCCTTAAGTTGTAAAGACGGCACAATTTTCTGTGCCGCTTTCAGGAACAGATAGCGCCTCAGTAAGGGCACTTCGTATAAGCTGTTTTTTAAAACATAATTGCGGATAACAGGCTCTTTCATAAGCTTGTACATTGTAGCCAGTACATCTTTGTCCAGCTTAAGCACGCTGAAAAATCCGGCCATGCTGCGGTAATTGTAGCGTTCCAGCAAGGGCTGAAATAATGCGGTAGGACCAAATCGGGTCGCGTTACCTTCCAGTATGTCCGGATCTCCGTGAATCGCCGCAAAAGGCAATTTATCATTCTGCACGGTATACACTTTACCGTTGAGCACACGCGGTGTGAAATAAAAACTGCCCGCCATCGGAAAGACTGAATACCCCAATCCATAACCCATCTGGTGCGCCAGCAACAGGCTATACCCGCCTGCCGAGACTACCACCGCACCAGCAGTCAACTTGCCCTTGTCTGTCGTGACCTGAAAATGATCGCGGATAAATACTATCGATCTGACCTGGGTATCCAACTGTACTTGTACCTGCTTGTTATCTGCAGCTTGGGCAGACTGCACAAACGACCTGGCCAGAGCGCCAAAATCAACAGCAGTATAGTCATCAACCGACCCCATCGCTGCAATATGTTCAGCTCGAGGATGGGAATTTAATAATGCAACTTTGGGTTCAATTTCTGCAATGCGTGAAGCATCCAGCAGCTGCATGGAAGGATAGTGAGAACCAAATATTTCATAGCGTTGCGCAATTACCGCACATTCTTCATCGCCCACACCGAGCACCATTTTTGGATAGCGTTTAACAAGACTATCCGGGTTATCCTGGCGGCACGAATAATTCACAATCATATCAGCGGCCTGTTTGACATGCAGCGCTTTTTCCAGCGTGTAGTTGGTTTCTATATCGCCACAATGTAATGTCTGGCTATTCTGCCGGCCACAGGAATTCACGCTTGCCAAGCGCGAGTATTTTTCGATCAGGCCAATGCGCTGCAAAGATGAATAACGGCTTGCTGCATATAATAATGCCGTACCGGTGACACCTCCACCGACTATCAACAGTTCAAAATTTGTCCTGGCTACTGACATTTACCCTTTTCCATTGGGGATCTCGAATTATTACCTGTCTTAAATCTGGCTCCGTACTTGCCAGTCACTGGCCAACGGGAGCTTGCATCAATCATATCGGAAGCTTGTAACAAGTCTTTATATTCCGGTGGTTATTTATTTAGGATGCCGTCTTTCAGGTAAGCTTCTTATTTACTCAGTTTGCAGCATATTCGGGTTGGGAGAGGGTTGGTGGTCGAATGAATTCGACCCTACAGAGAAAAATCTACCTACTTGGTTAAAGCATAAAACCATGCGCTGTCATGGACATACCCTGTCTGAAACACCGTCTACGACCGCTTCGAGCCGGGATTGGGCAGCGGGGTACTCTGACTGTATTTTTTGCAAGGTAGTGCATGCCGCCGCGTTTCTTTCCAGAGCGCTCAATGACCTTGCCAGATTCAGCAATCCATCCGGGGCTTTATCATGCCGCGGATACTGCTTGTATAAGGCCAGGAATTTCGAGGCTGCCTGTTTAAATCTACCTTGAGCATAAACAGCAACACCTGACCAGTAGTGCGCATTCGGTACAAGTTTGTCATTTGGGTGCTGTGCTAAGAATGCCTCCATCGCACTTGCACCTTTCGCATATTGCTTACCCCTTATTAATAGTAATGCGGTGCGATATACAACACCGGTTGCGGGCTGTTCAGCCTGTGATGAATCATCTGAGTTACCGGGCATACTGCCAGCCTTATCCTTGAAGCCGTCCGGAACTACCACATCACGTATAATCGCTATTGGCTTGCGTTCTACCGCAGCTGAATGACTGGCCGTTTGAATTTTTTCAGCAGGCTTTTGTTCAAGACCATCCGCTTCTGCTTCACCCAGAACTGAATATAAATAAGTGCCGTCGACTGGCTGCCCGCTTTGCGCTTCTGCCTGCGTCAACGCCTGTGTTAATGCAGAAGAGTCTGCAACCTGAGGCCGTGGCGGATCCTGGCGTATATTGCTTAATTCCTCAACAGAACGCACAAATTTTTCTGCTGACCAGCCAAAGGCAGAAGGGTCATTATTAAACTCACGGTCATCTATTTCTGATTCAGCCTCTTCAACATCCGGTTGGGGCTGATTCTCCAATAAAACCGCATCCTCCACTGTAGGAGTGGCATTGGAGTGATTCAGCTTATTGGCTACAGGTACTTCATTAGCGGTTGTGTCGCCATTAGCAGGATCGGCGAGCGCCAATACTACGGGTGGTGATACTGTCTCGCCTTGGTATTCTTCTTCAGGCGTCTCTTTTTGTTCTGCCGCTTGAGAGCCTGAAACTTTAGGAATTGAAGCCAAAATGATGCCAGGTTTCTCCTCAATCGATACGCCAGTGCTGGCGCTTACAACAGCCGCTGTAACCTGTTGTTGAATGAGATCAGCAATCGAAAGCGTACCACTACTCTCAGCGGTAGTTGATGCAGGTTTTTCTAACGGGCTAGAGACACCTGCAACAGCAACTGGTTTTTTATCCACCACCTGGGGGCGCGGCGTTTGAGCAGAACGCTGTATTGACGGCGGCTGTACGGCTTTGCCTGGTACAGGTGTTTTATTATCCATAACCTGCGCCTTGGCGGCCGGCGCTGCAACAGGTGACTTAACAACTGTTTGGGCTTTGATCACTGTTTGTTCCATTTGTGGTTTAGCCACCTGACGGGCAGCACCGGCCGCTTCAGTTTTATTGGCTACCACAGGGGGTGGCTGTGTGGCTTGACTGGTGCGTTGTATTGTTGGCTGCACAACTGTCTGCATCGGTGTATCAATTTTCTTTTGCGCAACCTGAGCCGCAAGGGTTTGCTTTGCAACTGGAGGCGCCGCAGCGGCCTTTTCGCGGGCAATCTTTTTCTGCATGCGAATCCGGGCATCCGCCTTTGTTAAAATCGCCAGCAATTCAGGATGGGCCTCCTTTTTTGCCACTTGCATGGCATCCTGACCACGCTGATTTTTATGCCCTATGTCAGCCCCATAGGCCAGCAAAACATTGGTCACGCTCACATGCCCTTTTAGGGCTGCTGCAATAAGCGGTGTGCTGCCGTTTGATAGCACAACATTGACATCCGCGCCCTTTTTAGCCAATTCTTCCGCAATACTATGGTGGCCCGTTTGTGCGGCAATAAACAAAGCTGTCGCACCCTTGTAAGCCGGCTTGTTCACCTTCGCACCCGCTGCAAGCAATTGTCTGACAATGTTGATATACCCACTCTGCGATGCCATATAGAGCGCGGTTGACTTATCATCCCGGCCAACGTCGACCGCCGCCCGGTTCTCGAGTAGCAAGTCGACAATACTCTTATGCCCCACACTTGCTGCAATAATCAAGGGTGTGGCGCTCTTATAACCTCTTGCGTTAGGATTGGCGCGCGCACTGAGCAGTAATTTAACGACTTTTGTGTGCCCTTGCTGGGCCGCCATAAATAATGGCGTTGTGCCATCTTTCAAACGTATATCGGGATTCGCACCTGCGCCTAACAGCTGGGTAACGATATTGGCATCACCTATCGACGCCGCAGAAACAAGTGCATTCTGGTCACGCACATTCGCGGTACAACCCGCTAACAGTGAGATAAGCAGCAACCAGGCGATCAGCGGATGACCTGCATTCGGCGGGCATATACGCCCAGATGAAAATTCAGAAAAATAACTCATTAACATAGCAACCGGAAAATAATGCCTTCCATCCGTTATACATTCTATAACTACTGCACCGGCAGTCAGGCAAATAAAGTATTTAGAGACCTCTGTAGATGGCCACTTTCGTTATTTATAGTTTATTGAATGGGTATAAACAGTTTAATACCCACGGTGACGACATCGGGGTCTGTTAGCAAATTCTGATTAGCCTCAAAAATCCTGTCGTAACGCTGAGCATCACCATACACCTGAACCGCAATTAACGACAGGGAATCACCTTCTCTCACGGTAATATAACCATCACGAATAACACGCCCACCAATTTCCAGCATATTTTCACTGTACTCAATTCTGCTAATGGAAGGTATATTGCGGATCAGACCTTTTACATTTTTGGTGTCAATGGCATTGACGGACAAGTCACCGGCTTCTTCGGAGACTGCATCCAGGTAAGGACTTTTTTGTGCCTGACGGGCACTGCGTTTGGCCGCTTCCCGGATGATATCTTCGACCGGCACAGCGACCGGCGATCCGGCCTTCGACCCGGCACGATTAATGGATTTCAGAAACCCATCAACTGTCCAGCCTTCCATCTCCGGGTTGGACGTCGGTGCCTGCGGTGCTGCTGCAGATTTTACCTCACCCAACTCAGCATCTATTTCATTTGCAAAATCGGTTAAAAGAAAAGACTCTTCACTCTGAGCGGATCCGGCAAGCGCAACCAATATAACTGGCAGTATGTATTTTTTTATCATCATTTATACCCCCCAAGGCTTAATATGACGGTAAGGCACTAGAGCTCTAATGTCTGTAATCCGTAAAATCTGATTGCGGCTTACTAGATACATGCAACACACTGCCTATAGGCCAGTATTAGGTTGCGAGGTTAAATCTAAATAAAGCTTCCATTGAATTTCACCTAAAAAGCCTTCTATCATCCGCTTTACTAAGCAACTTTTTTCATTATCATTTTTCTAGTGTTTGCAAACACCATAGCCCAGTTTTTTATTCAGGTACAGCGATGACAATAGCCTCGTTAAGACCAAGAACGTTTGTTTCATTTTTGGAACAGTTTAAGAAAATACTTCAAGTCTTTATATTAAAAGTATATTTTTGTAAATTAACCCGCTATATAACTAAAACTGTTAACTAAATATAACAGCTTATTTACTACTATAAATACTTACTGAAAATTAAGCGCGGCCACGAATAGCATTATTTTCCAACACTGTATCTGCATTATGTCATTCATTTAATTTAAGTTATTATTTAACTACACCCGCATGCCTGATGATCTTGCCCAGCATCGACAACCCGGAAAGTGTCGTCAAATTGCAACAGCCCCTTTTTGTATCACAAGGTTATCAGTCGCTGTAAAAATAATCCCCTAAAAATCTAGTAAAAATAATATAACACTTTGTTTATATTTAGCATTCATAAAATGGCAAAGTAATTGCTAAGTAATACAGTTGATATAGTTGGTATGCCCGGTCACGCCTGGCCCTTTGGGAACACCCGGGTGGCAATATAAATAAGCGCGTTTCGTTATTTACAGCCATTGTGCAAATAAATTAATAATTTTGACAGGCTGCACAGTGACTAAGAGCCGACGCAGAGATTCAGGGGCATGATTCAAACCTAGATGTTAATAACCTTAAAGATGGAGAAATCATGAAAAAATTACATTCAAACGTACTCAGTGTATCGGTACTGACACTGGCGCTCGGTTACACCGCCAGCTTGTCAGCGAACCCGATCAATAAATTCAATTTTGGCGGCAGCCAGACAAACAGCGTTACTTCCTCTGCATCTGCAACTGCAGATGGCGGTGATGCAGGTAACGGAGGGGATGCCAACGGCGGCAATGCCACGGGTGATGGCAGCGGTAACAGCAATAATGCCAACACAACCAGCCAATTAAATACTGACAGTGGCAGCAGTGGCGCTTCAGACACTCAGGACAACATCAATTCAACCACCCAGGATGCCACCGCAAACGGCAACAACACCAGTACCGGCGGTGCGGGTGGCACAGCAGGCCACTCAACAGCGGGCGCAGGCGGTACGGCCACGGCCAACAGTGAGTCTTTTAACGATGTGACCGAAGTCATTTCGTACCAAACACTTGAAGCTAACATTACCGGCGCACCCATTAATATAACGGGCGGACTCGGCGGTAACGGTGCGCTTGGTGGCAATGGTGGCGACGGCGGCCAGGCCAATGGCAGTAATGGCGGTGCTGGCGGAGACGGTGGCGTTATCAGCGTCAGTGGCTCTGCAAATGGTGGCAACGGCGGAGACGGTAATGGCGGCAATGCCGACGGGGCTGGTGACTCATACGGTGGTAATGGTGGTAACGGTGGCGCGATTAATGTTAGCAACGGCGATGCCAATGGCGGCGCTGATAATGCCGGCGGAGTTGGCGGCCTGGCGAGCGGTGATGGTGACGCTAACGGTGGCGCCGGGGGCGTTGCAACAGGTGACACCAGCGCATCTGCAAATGCTGACGGTGGTGTGCCTAGCAACGGCACTAATACCGCTGATGGTGGTAACGGTGCAGCGGGTGGCGCAGGCGGTACGACAGCCAGTGGAACCAATCTAGCTGATGGTGCAGCAGCGGGTAATGGCGGCAGCTCCAATAACGGCAACAACAGCGCAAACGGTAGCGGTGGCAACGCGGGCGCAGGCGGCTCTGTCAATAATGGCATCAACGTCGCAAATGCG
>CAYPEL010000009.1:0-33510 GCA_964409635.1 uncultured Gammaproteobacteria bacterium | reverse complement strand
GAGCAGATGATAGTCACCGGTACGCGTTTTTTCTAATCCGGCTAAATCCATGTACACTTCAGTACCATGGATCAATTACAAGAATTCCTGAACCCGGTTCTCGAACTATTCGGCGGGCGGCCCTATATTCAGGCGGGCATTGTCGTTGTTATTACGGTACTGTTTTCCCGCTTCATTGTATGGGGGCTAATTGGATTACTGAAGAAACTATCAGCCCGCACCACATCGACACTGGATGACGCCATCTTTGCCGCCTTGCGGACACCGCTGAGTTATACTGTATTGATGTTCGGTCTGTCCCTGGCTGTTCGCTTACTGCCGATAACAGACAAGTTACAGGCCGGACTCATTTCTCTGCTCCAGTCCATCGGTGTTTTTGTCTGGATGGTTTTTCTGGTGCGCATGTCGAAAGCGATTTTACGTGGCCAGGTTTCCGATACTAAATCGCCAAAATTTCTACAGCCCGCAACGGCGCCCTTATTCGAGAACCTGGCGGTTATTCTTATTGTCGCTATAGCCATTTATTTAATCTTCGAAACCTGGAATATCGACATGACCGCATGGCTGGCATCGGCGGGTATTGTCGGTATTGCAGTGGGTTTTGCAGCCAAGGATACATTGGCCAATTTGTTTTCAGGTGTATTTATCCTGGCAGATATGCCTTATAAAATAGGCGATTACGTCGTGCTGGATTCTAAAGAGCGTGGAGAAATTACTAAGATTGGTATTCGCAGTACGCGCATGCTGACACGCGATGATGTCGAACTGACCATCCCGAACTCCATCATGGGCAATTCCAAAATTGTCAACGAATCTGGAGGACCACATCAAAAGTACCGGATTCGTATCCCGGTTGGCATTGCTTACGGTTCGGATGTCGACCAGGTGCGTGAACTGTTAATGGATGTAGCGCAAAATAATGCAATGGCCTGCAAAGATCCGGAACCCCGGGTACGCTTCCGGGCTTTTGGTGACTCAAGCTTGAACTTCGATTTACTCTGTTGGGTACAGGAGCCTTCCTTGCGTGGCAGGGCGATTGATTTACTGCTGACTGAAGTCTATAAACGTTTCACCCGTGAAAATATTGAAATACCTTTTAGCAAGCAGGATCTTTATATCAAGGAAATGCCGGAGTCAGGCCTAAAGCCGGAAAATTAGCTTGCCTCTAAAACCATTTAATGCAACCCATAGTCTCTGTCTCAAACCTGTCAAAAACATACGCCGGTGGTTATCAAGCCCTGAAGTCTGTGAACCTGGACATTACCCGTGGTGAAATCCTGGCGCTGCTAGGACCAAATGGTGCGGGTAAGACTACGTTAATCTCGATAATTTGCGGTATTGTTAACGCCACTACAGGAACGGTGACAGTCGATGGGTACGACAATGTGTCAGCTTATCGCCAAACGCGCAGCTTGATCGGCCTGGTTCCTCAGGAGTTGACCCTCGGCGCTTTTGAAACGGTGTGGAATACCCTGTGCTTCAGCCGTGGCTTGTTTGGTAAACAGCCGGACCCAGCGTACATCGAGAAATTACTCAAAGACCTGTCGTTATGGGATAAGAAAGACAATGCCCTGATGACATTATCTGGGGGCATGAAGCGCCGGGTGTTGATTGGTAAGGCGCTGTCGCATGAACCCAGGGTATTATTCCTGGACGAACCAACAGCCGGTGTGGATGTCGAGCTGCGTAAGGATATGTGGGCGCAAGTAGGGCGTTTGCGTGAATCGGGTGTCACCATCATCCTGACTACCCACTATATAGACGAGGCAGAAGCCATTGCTGATCGCGTTGGTATCATCAGTGAAGGAGAATTGTTACTGGTGGATGACAAGCAGTCTTTAATGCATAAACTGGGAACCAAGCAGATAATTATTACGCTAAATGAACCCCTATCTGCCGTGCCTGAGGCGCTTTCTGACTGGGCGCTGGATCTTTCAAGCCGTGGTGGCCGGCTCACTTATGCTTATAATCCGCATGAAAACAGAACAGGTGTTGATGCGCTACTGCGAGCCATCAGTGTGGCGGGGTTGCCGATAAAAGACATTCAAACCACGCAAAGTTCGTTGGAAGATATTTTTATCAATTTGGTGAACGCCAGGCCATGAATAAACAAGCTGTCAAGGTCATCTACAAATACGAAATGCTGCGTGCCTGGGAGACGCTGCTGCAGAGTTTTGTGTCACCGGTTTTATCCACATCCCTTTATTTCGTGGTGTTTGGATCAGCCATTGGTTCGCGCATAGAACAGATCGATGGTGTGTCTTACGGTGCCTTCATTGTTCCCGGGCTGATCATGCTGGCCTTACTGACCCAGAGTATTTCCAATGCCTCTTTCGGAATATTCTTTCCAAAATTTAACGGTACCATCTACGAAGTTATGTCCGCGCCGATTTCGTTTATTGAGATTTTGCTTGGGTATGTAGGTGCAGCGGCGACCAAGTCATTCATAATAGGCTTGATTATTTTGGCGACAGCCGGATTATTTGTGCCCCTGGAGATTGCCCACCCGCTCTGGATGATGGCATTCCTGATATTAACCTGCATTTCCTTCAGCCTGTTTGGTTTCATCATTGGCCTGTGGGCCGACAATTTTGAAAAGCTCCAACTCATCCCGCTTTTGGTGATAACGCCGCTGGTGTTTCTAGGCGGTAGCTTCTACTCGATCAATATGCTGCCGCCTGCCTGGCAGACCGTCACCCTGTTCAACCCGGTAGTCTATTTGATAAGTGGTTTCCGCTGGAGCTTCTTCGAAGTGTCTGATGTCAGCGTAGGGCTGAGTTTGGCTGTTATACTAGTATTTCTGGGAGTTTGCCTGCTTATCGTTTGGTGGATGTTTAAGACGGGCTATCGGTTGAAGCAATAATCAGTATTTGATATCCGGTTATTCAAAATGGATTTTAATTCCTATTTCGGGATTATTATTTTTACCACTTCAGCTTATAGTTTAGATATAGAGCCCTGTTATTTTTGGCGGGATCTCTGACCTCAAGTGCAAATGTTTTTTCATTATTCAAACGGAATCGTATATCGTGATTGGTGAGCAGGCTAGAGGCTGCGCCTGTAGCCACCCCGATCAATTGCCTTGCTTTTTCAGGTAGCCCTATCGACTGCGCTGCACTCTCTGAATATAACCTCACAGTTGATCGTATGACACGCTTGTTATGACGGTAGATTTCTCTGTATTCGCTAAGCGAAAAGTCATCGGCCACCTGCCGCCACTGGTATTTATCTGAATCTGCATGCTTTAAGATAAAACCATTGTGTTCAGCGTTGACTGACACGGCTGTGATCATCAAACCTACGGTCAGTAGTACTGCTGACAGGTTGCTGTTTATCTCTTGCTTTGCCATTCTCTTCGTACCAGGTTACGGAAATTAATCTTGCTATCACCCTGTTGCATATTCTGCGCCAACTACACATCTTATATGCCAGTAAGGGCGTATAACCTATTATTTACACAAGATATATGTGACTCTGCATGGGTAAAGCAGAAATACATGATTGCGTTATCATGTTTGTGTTTTACAAACTTTTATTGCTAGAGTGCCTCTACTTGGCCAACATTCTCCATCAGGGGCTGGTCTTTCATAGTGACCGGAAATTGCTGGATGAATAGGGTATACGAGCGAGCATGGGCGATGTCGGCGCGTGTTGGGATAATGCCGTGGTTGAACGCTTCTTTGGAAGCCTTAAACACGAATGGATCTTTAAAGTGGCTCAAACTACCCGTGAGCATATGAAAAATGATGTGGCCGCTTACATGAAATACTACAACCTTGTAAGACTACATACGCCGAATGGTGATCAGTCATCAATAAACTCTGAAAATTCTCTAAAAAAGTGTCCGGTCGGACTTGGCCAGTACATATGCGCTACGACCGAGCGGCCCGCCCCAAGATGGTCTGTCAAGGAACGCAGCATTGCCGCGAGTGGTATTGCATAAGCATCATCACATGCGGCTGCTATGTGAATCGATGAGGTATCGGACAGGTTCTCGTAATTTGGATATAATGGGGGCGTATTGTTGCAGCGTTTCTATTGATTGCAACGCTTGCTCCATTAGAATGGAAAAGCGTAAAAAATGGCGGAACAACATTGTTTGATCCAAACCATCCTCCCCGGAATTTATTGGATATTTAAACAATCTCCATGCTGGGGTCAAATATCGAAAAATTATTGATCCACTTTCAAGTTCAGGCTTTGTCCTAGCATCGGCAACAAATACTTCTCTACTAACGCCGCCATCATCGGCTGTGCCTTGCCATTAGGATGAATCCCATCGGCCTGCATCAGTTCAGGTTTTGTGCCAATATTTTCAAGCAGCGAAGGTAACAGCGCGACCTGAAATTCCTTTGCCAGATCGCTGTATACCGAGCGGAACTTTTCTGTGTAAACTGGGCCATAGTTAGGTGGTATATCGACGCCGACGAGCAGTACTTTTGCTTTGTGTTGTTGCGCGGTTTTAATCATCTCTGCCAGGTTGTCGTACATGGCGCTAAGGGATAAGCCGCGCAAGGCATCGTTACCGCCGACTTCGATGATGACAATGTCGGGTGTTTGCTGGGCGATGATCGATTTGAGCCGTGTGCGTGCGTTGGCGGTGGTGTCGCCGCTTATGCTGGCGTTGGTGAAGCTGGTATGTGGGGGTTCGGCGCTGGCGAGGCGTTGTTGCAGTAGATGCACCCAGCCTTGTTCGACCGGTATGCCGTAGGCGGCGCTCAGGCTGTCGCCGACTACCAGTATGTTGTCTGCGTGCACGGTCTGTAACGACAATAGAAACGGGATTAATAACAGTAACAGGGTCTTTATTTTCATGTCAGCCAATCAGAATACTATTCGGGTCGCCGCCAGCGGCCTGTCCAAACGTGTGCAGACAGCCAACGGCTGGCTGGATATTCTGACCGATGTGGAGATAAAAATCCATGCGGCAGAGTCGGTGGCCATTGTGGGGGTGTCGGGTTCGGGTAAATCGACTTTACTTGGGTTACTCGCGGGATTGGACCTGCCGAGCAGCGGTGAAGTTCACCTGGATGGGAATAATTTGTCGACGCTAGATGAAGACGGCCGCGCCGACGTGCGCCGCCGTTTGGCCGGCTTTGTGTTTCAGTCGTTTCAGTTATTGCCGGCCCTGACGGCGCTGGAAAATGTGATGTTGCCGCTAGAACTGGCGGGCAGAGGCGATGCGCGTGATCGTGCCACGCAGTTGTTGGCGCGCGTTGGCTTAGGTGAGCGTTTGACGCATTACCCAAAACAATTGTCGGGCGGTGAGCAGCAACGTGTCGCCCTGGCGCGCGCCTTTGCGGTTCAGCCGTCGATTCTGTTTGCCGATGAGCCGACGGGTAATTTGGACAGTGCCACGGGCAAGGTGATTATTGATCTTTTATTTGAGTTGAATGCAGAGCAGGGCACGACGCTGGTGCTGGTGACGCACGATGAAAGCCTGGCTATCCGCTGTGACCGGAAAATACGGATTGATGCCGGTCGTGTGGTCAATGGAACGGGCGGTTCATGAAAGTATTTTCACAGTGGCGGTTGGCGTTACGCCTGCTGGCGCGTGACTGGCGTGCCGGTGAGTTGCGGATACTTTTTATCGCTTTGGTGCTGGCGGTGACTGCGACCACTTCGATCAGTTTTATGACCGACCGGCTGGCGCGCGGCATGGTCAATCAATCAGCGGATTTTCTGGGTGCGGATCTGATTTTGAAAAGTCCGCGGCCGGTGAATAAAACCCTGTTGCAACAGGCGACCGCCTTCAATCTGCAAAGCAGCGAGAGCCTGCAATTTGCCAGTATGGTTGTGAATGGCGATAAATTGCAACTGTCCAGCGTGCGCGCTGTGGATAACCGGTTTCCGTTACGCGGACGACTGCGTATCGCGAGCGAGTCTTACGCCCCCGATAGCGAAACACGTTCGATTCCGTTATCGGGCGAGGCCTGGGCAGCACCGGCGATTTTATCCCGGCTGAACCTCTCTACGGGCGATAGTGTGACAGTGGGGAAATTATCTTTACGAATTACACGCGTGCTGACGTTCGAGCCTGGACAGGCAGGCGAAGTATTTGGTGTATCACCACGGCTGTTGATTAACCAGCACGATGTGGCCGCGACTGGCGTGGTGCAGCCCGGTAGCCGGTTGGCATATCAATATTTGTTCGCCGGTGATAAAACCGATCTGGATGCTTACCTTGACTGGTTAAAACCGCAGCTGGATGCCAGCCACAGTATCATCGGTGTGCACGAAGGCCGGCGTGCGCTGGGGGCGGCACTGGAACGGGCAGAGCGCTATCTGGGGCTGGCTATTATGGTCGCGGTGATTCTGGCGGGTGTGGCGATTGCCATTGTGGTACGCCGTTACAGTGAACGCCACTTTGATGTCAGCGCGATGTTGCGCTGTTTAGGCTTGTCTCAGCAGGCGTTGCTGGGTCTGTACCTGATGCAGTTAGTGGTGTTAGGTGTGGTCGCAAGCGCGGCCGGGGGAATGCTTGGCTGGGTGATGCAAGCCGGGCTGCTGGCGGTACTGTCTGATCTGTTGCCAGTGGCGCCATTATCCACCGGTTTCCAGCCGTTCCTGCTCGGCTTCGTCACGGGCGCGGCAATGTTAATCGGCTTTGCGCTTCCGCCGGTGATGCGTTTGAAAGACGTACCGCCACTGCGGGTGTTGCGCCGGGATCTGTTGCCAATACCCGGTAATGCCTGGATGGTCTACAGCTTTGCAGTGGGCACGGTGTTTTTTCTGATCTGGCGCTATACCAATGACATCCGGTTGGTCTTCTCGGCCCTGCTCGGCGCGGTGGCCATGGTACTGGTGTTGTTTGTGCTGAGCTTTGCGCTACTGGCATTGAGCCGAAGCCTGCAGTCACGCCTGGGTGTTGCCTGGCGTTTTGGCTTGAATAATTTATGGCGCCGCCGTCAACTTACGCTCAGTCAGATCAGTGCCTTCGGCCTGGCTTTCATGGCGATGCTGGTGATCGCACTGGTGCGGAATGAATTGATCACCACCTGGACACAGCAGCTACCGGCCGATACGCCGAACCATTTCGCCGTGAATATACTGCCGGAGCAGGCCGATGCTGTGCAGCAATTACTGGCCAGTCACGCTATTGAAGCCACCCAACTCTACCCGATGGTGCGTGGCCGTTTGGTAACTATTAACAATGAGCCGGTGCGCAAAGCCGTCAGCAAAGAAGCCCAAGGTGATAATGCGCTTAACCGTGAGTTGAATTTGACCTGGACTCTCACGCTGCAGGACGATAATAAAATTCTGGATGGCCGCTGGCTGGAAGCGCAGGATAAAAATCAGCCGTTGGTATCGGTCGAATCCAAACTGGCGGAACGGCTGGGTATTCAATTAAACGACGAGTTGGGATTTACCATTGGTGCACAACCATTGCAGGCACGGGTGCTCAGTATCCGCTCGGTGCAATGGGATTCCTTTCGGCCAAACTTTTATATGATCTTCCCGCCTGGCGTGCTTGATGACTTGCCGTCGACGTATATGACAAGTTTTTACATGCCATCTGGAAAAAAGCCGGTGCTCGGTGAACTGGTACGTGCCTTTCCCGCTGTGACATTGATCGAAATGGATCGGGTGTTGGCGCAGGCACAGCGCATATTTGGCCAAATCACACACATTGTGGAATACGTGTTTGTGTTCTTGCTACTGGCCGGCTTTATTGTCCTGTATGCCGCACTCACAGCGAGCCAGGATGAGCGACTCTACGAAGGTGCACTGATGCGAACCCTGGGTGCAAACAGTAAACAGCTCGGTCAGGCACAGTTGGCGGAATTCTTGTTGCTGGGATTTTTCGCTGGTGTTGTTGCCATTATTGGCGCTGAAGCCATACTTTGGGTGTTGTACAGTCAGTTATTGAAATTAGACCACAGCTTTAACTGGTTGCTTTGGATCATTACACCACTGGCCTGTTCGTTATTAATCGGAGCTGCGGGTTACTGGTCAACGCGAAAAGTTAAACAACAAAGCCCCATGCTGCTGCTCAATAACAGTTAGTACTGAAGTCATCAGGCCAGTATTCTCTCATCTGTAACTGTACAATAGTCTCTTCGCCGTGTTCATATCGGGTTAAATCAGATGGTCTTAGAATTTGAAGAGCTGGACTACCAGGCAACACCGCTTGGTGACATTAGTCTCAGACGCCGGACGGAGCCCAGGCTCGAAGGGAAAATTCTCTACGAGGTTAAGCTTGGTGACGAGTTCCTGATGTCCAGCCTGTTTACGGAAGCCGAGACTCAGCTGGCAAGACTCGGACTTGCTGAGCTTGAAGGTACCGATCTGGATATCGTTGTCGGTGGTTTGGGGCTGGGCTATACAGCTGTTGCAGCCCTGGAAAATCCGTCGCTGCGGTCACTCATTGTTGTTGAAGTGATGCAGCCGGTTATTGACTGGCACCGCCGGGGCCTGGTGCCGCTTGGCAAGAAACTGGTATCTGATCCGCGTTGCACGCTTGTCCAGGCTGATTTCTTTGCCGTCGCTTCATCAGTCAGCAATGGATTCAATGGCACAGATGCAAACCGGCGTGTTCACGCAGTGTTACTGGATATTGACCATTCACCAAGCCATTGGCTTAACCCGGAAAACAGCGCTTTTTATACGCTGCAGGGGTTGCACAATCTTGCTGACAAACTCCACCCCGGTGGCGTCTTCGGACTGTGGTCCAATGAGCCTCCAGATGATGAGTTTATGCATTTACTCAATAGCGTATTCAAGTCAGCTAAGGCGCAGGTCGTGTCCTTCCCGAATCCATATCAGGGTGGTGAGTCGTCCAGCACAGTTTACCTGGCAAACAAGGCGTAACGCGCATGAATAAATCACAATTTAAAGCACGCGAATGGCAAACCTGTGCGTCAGCGGCACACAGTTGGCAGCGTGATGCGTTGCTTAGACCGGTTATAGTGCTGGTCAGCCAGCTTGATCAGACTGCGCGTGATGCCTTCGTTATAGAAGTAGTGAATACTGCAAATTCTCTGCAGGACGGCGATACCCTCATTATGAAGGGTAATACTTGGATTGCCTCTGCGATTCGGTGATAGCTGTCTTTGAGGTTTCCGGTTAGCATTAGAAAATGAATTCTACCTTTACTGTCGCGGAGAATGCGCCAAATCTTCCCCGAACGCCATGGCGTTTCGCGTTGTTTTTCTATAACACGATTCGTGTTGCCTTGGCGGCCATATTTGTTTTTGAAGCAGCGCAAGCCAGTTGCACCATTTTGCTGCCGTACGCGGTTAAACAGATCATTGATGCCGTTACACTGGCAAACGAAACCGGGGTCGATGTGTTTGAAGCAGCATACGACCCGCTGATATTTTTTGCTTTACTCAATCTTGGGATTGTCCTGTTCAGCCGTGCCAGTGGCGCCATACTGGTTAGCAATGGTCCACTCCTGCGCGCACGAATCAGGAAATCATTGTTCCGTTATTTGCAGTTTCACTCGCATCGATTTTTTGTTTCTCACTTTGCCGGCTCATTGGCAAATCGTATTACAGAAGTATCCATAAGTTGTAACCACGCGCTGTGGACCATCGCCTTTACGTTTTACCCTTTAATTATTCAATCAGTGGTGGCATTAATTATCCTGTTTACCACCAGTGCCAAACTGGCTTTAGTGCTTTCACTGTGGCTATTCCTCTATACCGCCATCTCAATATTTCTAGCCAGAAAATGCCAGGTATATTCACAGGAATTTGCCGCTGCGCGATCAAAAGTGACGGGTAAAGTCGTCGATTCCGTCACCAATATGATGAATGCAAAAATGTTTGCCCGTGGGGGCTACGAAGAGGACTATCTGACTGACTTTATCGACCATGAGGTCGATCATGCACTACGTACCTATTGGTATATGGAAAAAATGCGTTGGTTTCAGTTTGTTTCAGCGATGATTCTCATGGTTTCGATGGTGGGTTATGCACTGAAAATATGGGCGGAAGGTGGTATGACCGTTGGTGAGTTCTCTATGGTCGCAGGTATTTCGATTATGCTCATTGAAGCGGCTCGTGGTCTTAGCCGCAGCTTCCTGGAGTTTTTTGAGTATATCGGGAATATTTCTGATGGCGTTTCTATTTTTATACAGCCGCATGATATTGTCGATAGGCCCAATGCGCCTGCCATTCAGGTTGAAAAAGGCGAAATAGAGTTTAAGGATGTGGATTTCGCTTATCCTGAAGGGCAGCTAGTATTTAAACGATTAAATGTGCATATAAAGCCCTATCAAAAAGTTGGCCTGGTTGGGTATTCAGGCTCGGGAAAGTCAACGTTTGTAAATATAATTTTACGGCTTTTTGAACCTAATGAGGGTGAAATAACCATAGATTCACAAAACATCTTGCATGTAACGCAAGATAGCTTGCGCGAAAGTATTTCTATGATTCCTCAAGACCCCATGTTATTTCACCGCACACTGATGGAAAATATACGTTATGGTCAACTGGATGCAAGTGACGAAGACGTGATTGAGGCTGCAAAAAAAGCCAATGCACATGACTTTATTCTCCAGTCTGAAGCAGGCTATGATTCGCTAGTAGGTGAACGCGGAGTCAAACTTTCAGGCGGACAACGCCAACGTATCGCCATCGCAAGGGCTATTTTAAAAGACGCACCCATCCTTATCTTGGATGAAGCTACCTCGTCGCTGGATTCAGTAACCGAAAAGAAAATACAACAAGGCCTGGACCGATTAATGCGGCATAAAACGGTCGTCATCGTAGCGCATAGACTTTCTACCATTTCACATATGGATAGAATTTTAGTTTTTGATCAGGGCAATGTAATTGAAGACGGTAACCATCAGGATTTATTAAAAAATGACTCTGGTCACTATGCAAAGCTATGGCATATGCAGGCGGGGGGGTTTTTGCCAGAGTAACCAGTGTTGTGTAAACTGATGTACCGTAACAGGGATGCAGGTTAAATACAGTTTAATGAAACGCTGATGCTTTCAGCGTTTCTGTAGCACAATGTATGTGTTGCGTGAAAACTGTATTTAGATTATAGATTAATAGATACAGATCAACTTTTACAATGCCCATATGAAAATTTCATTTCCATATGTATTACCCATCTTACTTCTTTTGCTGTCGGCTTGCGGTGGCAACGGTAACGGAAGTGATAAGAATCCACCCGTAACCGAATTTGGCTTAGACAGCCGCCCATCAAATACCCGTTGTCTTGCGCCGTCACGCCCGGAGGCTTCATCTGACATTAAGCTGGAGCGTGCGTATCAAAATCTTTCATTCAACTCGCCGCTTTATATGACACAGGAACCGCTAACTAGCGAGCGCTGGTATGTTGTTGAAAAAGGGGGGCGAATCATTTGGTTCGATGCTGGTAGTGAGGGCACGACACAAAAAAATACTTATCTTGATATTTCATCAGCTGTCGATAGTCGCGGCGAAGGTGGCTTACTCAGTATGGTGTTTCATCCGGATTATGCTATTAACAAAGAGGTTTTTATATCCTATACCGTTAACGCGGCCGGTGACCCAAACAACGAAATGATTTCTCGTATTACCCGCTTGATAGAAAACATCAGTGGTGACACCTTGGATGCCGCATCGGAGAATTTGATTCTGGCACAAAACCAGTTTGCTACTAATCATAATGGCGGACACATTGCTTTTGGGCCGGATAACTATTTATATATCGCTCTTGGAGATGGTGGCGGTGGCGGTGATCCTGAAGAAAATTCACAGGATACAAATACACTATTGGGTTCATTGCTGCGCATTGATGTCGATGGTGGTACACCTTATGCCATTCCTGCTGACAATCCTATTAGTGACGGCGGCGGTCGTTCAGAGATTTTTGCTCACGGCCTTCGTAACCCGTGGCGGTGGAGTTTTGACCTCAGTAACGGCGATATCTGGCTGGGCGATGTAGGCCAGAACAGATTTGAAGAAGTTAACCTCATCGTGAATGGTGGGAATTACGGCTGGGATTGTTATGAGGCAAATGCCAGCTTTGAGTCCGCTGCCTGTCCGCCCGATAATCAGCTGATTTTTCCAGTGGCCGAATATGGTAGAACGGATGGCATATCTATTACTGGCGGGTATGTTTATCGCGGCAATAATATTTCTTCGCTGCAGGGGGTGTATGTTTTTGGGGACTTTGGCAGCGGCACCGTATGGGGCCTGTATCCGCAACCAGGTAATACCTATGAGCGACGTGTACTGGTCACCAGTGGGTTGAACATTGCCTCATTCGCACAAGGTAATGATGGCGAATTATATGTGGTTGATCTAAACGGCGGCATATACCGACTCATTGAAGAGATAAACGTAAACTCGTCTGTTGGACCCGCAAACAAACTATCGGATACCGGTTGTGTCGATAGCAGTAACCCGATGTTGCCGCTGGCAGGATTAATTCCCTATACTGTCAATGATTCATTCTGGTCTGATGGCGCAACGAAAACACGATATATGGCAATACCTGACGGTACAAAGATAACTGAGCTGCCTGATACCGACCTCGAACTCCCCAGCAATAGCGTACTGATAAAAAACTTTTCACTCGGAGGGCTAATTTTTGAAACACGCTTTCTGGTAAGGCATGAAGATGGCGGATGGGCCGGGTATAGCTATGAATGGAACGCCTCCTTAACGGACGCCGATCTGGTGGATGCCGCAGGCAAAGACAAAATCATCAACGGTCAACTCTGGCGCTACCCTAGCCGTAGCGAATGCTTACAGTGTCATACCACTGCGGCAGGTTTTAGCCTGGGTCTGGAAAGTTTACAGCTCAATGGTGATTTTAATTATCCGCAATCAGGAACAACATCCAACCAGCTTGAAACGCTCGAACATATCGGTATGTTTAATGCGCCATTGAGCACAGCCGCAAAAAGTGTTGCTCTGAGTGACAGCCAATCATTGAGTGAAGACCTTAACCTGAGAGTGCGTAGTTACCTGCACAGTAACTGTGCCAACTGCCATCAGCCAGGAGGTACTACACAGAGTGATCTGAATTTGCGCTTTTCAACATCGTTTGAGCAGATGAACCTTTGTGATGTCATCCCTCAGCAGGGTGGCCTTGGTATCAGCGAGGCTAGATTACTCGCCCCCGGCAATCCTGAGCAATCGATAATACTTGAACGAATGCGCATAAATAATCAAAACAGGATGCCGCCTATAGGCAGTAATATTCTGGACACTGCGGCAATCGCATTATTAAGTGACTGGATAATTTCGATGCCGAACTGTAATTAAGTGGCTAATGCTAAGGTAAAGGTCAAGGCTGGGGTCAAGTATCATATTGAAGAACTACGGCCTCTGATTGGCACAAATTAAATTCTACTAACGCAACAACATGGCTCTATGATAATGGCCAGTCTGACTATGCCAGTGCATTATCCTGCGGCGGCTTTGGCGTTTTCCTGGTCTGGGTCGTAGCCGAGGTTTGGAGATAACCAGCGTTCTGCTTCTTCCAGTGTCATACCTTTTCTGCGCGCATAGTCTTCCACCTGGTCGCGGTTGATTTTCCCGACACCGAAGTATTTTGAGTCCGGGTGGCCGATGTACCAACCGGATACGGCAGCGGCCGGCATCATAGCGAAGGATTCTGTTAGGGCTAACTCAGCGTTGGTGACGGGATCAATCAATTTCCACAGCAGGGACTTTTCCGTGTGCTCAGGGCAGGCCGGGTAGCCAGGGGCAGGGCGGATACCTTTGTATTGTTCCTTGATGAGTGCGTTTTTACTGAGTGATTCATCGCTGGCGTATCCCCAGAAATCTTTGCGTATACGCTCGTGCAGGTATTCGGCAAAGGCTTCGGCGAAGCGGTCTGCCATCGCCTTGAGCATGATGGCTTGGTAGTCGTCGAGGTCGGCCTCGAAACGTTGGACATGTTTGTCGATGCCGAGTCCGGCTGTGCAGGCGAACGCACCGATATAGTCTTTTAGACCGGTGTTTTTTGGCGCAATAAAATCACTGATACTCTGGTTAGGACGACCTGGTGGTTTCTGGTTTTGTTGGCGTAGGTGGTGCAGAGTGGTTATTACTTTTGTGCGCGAGTCATCGGCATAGACTTCTATATCGTCGTCATTGATTTGATTGGCAGGGAATAATCCAATCACGGCTTTAGCCTGTAGCCAGTTTTCGCTTATGATTTGTTCGAGCATTTTTTGTGCATCGTCGAAGAGGTTTTTGGCGTGTACGCCGACCACTTCATCTTCCAGGATTTTAGGATAGCTGCCAGCTAATTCCCACGTTTTGAAGAAGGGGGTCCAGTCGATGTGGTGTTGGATTTCTTTTAACGGGAAGTTTTCAAAATTTAATATGATGTGTCCATCGTTTGCAACGATGGTTGGATTGATTCCTTCTCCCTGCGGGGGCAGGGGATTGTCTAGGATGACGGGGCGCAGAGGTTCGTAATTCTTCCAGTTAATTTTTATTTTGTTGCCGCGTGCCTGTTGCAGTGTCAGCCATTCGGTTTTGCGCTGTTTCCCGGCGTGTTGGGCGCGGACTTTTTCGTATTCTTCCTTGATTTTGCTGACGTAAGGCGCTTTCAGATCCTCACTGAGGAGACTCTGTGCGACGCCGACGGCGCGGGAGGCGTCTTTTACATAGATGGTTGTACCGTGGTAGCCCGGCTCAATCTTGACTGCGGTGTGGACGCGTGAGGTCGTTGCGCCGCCGATTAATAAGGGTACTTCAAAACCTCCGCGTTGCATTTCTTTTGCCAGGTGTGCCATTTCATCCAGCGAAGGTGTGATTAAGCCGGACAAGCCGATGATATCGACATTTTCTTCTTTGGCGGTGTCGAGAATCTTTTGCGCGGGCACCATTACACCGAGGTCGACGATTTCAAAGTTGTTGCACTGCAGGACTACGCCGACGATATTTTTGCCGATGTCGTGCACGTCTCCTTTGACGGTAGCCATGAGGATTTTTCCTTTGGTTCTAGTGTGCTCGTCTTTTTCTGCTTCTATGAAGGGCATCAGATAGGCGACGGCTTTTTTCATAACACGGGCACTTTTGACCACTTGTGGTAGAAACATTTTTCCTTCACCGAATAAATCGCCAACCACGTTCATACCGTCCATTAAGGTATTTTCTATCACCTGGATGGGGCGGTCGAAATTCTGGCGTGCCGCTTCGGTGTCTTCAACCACAAAGGCATCGATGCCTTTCACTAGTGCGTGTTCAAGGCGTTTTTCAACCGGCCATGTGCGCCATTCGAGGTCTTCCTTCTTTTCCGGTGAGGAACCATCACCCTTATATTTGTTAGCAATGTCTAACAGGCGTTCAGTGGCATCATCACGGCGGTTAAGCACAACATCTTCAACGTGTTCGCGTAATTCATCAGGCAAGTCGTCGTAAATGGCAAGTTGGCCCGCATTGACTATACCCATGTCCATTCCGGCTTTGATGGCGTGATACAGGAATACCGCGTGGATCGCCTCGCGCAGCGGGTTGTTGCCGCGGAACGAAAACGATACGTTGCTCACACCGCCTGAGATCATCGCGTGTGGCAGGGTGTTTTTGATTTCACGCGTGGCCTCAATGAAATCGACACCGTAGTTGTTGTGTTCTTCAATGCCGGTAGCGATAGCAAAAATGTTCGGATCGAAAATGATGTCTTCTGCCGGATAGCCGACCTGCTCGGTTAATATCTTGTAGGCACGGGTGCAAATTTCTATCTTTCTTTCTTTAGTATCAGCCTGACCCGTTTCGTCAAACGCCATGACAATGATTGAGGCGCCGTATTTGCGGCACAGTTTTGCATGTTTGATGAAGGTTTCTTCACCCTCCTTCATGGATATGGAGTTGACAATGCCTTTACCCTGAATGCATTTCAGGCCCGCTTCGATGATCTCCCATTTGGACGAGTCAATCATGATCGGTACACGCGAGATATCAGGTTCCGAGGCGATCAGGTTGAGGAAAGTCACCATGGCTTCCTTACCGTCAAGCATGCCTTCATCCATGTTGATGTCGATAACCTGGGCGCCGTTTTCGACCTGTTCACGTGCCACGCTGAGTGCTTCGTCATAATTGCCTTCGAGGACCAAGCGTTTGAAGCGGGCAGAACCCGTAACATTGGTGCGTTCACCGATATTGACGAACAGCGAGTCCGGTTTAATGTTGCAGGGTTCCAGACCGGATAAGCGGAAAGTGACATCGTGTGCAGGGATTTTACGCGGTGGATATTTGCTGACTGCATCCGCAATGGCTTTGATGTGCGGTGGAGTGGTGCCGCAACAACCGCCGATAATATTCAAAAAGCCCGATGCCGCCCATTCTTCGATATCCTTGGCCATGTCTTCGGGGGATTCGTCGTATTCACCAAATTCGTTCGGCAATCCGGCGTTGGGGTGTGCGTTGACACCGCAGTCGGCAATGCCGGCCAGCTCATCGATGTGCTGACGTAACTGTTTTGCACCCAATGCACAGTTGAAGCCAAGTGAGATCGGATTAAGGTGGCGCAGTGAATTAAGGAATGCTTCGGCAGTTTGCCCGGACAAGGTGCGGCCGGAGGCGTCAGTGATGGTGCCGGAGATTATGATGGGCCGTTCGTTTCCGGTGTCTTCAAAATAACTCTGAACGGCAAAGGCGGCCGCTTTAGCATTCAAAGTGTCGAAAATGGTTTCGATCAGAATAATATCTGAGCCGCCGTCGACCAGCGCTTTTGTTGCTTCGTAATAGGTGTCTTTCAGTTCATCAAAGGTGATATTACGATAGCCCGGATTGTTAACATCCGGAGATAGCGAGGTAGTGCGGCTGGTTGGGCCGAGCACACCGGCGACAAAAAGTGGCTTGTCATCGGTGGAAAGTTCTTGCGTTGCCTCACATGCCAGCCTGGCCGATTCAAAATTTAATTCGTAGACCAGCTCTTCCTGCTGATAATCGGCAAGTGAAATTGAGGTCGAATTAAAAGTGTTCGTTTCAACAATATCTGCACCGGCTTCCAGATACGCTTTGTGAATGTCCTTGATGATCTGCGGCTGGGTCAGTGACAGCAGGTCATTATTACCTTTCAGGTCACAAGGCCAGTCTTTGAACCGTTCGCCGCGGTAACCGGCCTCGTCCAGTTTGTAGCGCTGGATCATGGTGCCCATCGCGCCATCGAGGATCAGGATGCGTTGCTGGAGTAAATCTTCTAGTTTTTTCATAACAGTATCAGAGGTATAACAGTCATTTTAAGTATATCACGGAACAGATAGACTACCTGGCTGGGTATCAGACGCAGCGATCTGTCTAGGAAGCATCGGCATGACTGGGTATCTACTTAGAATCGTGTAAAAATCAAACCTTATTTAAGGTTGGGTATAAAAATAACGGTGTGGTCATAGAGCTGCTCTGAGGAGCCATGAATAAGCGCTATTCCCGGATTATCGGTGGCTCGGGTAGGTTTGTTTCATCCATTTTTCAGGACAACATGTCGTTTTCCGCGTTCGAGCGCTGCCATGTCCGGCTACATGCAGGGTTCGACCAGTATTAGTGGGTCTTACGGCAGCTAATGAACAACTGGCGTACGGAGACCTTGATCCTCCTGGCGCACCTGACGGAAAGTTCGATCTCCGGGATTTGTTTCTATTACAGAAACTGATTTTGCAATAATGTATTATCGCGGGTAGTAATAATATGAGGATTATTTTTATGCTGAATAAACTAGTCACTGTTCATTCATTATTTATTTTTACAGCCATGGTGACGAATGTTTCTATGGCTGATATCACAGTCAAAGCCAACGATAAGGGTAGTCAGGCTTTTGTCATTCAAGTCAAAGGTAATTATGGGAAAATGATAACGTCGGGCGACGATGATTATTTAGTCTATAACACAGCAACTGGGGTTGCGGCGCATGTAGATCCAAGTCGTGGCACTTATATGGAAATGGATAAAGAGCAAATTAACAAACAAATAGATCAAGCTGCAGCAATGCGTAAACAAATGGCGCCACAAATAAAGATGATGAAAGAGAATCTGGATCCGGCGATGCTTAAAATGCTGGAGGAGCGCATGGGAGTAGGGATGAGCGGTATGATGGACGGCGCAGATGGCCCAGCTAAAGCATTACCCAAACCCAAGTTGATTAAGCAAGGTAATAAAAAGATTGCCGGTCTTGAGTGCGAAGATAATAAAGTACTGGCCGATGGCAAACACATTGCTGATGTGTGTTTAATGAAATCTGCCAGCGGAAAGATTTCAAAGCAGGATTTCGCTACGCTTGAGGCCATTATGAAATTCTTTCGGGAAATGGCCGGGAAAATGAACGGTATGATGGATTCCGGCGATTCTCAAAGGGCGCTTGCAGTTGCCAATATGGGCGGTGTACCCATATCGATAGAGGATAAACAAGGCGGCGATTCTTACCAAGTGGAATCAGTATCTGATGAAAAACTGCCCGATAATATTTTCACTGATTATAAAAAGTTGAAAAAGACTCAAATGCCAAGTTTCATGCAATAAATCTGAGTAATAGGCATTGGCGATAAAACGGTTATTTGAACTGCTGCTGCTTACCGGCCTGTCAGCCGGTTGTACTGATAGGAATGATGGCAGTGATGCTAGCCAGACCGGGCCTGCAGTAAAAAAAATACCGGAATCAGTTGTTGAATCTATTCCTGTTACAAACGCTTCTCCCGATTTGACGAGAGAATCACGTCTTGCCGAACAGATTGTCGATGCAATCTTTGACGGTGAACCCCTGTGGCTGGATGCCGAAAGGCATCAGTTCCTGGGTATTCATATGGAATCGCAATCAGATGCAAGTAATAAGGCCGCGCTCATCTTGCACGGCCGTGGTTATCATCCAGACTGGGAACAGGTTGTAAGGCCACTGCGTATTGGTCTCACCGAATTCGGCTGGAATACTTTGTCGCTGCAATTGCCCGTTCTGGAAAAGGAAGCAAAATACTATGAATATATACCGATTTTACCGGCCGCCTTTGCGCGTATAGAAGCGGGAATTCGTTATCTGGAAGAGCAGGGTAACGAAACTATTGTGCTTATTAGTCATAGCTGTGGTGTGCATATGGCGATGGAATGGGTGCGCAATAGGGACAGTTCCGCAATGGATGGTTTTGCCGGTATCGGTATGGGTGCGACAGACTACAAGCAACCTATGAAAGAACCCTTTCCGTTTGAAAAAATAACGGTGCCGGTTCTGGATGTCTACGGTGCACTGGATTTTCCGGCGGTACAAAACGCTGCGCCGGATCGCCTGGCTGCGGTAACGGCTGCCGGTAACCTCCATTCAAAACAAATTGTCCTGGAGGATGCAGACCATTACATGGACGAACAGGATGAGGAATTACTGGAAGCCGTATCAACTTGGTTGAATAACGTGTTTCCGTAGTTGTAGGTTGTACTCCGCAAGCTCAGCCCAACCTGCGCGGGCTAAACTTGTTTTTCAACGCGTAAAACCGTTCCTTCCACACCCGTTACCTTTATCTTGCTTCCGGCCTCGCAATCTTGACCTTCAATTTTCCAGGTTGAATCGTCTACACGGATTTTTCCAATGCCATTGACAATGGCATGTTCCAGGGTAAATGCGCGGCCTACATATTGTTCGCCACGCCGGTTGAGATTGGGCTGGTCGGTGTCGATTGCGCGTACCCGGAAATACTTACGCCAGATTATGATGCTGAAAACGGACAGAATTGAGAATAACAAAAGCTGATATTCCCAAGCCAAAGCGGGTGCGATAAAAACAGCAAATCCAACTATGGCTGCGGCAATGCCCAGCCAGAGGAAAAAGGCGCCCGGAGCAAACATTTCCAAGGTGATCAACACAGCGGCGAAGATCCACCAGTGCCAGTAGTTTAGATCTTCCGGGTTCATGCTGCCGGGCCTGTCTTACTCGTGATATTTTGCATAAGTTCGGTAATACCGCCGAGTGAGCCAATAACGTTGGCTGCCTCAAGCGGCATCAGTACCAGCTTCTCGTTCGGCGCTGACGCGATGCTTTGCAAGGCTTCGATATACTTGTTTGCAACAAAGTAGTTAATAGCATTCAAATCACCATTGGCAATCGCCTCAGACACCACCAGGGTTGCCTTGGCTTCGGCTTGGGCTTCACGTTCACGGGCTTCGGCTTCAAGAAAGGCCGCTTGCCGGCTGCCCTCAGCTTGAAGGATAGCGCTCTGTTTTGCGCCTTCAGCGCGTAAAATTTCGGATTGCCTGACACCTTCGGCATCGAGGATATTTGCACGCTTTATACGCTCTGCTTTCATCTGCCTGGCCATGGCTTGAACCAGATCCTCTGGTGGTGTGATGTCCTTGATTTCGATACGCGTGACTTTTACGCCCCAGGGTGTGGTTGCGTCGTCAACAACAGTCAGTAACCGGGCATTGATATTGTCGCGCTGGGAAAGCAGTTGATCAAGATCCATGGAACCCATGACGGTACGTATATTTGTCATGGTCAGATTTAGAATGGCCAGTTCAAGCTGGTTGACTTCGTAGGCGGCCTTGGCGGCGTCGAGTATCTGGAAAAACACCACACCGTCGACTTTTACCATGGCGTTGTCACGGGTGATAACTTCCTGGGAGGGCACGTCCATGACGCGTTCCATCATATTCATTTTGGCGCCGACACGGTCTATAAAAGGGGTAATGATATTGAGGCCAGGACGTAATGTTTTAGTATAGCGGCCGAATCGTTCGGTGGTGTATTCCATACCCTGGGGCACCGTTTTTACGCCCATGATAACCAGTACGATAGCGAGAACGACTATGGCGATTACAAATTCACCGAACATAATATTTTCCTTTTTGCATAATAATTAGTGTTAGTTAACTTTATCCGCTCTGATCCACAGGCTGCTGCTGACTTTCTCACGGGTTTTATAGTACCGGCCAATGCCTGTATTGGTGGAAGTGGATTGCTGTTCAATACCGCCGATCTCCAGCCACTGTCCAAGTGGGCCTGTTACAGTAGTTGATGCAGATTGGGTGTCGATGCCAGCTCCGCCGCGTTTGCTCAGAGTCTCTTTGTAAGGACTGACATCGAGTATAACTTGTTTATCGTTGAGACGCGGCTGCACATAAAAACCGGTGTTGATATCTTTGTATTCCGTTCCAGCTTGCACAATAGTATGGCCGTGTTGGCGGTACACTCGCCCACTGAAGTAGGGTATGGACTGGCCGGTTTCAATATAACCTGAAGCGCCCTCCATGATACGCAGCTGTTGAATGGGCGCGTCAGAAATATGTGCTTGCGTGCGCTGTACGCTGCCACCAACAGTCAGGCCTCCGGAACGCGCCTGAATGCCAGTGCCTGACGGCATGCCAGGTTGACCTGCGCCAACTTGAATATGCTGGTTCTGATATAGAAAGTGTATGCTGCTGGAGGCTGTTTCAAGTTCACGCTGGCTGCCCTGAAACACCGAAATCAAGAGTTGATTGGGCGCCGTATCAATCTGGCTGATAATATTTTGTATCTGGCTTAAGTTGCCGGGCGAGGTGCGTATGATCAATTGAAACCCGGTGCCGCTAATAGCACCGTTACTGTCCAGCATAGGTTTGACGAGTGGCAGAATCTCTGCAGCTGGGCGGTTTTTAAGATTAATGATTTCAATCGAAGACGCCGCTAGCCCTGCGCTGTAAAGCAGGCATAAAACAACTAGCACGGATGCCGGGCTACGCATCTCAGGTAAGCCTGTGTAGCGCGATCAGTGTGAATAACAGCATGAGCTTCATTCTACCTGTTTTTCATGAGAATGCCTAAATATGCAGACGCCGTAAATCCGGATGCGGTTCACTGCGTTGCCAGACTTCGGTGAAATAATCGTAGCGGTGTTTGGCGCTGATAGGGTCATTGAAATTGGCAACACCTTCATAGTGGTCGGCGAATGGGCGATGAATCAACCCGGTGCAATCTGCCAATAGGAAGGCTTCATTGTAATGTTGGTAATCACTATTTACTTGCCGGATCTCGATGTTGCTGTGTTTTCGGCTAAGTTCAATCAATCTATTTCCATTGATCACGGCTGCCTTGACGTTTTGGCAGAGTATACGCAGGCGGAATAATGGGTTCGAGGTGCACAAGCGGTTAATGGCGTCGAGAAAAGTAGACCGGTCATAGAGCCGGGCGTCTAGTTCTCTGCTATATATCTCAATGTTGTTAGCAACCTGCTTCAGCAGTAGATCGATCGCATGTTGAACGTCTGCCGATGTTTCCAGATTGATGTCCGTATCGGATTGCCCGAGCTTTAGTGTTAGCCAATATTCCAGAGGTGAGGTATCAGTCATTTGATATTAATCTACAGCTTATTTTTTTTGATATAGGGATACTTCATACGTCGAACCACTGTGCCCTTTTTCATAAATTCTGATCCTAGCCAATGGATTATTCGTCTGGCTTGGCTGTGTTTTTAATTCTACTTAGGTTGGAAATAATTTCATTACGTAAAATTTAGACTTATTCCAGATAGATTGGAGTATATAACTATATATAAAACATAGGGATAGAGGGCGTTAGAACGAATAATTTTCTACTCAATCTTTAAAACATTTAGCCGATATCCTACGCACTACTGCGTACAGGTAAAACACCTACGGCGGGTAGTGAAAATAAGGAAATAATGTAGTTAATCGACCCAACTGAAGGGAAAACTGTGCATTGCAGGCAATGCCGCAGTTAGCTTATGGAATTTAGCCTGTATTGGGTTGTTTTATAAAAGGGTTTTTATGTCAGTGCGGGAATCGCATCATGCCAAAAGGTTTTGGCATCATTCAATATTCGTTAAAAAATCACTTGTCGTAAATACCATACTGCTTTTAATAGCAGTAGGTACTTGCCTGTGGTTTGTGGCGGATTATTTTTATCAGCGCTCACTGGACGAAATCGTAACGCGTGAATATGAGCATAATGCCAGGCATGAGGCTCTATCTAAGCAGAAGCAATTGAATGCTGCCCTGTCGGCATTCAGCGACAGGGTGCGTTTAAATGCAAATTATCAGCCTTTGTTGAAACATTTTGGAGGCTGGGTTTCTGATTCAAAGTCAACTGCATTGCCCTACAACTACAGTCAGGAAGCACGTTGGTTGGAATCATCTGCTGGCCTGGTTAGCCACATAGCTGTTGATTATGCCTTGGTATTGGATACGAAAAACAGCGTAATAGCAGTCTATGATAAAAGCGG
Source organism: uncultured Gammaproteobacteria bacterium (assembly GCA_964409635.1). Taxonomy (GTDB): domain Bacteria; phylum Pseudomonadota; class Gammaproteobacteria; order DSM-19610; family DSM-19610; genus CAYPEL01. The sequence goes on along the minus strand of CAYPEL010000009.1, from coordinate 10,409 downwards.
TCGAGGTGTACCTGAAGTTTTCATGAGCACTGATTCAAAACCGTTTCAATCTGATTCCGAAAAAACACTTATCAAACAGATGGCAGGGGATGAGTACTTACTGTCTGCGTCAGACATCAGTCTCGCGAATAACAAACTTGGCCGACTTATCTATGTGGCGCGTTTTAATGACGCACTTTTAAACAGGTTAATTGGCCGACAGCTATCCTATACACAGTACGCTGTGGTTGATGGGGGAAACGGTCAAATAATTGCTGAAAATACCCTGGCGGAAGGTCAAGCAAAAATTTCAGGTGCCTCTACCGTTCCATCACAGTTGAATCTTATACATCAAGCTCCAATTATATCCGTTTATAACACACGTAAACTGTCATTTAGGGTCTGGTTAGATCCTGTTGGATTATCTGAAATCAATCATCCTATTCTTGCTATTGAGCGTAAGCATAGACTGGTGAGTTTGCTGATATTGTCATTGTTATCGGCTGCTATTGTTTGGAGATTGAGCAAACGTTTGCAGCAAGTAAAGCAGCATATTACTGGCTACGGAGATAGGCTGACTCTCCCGCAAACCTCCCTGTCAAGCGGCGATGAAATTGAATCATTAAATGATCATATCACTTGGTTAGCGGATGAAATGGCCGCGGAAACCAGTGCGTTTGAATACCAGGCAATGCACGATTCGCTCACCAACCTGCCGAATCGAACTCATATGCTGGAACAGCTTAACATCGAAATTGGCATGTGCGAGAAAACCAATAGTTACATGGCGCTGCTGATTATCGATCTGGATCGCTTTAAGGAAGTCAATGATACATTGGGTCACCATATAGGTGACCATTTATTGCAAGAAGTTGGCCGCCGTTTAATAACGCTGTTACGGGCAACAGATACGGTGGCCCGGCTGGGTGGTGATGAATTTGCAATCATTTTGACTGGCGCGCACCGGGCGCAGGTTATCGCCGTGTGCAAGAAAATATTTAAAGCGATGCAACGGCCTGTCTTAATTGACGAGGTTTCACTGCGCATAGGCATGAGTATTGGAGCTGCACTTTGCCCAGAGCACGGGAATAACACCCGCTTGCTCATGCAACGTGCGGATGTCGCCATGTACGATGCTAAACGTCATCAATCCGGATTTTCTATTTATAACAAGAATAAAGATACAAATAACACCAGCCGCTTAGGACTGAGCAATGCATTACATGATGCCATTGATAGCGACCAGTTGCTGCTTGAATATCAGCCATTGATAGATATAAAGTCGAACGATGTGGCTTGTGTGGAAGCCCTGGTTCGCTGGCAGCATCCAAGCATGGGACTGGTTCAGCCGGATGAGTTTATTTCACTGGCTGAAGAGAGTGGTGTGATCCGGCCGCTCACGCTATGGGTTATCGACCATGCCCTTACGCAGATGGTCCGCTGGAAAAAAGCGGGGCTACACTTAAAAATTAGTATCAACCTCTCCGTCCGCTGTTTACAGGATAGAGCATTACCAGCACAGGTTGAAAATCTAGTTAACAAACATCAAATCTCTCCTGACGCCATTATTTTGGAGATCACTGAAAGCGCAGTTATGTCTGATCCTGTTACCGCACGCCGTGTCATGCGGCGGCTTTCAAATATGGGTTTTCTGCTTTCTATTGATGATTTCGGAACCGGCTATTCCTCTTTGTCTTATCTGCAACAATTACCGGTAGATGAAGTTAAGATCGATAAATCGTTTGTTATTGATATGAACAATAACACAAGCGATGCAGCCATTGTAAAGGCAACTATCGATCTTGCGCATAATCTAGGGATGAAGGTGGTTGCTGAAGGTGTGGAAAATCATCAGGTCATGGAAAAGATTCAGTCTTTGGGTTGTGATACTGCCCAAGGTTACTTTATCAGTAAGCCAACTACCGCTAGCGAACTGGTGCGCTGGATTCGGGCAAGGACTTCGAAAAACAAGAATCAGTCTGAGACATTGGAAGATGTTCAGGTGTAATTACAAATGCGTACGTTGATTACCCGACCGATCATTTACAGACCGTCGGCAGCAAGGATGCTGCCGCCGAGCGTACAGGGATGTATTCACAGCGCGTCTGTAAATGATCGGTCGGGTAATCAACGTACAGTTTAGTAATTAACGAAATGTTGTAAATTTAGTGAGTCGATTAATTGTGTCTTGTTATAGTGATTTTGCTTGTTCGGCAGCATTTCCGGTATAACTTGACGGTGTTAGTTCTCTAATTAATTCCTTTGCTTCTTCAGGCAGGTCAAGATTATCAACGAAGAGTTTAAGGACTTCGGAATCAATGTCTTGACCACGGGTTAAGGCTTTGAGTTTCTCATAGGGTTTTTCTACCCCATAGCGCCGCATAACCGTTTGAATGGCTTCCGCTAATACTTCCCAGCTTGCATCGAGATCCTGCAAGGTGCGCGCGGAGTTGAGCTCTAGTTTGCCGATGCCTTTGAGTAAGGACTCATAGCCTATCGAGCTATGCGCAAACGCTACGCCAAGGTTGCGCAACACTGTGGAATCACTTAGATCCCGTTGCCACCGTGAAATGGGTAGCTTGCTGCCAAGATGAGAAAACAGCGCATTGGCAATACCAAAATTACCTTCGGCATTTTCAAAATCGATTGGATTTACCTTGTGCGGCATGGTTGACGAACCTACTTCACCCTCGGCGGTTTTTTGCTTAAAATAACCTAATGAAACATAGCCCCAAACATCGCGGCTGAAATCAATCAGGATGGTATTAAACCGGGCAGCCGCATCAAACAACTCCGCCATATAATCGTGTGGTTCAATTTGTGTTGTGTAAGCGTTCCACTCAAGTCCCAGGTTGGTTACAAACTGTTGTGCAATGGCCTGCCAGTCAACGGCAGGGTAACTGATAAGGTGTGCGTTATAGTTCCCGACCGCGCCGTTTATTTTCCCGAATATGGGTACATCGGCGGCTAATTTACGCTGGCGTTTGAGGCGGTGCACAACGTTTGCCATTTCTTTACCGATCGTGCTCGGCGATGCGGGTTGACCATGCGTTCTTGCGAGTAGCGGATCATCAGCGTGACGATGCGCCAACTCGGTAATGGCATTGATAACATTATCCATCGACGGTAACAGTGACTGGCTTCTGGCCTGCTTGAGCATTAATGCGTAGGCAAGATTATTGATATCCTCAGACGTGCATGCAAAATGGATAAATTCACTGACTGCTCCGGCTTCCTCGTTATCGGCTATTTTTTCTTTCAGAAAATACTCAACGGCTTTTACATCATGATTGGTTGTGCGTTCAATATTTTTGACGCTTTGTGCATCCATTTCATTAAATTCATCAACGATGCTGTTCAGCAATTTCTCAGCTTGAGGGCTGAATTCAGGCACTTCTTTGATTTCCGGCATATTGGCGAGTTGTTGTAACCAACGCACTTCTACCAGTACCCGGTGACGGATCAGGCCATATTCACTGAATAAGGGCCTCAGTGACGCTGTCTTGTTGCCATAACGGCCATCGACAGGTGAAATGGCAGTCAGTGATGTCAGTTCCATAAAGTCAATATCTCAATTATTTTGGTGGTCCAGGTGCATCACGCAGCAAGTTGGCGCAATACATAATGCAGGATGCCGCCATTTCTATAGTATTCTATCTCTTGTGGTGTATCGATACGTACCTGGGCCTGGAAAGACTTTTCTTCGCCATCTTCCGATCGGGTATTAACAGTCACTTTTTTCGCAGATCCGTCACCCAGTCCTTCTATGCTGTAAGACTCTTTACCACTCAGCCCCAGACTCGCTGCATTCTCACCGTCCAGGAATTGCAGTGGCAGAATGCCCATGCCGACCAGGTTGGAACGGTGTATCCGTTCATAGGTTTCTGCAATCACCGCTTGCACACCGAGCAGGCGGGGGCCTTTTGCAGCCCAGTCCCGGGATGAACCGGAACCGTATTCTTTCCCGGCAATGATTATCAAAGGTACCCCCTGATCCTTGTATTTCATGGCGGCGTCATAAATCGACATTTGTTCACCATCCGGCTGGTGTGTAGTGATTCCGCCTTCAGTCCCGGGTGCCATTAAATTACGCAGGCGTAAATTGGCAAAGGTGCCGCGCATCATGACTTCGTGATTACCGCGCCGCGAACCGAGTGAATTGAAATCTGATGGTTGTACACCTTTCGATAGCAGGTATTGTCCGGCGGGCGTGTCCGGTTTTATGGCGCCTGCGGGTGAAATGTGGTCTGTTGTTACCGAGTCACCTAACAAGGCAAGCACTCGCGCATTCTTGATTTCCCCAACCACACCGGGCGTAGCAGTCATATTTTCGAAGTAGGGTGGGTTTTGAATATAGGTGGAATCTTGCCAATCGAATAGTTGGCCCTCCGGCGAGGCCAGATTGATCCAACGCGCTTCGCCTTTATAAACGTCCTGGTACACGCCTATAAATTCTTCACTGTCAACGCTGTCGCTGATGGCCTGGTTGACTTCTTCCTGGCTGGGCCATATGTCCTTAAGATACACGTCATCACCTGCTTTATCCTGACCGATAGGCTCCTCATAAAGGTCAATATCCATACTTCCCACAATGGCGTAGACAACGACCAGTGGCGGTGAGGCCAGATAATTCATGCGGACTTCGGCGTGTACACGGCCCTCGAAATTGCGGTTACCGGACAACACCGAACAGGCTGATAAATTGCCTTCTTCAATTGCCTTCGATACCGGTTCCAGTAACGGGCCTGAATTTCCAATACAGGTAGTGCAGCCATAACCGACAGTATGAAACCCGAGTTTTTCCAGATCCTCCATGAGTTCGGCTTGCTGCAGGTACTCAGTAACGACGCGTGAGCCGGGCGCCAGCGAAGTTTTCACCCAAGGTTTTACCTTAAGCCCTTTGGCGACGGCTTTTTTTGCGACCAGGCCAGCACCGAGCATGACGCTTGGATTAGATGTGTTGGTGCAGGATGTTATTGATGCAATGACCACTACGCCATCATCCAGCGTCACGCTCTGCCCGTTTATCTCTGTGGTAACAGGCGTACTGGTTAAATTACGTTCAGCTTTGAGGCTGGTGAGAGCCTCCACAAAGAGGGATTTGCTGGCGCGTAAAGGCACCCGGTCTTGCGGGCGTTTGGGGCCGGCCAGGCTGGGTTCTACCGTGCTGATATCGAGTTCTACAATGCTGGTGTAGTTTGCGGTGGGTTGGTCTTTGGTTCTAAACATTCCTTGTTCCCTGGCATAGGCCTCTACCAGTTCAACCTGCTCAACACTGCGGCCTGACAGGCGCAAATAATTCAATGTTTCTTCATCAACCGGGAACATACCGCAGGTGGCGCCGTACTCTGGCGCCATGTTGGCGAGCGTAGCACGGTCTGCCAGTGACAGGTGATCCAGGCCGCCTCCAAAAAATTCGACAAACTTGCCGACCACGCCGTGTTTGCGCAGCATTTCGACAACCATTAATACGAGATCGGTTGCCGTTGCGCCTTCTGGTAAAGCGCCGGTGAGTTTAAATCCCACGACTTGTGGAATCAGCATGGAAACCGGTTGGCCGAGCATTGCTGCTTCCGCTTCGATGCCACCGACGCCCCAGCCAAGTACGCCCAGACCGTTAACCATGGTGGTGTGGGAATCTGTACCCACCAGCGTATCCGGATAAGCCTGCAGGACGCCGTTATTTTCTTTTGAAAATACCACCCGGGCCAAGTATTCAAGGTTGACTTGATGAACGATGCCAGTATCCGGAGGTACGACTTTAAAATTAGAAAATGCTTTTTGCCCCCATTTCAAAAAACTATAACGTTCCTGGTTGCGTTGATATTCAAGGCGGGCGTTGATATCCATCGCATCCTTATTGCCAAAGGAATCTATTTGTACCGAGTGATCAATGACCAACTCAGCGGGTTGCAAGGGATTAATTAGTTCCGGGTCACCACCGAGCTGTTGCATAGCGTCCCGCATGGCCGCGAGGTCAACGATTGCTGGGACACCGGTAAAATCTTGCATCAGTACGCGGGCAGGGCGGTAGGCTATTTCCTGGGAAGGGTTGGCATTGGGATCCCAGTTGATCAGCGCGTCAATATCACCGGCCGTGACGGTTTGATCGTCTTCATAACGTAGCAAATTTTCCAGCAGGATTTTCAGGGAATAGGGTAGTTGTGAGACATCTTTTTCCAGCGAGGGGAGCCGGAAAATCTGATAAGTCCGGTCACCTACTGTAAGTTCTGACTGCGTCGAAAAACTATTACCCATGGGTATCTCCTGCAAATCCTGATATCAGCAAACCCAGTATTATGAGCTATTTGGACAAGACTGAGTAGGGTCACATGACACAGAGGATTATTTTAACCCAAGTTTCGGGGTTTAGGAGGTGTCGCCAGGCGGTGACTCCCTTAATTTGGAACCCGCTGTAAATACATCCCTGTACGCTCGAAGCCGGCATCCCTGCTGGCAACGGCTCCAAGTTAAGGGCGTCACCACCTGGCTCTGGGACTGGTTTCTATCGACCAAAATTCGAAACTTGAGTTAACTAACGACGTCTACCAAGGCAGTACGTTGCTTATTCGACACATGATTTTCAGACCATCGGCAGCAGGGAAGCTGCCGTTGAGCGTACAGGATGTATTCACAGCGAGTCTGCAAATCATGTGTCGAATAAGCAACGTACGTAGTAGTCAAGTATTTTCAGAACTACTCATTAGTTGTTGTAGCCAGTTTTCAGCTGCATTGACTAATTTGACGCGCCTGAACAGCAGGCCAATCCGGCTACCACCCGCCTGCCGCCATAATACAGAGGAACGCATAGCGGCAAGCAATAGACTCCGTACCCGGTTGGCCGTATCCGGCTCGCTGAGCCGGTGTGAATCTCCCTGCACCATAATGCGGGGTTGCAGTGTGCTGATCGTTGAGCTGTAACAATCCGCAAGATTTGCAATGACATTGATGTGAGTTTCAGCAAAATGTTCGCTTTGCAGCTTTGCCCGTTTGATTCCCTTTTGCAGCGTATCGAGCAAGTCACTACGCTTACTCAGTTTTCGTTCCAGGTGCAAGAGTGTGATCAAATAACGGCTCAGCGCTAGATCAGGTTTTTCATTTTTGCTATTCAGTTGGGTTCGTACCAGCTCCAGGCCATGCCGTAAACCTTGTAAGTCGCCGTATATCTCACCAACAGAATCAACGTCCAGGTTAAAAATACTGTGGATGCTGGTTTGAAAGGAAAGCTGATCGACTGGCTTTCCGTGGGCCGTCTGTTGTACTAATTGCAGTGCCTGCAGGATGCCGGCAAATGCAAGCGCGCGTTCTGAATCTGTTTTATGCATTACTTATTGTATAGTTCCACCACCCCAACAGACATCGCCTTGATAAAAAACTATCGCCTGCCCAGGGGTGACTGCGCGTTGCGGCTTATCAAATCGGGTTTCAACGGTAACATTGTCCAGACTTACAATCTTGCAATCCTGTTCTTGCTGGCGGTAGCGAATACGTGCCTGGCATTTTACCGGTGCCGTTGGTGCAGACAGTTCAATCCAGTGAAGATCTTTGGCCGGTACGGCCGACTCGAACAGGGCGGGATGCTGGCTTCCCTGAGCAACCAGTAAGCGGTTTTGTTTCAAATCTTTACCAACAACATACCAGGGTTCTCCGCTAGCTGACTGAATACCACCAATACCCAAGCCTTCACGTTGGCCAATGGTGTGAAACATTAATCCTTGGTGGGTGCCCAGTTCGTCGCCATCAAGGGACGTTATCACACCGGGTTGCGCAGGCAAATAGCGAGCAAGGAAAGCATTAAACTTGCGTTCGCCAATAAAACAAATGCCCGTGCTATCTTTTTTACCGTGGTTCGCAAAACCAGCATTTTCCGCGAGCTTGCGCACCTGAGTTTTATTGAGCTCACCGAGGGGGAAGAGGCTATGCTGTAAGGCTTTCTGATTTAATCGGTATAAGAAATAACTCTGATCCTTATTACTATCTAAGCCTTTTAGCAGCTGATATACAGCGCCTTTGTTTTTAATGCGGGCATAATGGCCTGTTGCAATGTGGCTTGAGCCCAGGGATAGCGCGTAATCTAAAAAGGCTTTGAATTTTATTTCCTGGTTACACAGGATGTCTGGGTTTGGAGTGCGTCCTGCCCGGTACTCGGCAAGAAAATGTTCGAATACACGTTCCCAATATTCTGTAGAAAAACTTACGGTATGTAACTTGATGCCGAGTGTTTTAGCGACAGTGCGCGCATCTTCCAAATCTTTTTCTGCAGGGCAATACGCTTCACTATCGTCTTCATCCCAGTTTTTCATAAACAGGGCTTCGACTTGATAACCCTGCTCGAGCAGAAGTAACGCGGCAACGGCTGAATCCACGCCACCCGATAAACCAACCATGACTTTTTCGTTTTTATTCAAGACTGATTCTGTTAATTAGTTATGAATCGCAGAAAGTAATGACAAGGGATAATTATTTCCGGCAAGATAATCGTCAACTGACTGCATGACTAGCGGGCTGCGTAATCGGGTTGATTGCTGTATTAATTCCGTTCTATTCATCCAGCAGGCAGCGAGAATACCGTCATCCAGCGGATGATCGGGGTAATGTTCTCCTACCTGCCCGCCAAAGGTAAAGCGTAGAAAAACTTCTGATGTAGCAGGGTGTTTCCAGTGATAAATACCGACCAGATATTCGGGCTGAAAAGTCCAGCCGGTTTCTTCCATGCATTCTCTGGCGACTGCAGCCGTTAGGCTTTCATTGTTTTCAAGATGACCGGCAGGCTGATTAAGCTGTATATGATTTGAGATCATTTCTTCTACCATCAAAAAGTCTCCCTGCCGTTCAGCGACGGCGGCAACTGTGACGTGTGGCTTCCAGATTGGTCTGTGGTTAGTCATATAATTAATAGCATTATTAACATAGTGTTAAGGTTGTTATATAAAGCACAATCTAATATTGGTACAATACTGAAACCGCCCTAGGCTTGACATTTTACCTGCCTGCCGCCAAATTACGCCCATGGCCTGATCTGCCTTGTACAGATTTTAGGTGATTTTATACAAATCAGTTTTAAATTTTTGTATAAATGCAGGAAAGAGCAGGCATAATAATAACGTGTGTTTCTGGAACTTTATTTATTCTAGTTAATCTATATTCGCGAAGTGCTTACCTTGCGAGGAGGAGTTGGTAATATGTTAAATCTTGTAAAGAAATTATTTTTATCTGGCGCACTGCTGGCAGTTTCATTTGGAACTGTTTCTGCAGAAGTCATAAAACCCTTTGTACTGGCCTATAAAACAACGGGCGACATTCAGTCCGTTGCTGATGAAGTCACTGGTAAAGTAAAAGCTGCCGGTTTTGAAATTGCTGGTACTTACTCACCTTACGATGGCGCTATCATCATTGCCGTCACAAACGATGCGCTGAAAAAATCTGCTGCCAGTTCTGAGTTTGGTGGTTACCAAGCAGGTCAGCGCGTTTCTGTTACAAAGGTTGGCGATGATATCCAGGTTTCATATACGAACCCTGTTTACTTTGCAAATGCTTTTCGTAACGAAGACATTTCAGGTGCCGCTAGTGCACTGTCTAGCCTTGAATCTGCTTTAGGTAAAGCCGAAGCTTTTGGCTCAGGTGATAAGCAACTTGTTGCCAAGGATATGCGTAAATTCCACTATATGTTCGGTATGGAATACTTTGACGATCCGAGCGAACTGGCTGAATACGATAGCCATGAAGAAGCTATCGCAGCTGTTGAAGAAGGTCTGGCAAAAGGCCGGGGCGGTGCTACCAAGGTTTATCGCATCGATATTCCTGGCAAAGACGAAACTGTCTTTGGTGTTGGCCTGACAGGTAGCGATTGCAGTGGTGATGAATACATCATGAGTCGTGTTGACAAATCTCCGTTACGTTCAACGGGTCACCTGCCTTATGAAATCCTGGTTTCAGACGGTGATGTATACGCACTGTATGCCCGCTTCCGTATTGCAATCAGCTGGCCTCATCTGCCTATGATCAAGAGTGATACAGGCGCCACATTCTTCAACATCATGTGTGCTCCAAATGCAATTGAAGAAGCTCTGATCAACGCAGCGGGTGGTGAAGTTTAAGCTAACCAGCTATTAAGCGTTATCAAAAGCCCTGGCAGGGAACTGCCGGGGCTTTTTTATTGCTGTTTAACATGTGCGCCAACTGGATGCCGGTGGTAGAATCCTGCCATCAAAAATAGCGGGAAAGATTATGCAATATCAAAATATCAATTTGCCTGGCGATGGAGAGAAAATTACTGTTAACGAGGATTTTTCTTTAAACGTCCCTGACCATCCCATCATCCCCTTCATTGAGGGCGACGGAATCGGTGTGGATATTACACCGGTTATGCAGCAGGTAATTGATACGGCCGTTGATAAAGCATTTGGGGGTAAGCGTAAAATTGCCTGGAT